>CBFHUP010000016.1:0-42500 GCA_965659115.1 uncultured Flavobacteriales bacterium | reverse complement strand
AGTATCTGCAGACCTGTATCCATCGTTGTCTACATCACGGTAGCAGGATTCAGCCCCATCGCAGTTTCCATCGATGCCGTCTCCAATAATGTCGTTTGGATTTTCGGGAAAGGCCAAAGCTGTGTTGTCATTGCAGTCGCCGCCTTGGGTGGCATACCCTGGTCCAGCTTCGCAGAGCAAAACTGCCTCTGCGCCGTACCCATCTCCATCGCTGTCGACATAGTAAGTCTCTGGGTAGGTGCACTCGCATACTTCTCCGACCAAATACGTACCCAATTCGCCGCTGCCCCCCAACTGTCCAGCGGGGAAAACGGACACATTGATCATTCCTCCCAGCTCACCATCGGTGGTAAACTGTCCGAGCAACACCCGGCCATCCTCATCTGGCAGGCCATTGGTCTGGTCGTTTGTAGAAAACCAAGCCCCACCCACTTCCGAGTCGATCACCACATCTGCTCCTTGCTCGAAGGAAACATCCCAAGGCTGTGCCACATCGGAGACCAAATCAATCGCACCTTCTCCGAGCGAGGCATTGGGCGTTTGTTCAATGCCGATGGTTACCCAAGAATCAAATTCTAGATCGGGAAAGTTGGCAAACAGAAGCGGGTTAATGGCGTTAGGGTTGGACGCACCCAGCGCATTTTGATAGAATGACGTCGTGGTCGTGATGCTCAAGGGGAATTCTGAGTCCCCGAAGACGGCAGAAACCAAGTCCGACGCTGTATACGTCAAAAAATAAATTCTGTAAGTGGTCATTCCCGCGAGGTCTCCCTCATCGTGCACTTGCACCACCTCCGTCTCCAAACAATACAGCCCCGCATCTGGCTGATAATTGCAAGCGGCCTCATCTGAACAAGCTTGTCCCCAAATTGAAGATGCCCCTGCCATGAACAGTCCGCACAAAAGGGCTTTGAGGGTTACAGATGGAATTTTCATGCTGGAAGATTTGCTATGACTTGAAAATAAGGGTTTTAGGACAGAATTAAATATGATATTCGTCACCTTCGGCAGAGTCGTCGACCAAGAGGTATAATCTGTCTCTGATTGTGGCTTTAAACAGACATGAAGTGAGCCAATGCCCACTTCATGCCCATGACCTCGAAGATGTCCTGTAGTAGTATTACTCGCCGCAGGGCTGTCCGTAGAGCGACAGGAACACCAACAAGTCCGCTGATCCAATGAGTCCATTGTCGTCGGTATCGTATGCACAACTTCCTCCGCCTGAACAGTCAAACTCGCAAGAACCGTCATCCAAGGACGCTGATGGATCATAGTTTTCTGCATCCCCATAGGTGCAGCCTTGGGTGCCCACAATCAGGAATTCACAACTGCCGTCATCCTCGGTGGCGCTTGCGTTGTAGTTCTGTGCATCAGCATCGGTGCAACCTGAGATTTGACATGAACCATCGTCATCGGTCGCCAGCGGGTTGTAGTTGTCGGCATCTGCGGACGTGCAACCTGGCACCTCATCTTCGTCACACACCAAGTCTCCATCGGTATCGTTCAGGCAGTTTCCATCGCAATCCACTGTATTGGTGGGGTATCCCGTGGGATAAGTGCACAAGGAATTGTCCACGATGACAGCCTGAGCATTGTAGTTACAGGCATCCACATCGTCACAACCAGCGCACGTCAAGAATTCGCAAGACCCATCGTCGAAATCTGCAAGAGGATTGTAGTTGCATGCTCCTTGATCGGTGCAACCGAGCGTAACGACCGGAAAGGTCAATGACTGTCCCGTTTCTTGGATGTTCAATCCTGCGGCGGAACGGTACTGGATGTTCAGCGTGAGGTCCACTACGCCATCGGTAGTGAACTGTCCCAAAAGCACCCGGCCTGCGGGGTCTGGAAAGGCAGTAGGTTCTAAGTTGGGAAGAATGTACCAGGTGCCTCCGACCGCATCGTCGACAATCAAGTCGCCTCCGGCTTCAAAAGGAATAAAGTCCACCCCTATATAGTCTGTAGAGCCTGTATTGTCCTCGGAACCAATGGTTACCCAAGAGTCGTAAGGCAGGTTTTCGAAACTAGAATACAGGATGGGATTGATGCTCGTAGATAGTGCACCGCCCAATTGATCCTGATAAAAAGACCCTGTAGTCGTGATGGTCAACGCAGTATCCTGCAAACCATATACAGCCACCACTTGAGCTGCGGGATCGTCAAAGTTCGCATAGACTCGGTAGGTATCGAACCCTGGAGCGGTGGTATTCTCACCAACCAACTCATACGAGATGCCCTGATATTCGGTGATTTCGAGGCCTGTGGAAACCGCTGTTTCCTGGTAAACATTTAAAGCGGCATCCCTCCACTGAAAGTTGCAGGTCATGTTCCATGCCCCCGTTGTGGTCAACTGAGCCAATAGAACCTGCCCGTTGCCGTCTGGCTGAGCCTGTATCTGCTCTGGAAGGGCATATACGCTACCTCCAACTCCATCGTTCACAATGAAGTTGCCACCACCTTCGAAAGCCTGCGATCCAGAAATCCAACCTGCTCCTCCAACTACACCAATGTTGCTGGGATAATTTGAGTCTTCTTGGCCCAAGGTGATCCATGAGTCATAGGGAAGGTTGGTAAATGTGCCGTACAACGCAGGATTGATGGCATCGGGCGTGAAGTTGCCCAATGGATCTTGATAGAACCCCGCTGAAGAGGTGACGCTCAGCGCAAATGGAGCCTCCGCGTAAAGCGCCTGTGCTATATCGGTAGGGTCATCAAAATTGGCGTAAACCCTGTAAGTCGTTCCAAGGTCAGTGGTGGCGACTACTTCGTAAGTCAATCCCGTGAAAGCAGCCTGCACTGTCATTACCGCACAGAGCAAGAAAGCAGCAATAAAATATCGCTGGGAGGTCATAGTTTTTGGCATGGCTGTTAAGTTAAGCCAACCGAAACCAACCTTGTGACACGGGCGCGGTGATTTTTGTCAGTGCCCAGGGTGGATGGCCCTTCGCAGCGCCTCGGTACCAGGGGTCCACTGCATGGCGTCTCCGCCTTTTTCCAGTTGTTTGGCCAACACCTTGCCTAGCTCAACACCCCATTGGTCGAAGCTGAAGATGTTCCAAAAAAGCCCTTCGAGGAAGATTTTGTGTTCATGGGCCGCGATCAACGCCCCCAGGGAAAACGCATCTAGTGCATCGCCCAACATAAAGGTAGAAGGGCGGTCCCCGCCAAAACAACGGTGAGGCGCCACGGCATCAATCTTGGACTGATCCGCTCCCCCGTCTACCATTTCCAACTTCACTGCATCCAAATCCCTGCCCATACAAAAGGCCTCGGCTTGTGCAATGGCATTGTTGAGCAAGAGGTGATGCATGTGCTCATCGCCACCAATGGGCGATTTGAATGCCATGAAATCCACGGGATGACGCTCGGTTCCCTGATGCAGCAGCTGGTGGAACGCGTGCTGACCATTGGTTCCCGGCTCTCCCCAAACGACAGGGTGCGTGGCCCATTTCAACGGTTGTCCGTCTCGTCCAACGGACTTGCCATTGGACTCCATTTCAGCCTGTTGGAGATAAGCCGGCAACCTGTGCAGAGGCTGAGCATATGGCAACACCACCCGGCTTGAATGCCCCATAAAGTTGACATTCCAAATTTCAATCAATGCCAAGTGAAGCGGCACATTGTGCTCTGCATCTTCCGACCTGAAGTGCTGATCCATGGCGCGGGCGCCTCTGAGCAAATCCAGAAATGCCTTGCTGCCCGAGCCGAGGGCGATGGCCAAGCCTACAGGGCCCCAGAGTGAAAAGCGCCCCCCTACCCAATGACCAAATCCGAACACCCGATCTGGGGCAATGCCGAGCTCTGCAGCACCTTCCACATTTGATGTAACTGCGGCGATGTGGTGACCGGCATGCTCTCCGAGTTCACTTTTGAGCCAAGCCAAGGCGCGGTGCGCATTGGCCATAGTTTCTTGCGTTGTGAAGGTCTTGGACACAATCACCAATAAGGTTTTGGCCGGATCCAAACCTGCAATGGCCGAATCCAAATGGCTCGGATCCACATTGCTGACGAACCGCACGTCTGTGCTCTGTTCTTCATGTAAGCGACTGGCCGCCAAAGCCTCATGGACCATTACCGGGCCCAGATCAGAGCCCCCAATCCCGATATTGATGACATGAGTAAACCGCGCGCCGTCATGCGTGGCATAAGCTCCTGACCTCACATCATCCGCAAAAGACAAAAATGCACTTCGGGTCTGCAAGACCTCAGACATGACATCCTGGTCATGCACCTTGAATCCATCTCCTGATGCTCCACGCAGCGCCATGTGCAGGACTGCGCGGCCTTCGGTAGCATTGATGGGATTGCCGCGAAACTGACTTTCGACGGCATTTCTCCACCCCGCATCTTCCGCAAGGCCTTTGAGCGCAGTCCAAGCGTCACCGTCGATGCATTGCTTGGTGAAATCAAAACGCCATGGCAGGTCGTCGGGACTGAGGACCCAACGGTCTACGCGGCCCTCCTCATCCTGCAGGTCCTTCAACCCCCTCGCCTTGAGCCTGTCCGCATGGGATTGAACCGACCGACGCTCAGCCGCTTCGGCAAAATCAAAAGGAGAAAGTCCAGATTCGTGCATGACTGGCAAATCAGCCGGCGTTCCGCCCCATGCAGTTCAAATCATCAAAGGCCTGTGTCAGGCGCTTCACGAAAGCTTGCTCTCCCGAGCGCAGCCACACGCGAGGATCGTACTTTTTCTTGTTGGGCTGGTCCGCCCCATCGGGGTTACCAATCTGCGTCTGCAAATAAGGCGACCACTCTTGTACGTAATCGCGAACCCCACTCAAGTAGGCCCACTGCATGTCTGTGTCGATGTTCATCTTGACCGCTCCGTATGAAATCGCCTCCCGGATTTCTTCTACGCTGCTGCCTGAACCACCGTGGAATACAAAGTCTACAGGACGCGGGCCGGTCCCGTGCTTCTGCGCAATGTGCGCTTGGCTGTTCTTGAGGATCACGGGGGTCAATTCCACGTTGCCGGGCTTGTAGACCCCGTGCACATTACCAAACGCGGCGGCGACTGTGAATTGGCTGCTCACCGCCCCCAATTGCTCATAGGCGTAAGCCACTTCTTCTGGCTGGGTGTAAAGGTGCTTGGCATCCAACTCCGTGTTGTCAACGCCGTCTTCTTCTCCGCCGGTGACGCCGAGTTCGATTTCCAAATACATTCCGAGCGGTGCCATGCGCTCCAGGTATGAAACGCAGGTGGCGATGTTGTCTTCGATGGGCTCTTCCGACAAGTCTATCATGTGTGACGAAAACAGCGGTGTTCCCGTCGCTTTGAAATGGGCCTCACCGCGGTCCAAGAGACCATCAATCCAAGGCAACAATTTCCGGGCACAGTGGTCGGTATGAAGCACCACAGGAACCCCGTAAGCCTGGGCCATCTCATGGACATGCAATGCTGCACTCACGCTGCCGTGCACGGCCCCGGCCTGTTGGTCGAGTTTGAGCGACTTGCCTGCGTAAAATGCCGCACCGCCATTGGACAACTGCACGATGACCGGAGACCCTACAGCGGCGGCTGTCTCAAGTGTGGCATTGAGGGAGTTGGTCCCAATGATGTTGACGGCTGGGAGGGCGTATCCCCTTTGTTGAGCATCGTCAAAAAGGGCGGCGACTTCTTCCCCGTGGAGAACGCCTGAACGGAATCGTGACATTGTTGAATCGGATTGTAACAGCGTGCAAGTTACCCCCGAAGCCCCACCTATCTATGGGTTCAGAAGGCCCTTACGTAAACATAATATTGGCCTGATTCAGACGCCCTATGGGGGACGACCTGAATCAGGGATTGCGCACTCCGCCCTCTTCCAAGGCGCGCACAACCTGCCCTTCCTCAAAGGTCAACCACTGCGCTGCTAAACCGGCTTGTTCGGCCCATGGACTCTCAGGGTACACCTGAATCAACTCGCTGTATGCTTTTAGAGCACCCAGGGTATCCGAGAGCGCCGTTTCTCGTGCGAAACCCACACGAAAAATGGCTTGAGGCGCCCACCGGCTGCGCGGAAACCCTTCAACCACATCGATCCACTGTCTGACCGCCTCCTCTGCGGCCCCTTTTCCCTGCAACAAATCCGCCCGTCGCATGAGAAATGCAGGAGCCAAGCTGTCTCCGCGAAAGTGGTTCGCGAATTCGGCGTATTGACGCAAAAGACCGCTCACTGCATCTTGCACCTCAGGCGCAGCCCAGTCCACATCGGCATTCTCTTTGAGCATTTCGCGGAACACCTGTTCCGACGCTTCGATGTCAGCGAGACGTTTAGATGGGGACTCCGACCGCCCATCTGGCGCTTGACAGCCTGCAAAAAACAGCACCAGCAAGGCTCCCATTGCTATGAATTCAAACCGCATCAACGGGCGCTTTTCGAAGGGTGACGCATGGGATAGTCTGCAGGGACTTTCCCTTTGGCGATGTCTTTGAGTTTACCCTGAAGCATGGCCTTGCGCAAAGCGGGCGCATAGTCTGGTATCATCACCCCATCGAGGTGGTCGTTCTCGTGCAAAACAATCCTGGCCGCTATCCCAGACAAGGCCTCCTCCCTCAAAACCCACTGCGCGTCGAAGTATTCCACCTTCATCGACACGGGTCGCGTCACAGGCTCTCGCACCCCAGGTATGGACAAGCACCCCTCTTCCATGTCGCACTCCTCCTCGCTTTCGTCGAAAATGACCGGATTGATCATGACCCTTTTGAAGTCTTTGCACCCCTCATCCCCCTCCTCACCTTCCCCAAAGGGAGAACCGTCTACCACAAACATGCGAATGGACCGCCCCACCTGAGGGGCCGCCAACCCAACGCCTTCTGCACGGTACATGGTCTCCCACATGCTCTCAATCAACTTTTCTAGGCCTTCCATGCCCTTGGTCACTTCCGCGGCCTCTTTCCGCAAGACAGGATCTCCATATGCCACTACAGGTAGAATCATGGCGCAAATTTGCGCCATTCGGAGCATTCCTCCCGCTACCTTTGCAACATGAGTCAACCGCAACGGCCCCTTGACCGGATCGAGGACGCTATTGAAGACATCAAAAACGGAAAGGTGATCATCGTCGTCGACGATGAAGACCGCGAAAACGAAGGAGACTTTGTGGCCGCTGCCCGTTTTGCCACACCTGAGATGATCAACTTTATGGCCACCGAAGGTCGGGGCTTGATTTGTGCGCCGTTGGTGGAAGACCGATGCGAGTCGCTTGGGCTCGACCTCATGGTCAGTCGGAACAACGCCGCTTACGAGACCCCCTTCACAGTGAGTGTAGACTTGGTGGGGCACGGCTGTACGACCGGAATCTCAGCAGCAGACCGCTCCAAAACCATCAAAGCCCTCATCGACCCGAACATTCGGCCGGATGAATTGGGCCGTCCGGGCCACATCTTCCCCCTCAAGGCCAGAAAAGGAGGCGTTCTGAGGAGGGCAGGACATACAGAAGCCGCCATTGACTTGGCACGGCTCGCTGGATTGGAGCCGGCAGGCGTCATCGTTGAAATCATGAATGCCGACGGTACCATGGCCCGGCTTCCAGAGCTACTGGAGATGGCCGATCGCTTGGACATGCGCATCGTCTCCATCGAGGATCTGATCGCATACCGCATTGCCAATGACACCCTCATTCAGCGCACGGGCGCGCGTGAAATCCATACACCATACGGCCCTTTCACGCTCAGCACCTATCGGCAAACCACAGACGACAGCGAACACTTTGCCCTGACCAAAGGTGAGTGGACTGCTGACGCCGCCGTTCCTGTTCGCATGCATGCAAGCCATCCCCAACTCGACATCTTGATGGACGCCGCATTGGGAAAAGGCCAGACATTACAGCGGGCCATGGCCAGCCTCGGCGCCATGGAATACGGAGCATTGGTCTATTTGCAAAAGCCCCACATCAGCTGGGAAGATGCCGTGCAAAACGATGCCCACAGAAACACGGTACAAGGCGCAAATGCTGACATCAGTGCAGCAGAGGTGGCGCGGCGACAAGGACGGGCTTTCGGATTGGGAGCTCAAATCTTGAGGGACCTCGGCATCCAACGCCTTCAACTCATGAGCGACACGGCCACGGTCACCAAGGGCATGACCCTCTACGGGCTCGAAATCACAGAGGTCATCTCCGTCTGACCAACACCCGCCCCTTCAGACCAAGCGCGCACAAAAAAAGCCTGACCGAGGGGCCAGGCTTTTCGCTGCAATATGTTGTGGAAGTATGATTACTTCTTTTTGTGCTTTGCGTAACGGGTGCGGAACTTGTCGATCCGACCGGCCGTGTCCACCAAAGTGTTCTTTCCAGTGTAGAAAGGATGGCTTGCTGAGCTTACCTCTACCTTGATGATGGGGTACTCATTGCCGTCGTCCCACTGCTCTGTTTCTTTGCTCTCTGCGCAGCTCTTTCCGAGGAAGCGCCAATCCGCCGTCAAATCCTTAAAAATGACAGTGCGGTAATTATCGGGGTGGATTCCTTCTTTCATCGTAGGCAATATCGGCGGCAAAAGTACGATGGAATCTCAAATCCCGCAAAGGGAATTCTAAGCTCGAATTACCGGCAGGTCACTGCGGAAATGACCGCCCAACTTGAGATAATCAACAACTCGGAATGGATAAGATTTATACCGGAAAACGCATTCGCTCAGTACCTTGCACCGGTTTTAAGTGAGAAGGCTAGCTCCGGCTAGCTGAGCATCAAGTGATAATTTGGTTAAGTAATCCCGCGGTGAAACGTCACTGCGGGATTTTCACTTTTAAGCCTTTTTTAATGTGCAGGACATCCACAGAAGATTGTCGACACCTCTGCATAAGGGTGTGCAGCAGCACCCCCAAACAGGCAGACCTTGCTTGTTGTGAAGTTGAAGCCTTTCCATTTCCTTCTTTCATTCGCACTCGCAGTAGGCTTGGCCATGGCCGTGCCTGGCGGAGTGGTCGTGGAAGGAAGGTTGACGGCTTCCCCGGCACCCGGAGCCTCCTCCCCTTTGACCATTACCGTCACGAAAGGAAGTCTCGAGTACTTTGGCCGCCTCTTAATTTCCCTCCCTTCAGATTGTCGACTTCAGGCTCGGCAACTGCATGGAGGAGGAATGACTTTTGACGCAAAACGAAACTTGGCCGTCATCAGCTGGCTGAAACTTCCAGAAGCCCAGCAATTCGACTTGTTGTTTGACCTGGAGGTTTCTCCTCAGGCCAGCCCGGGGCCTAGATCATTCGAATGGGACTTCAGCTTTATCAGGAACAACGACAGGGAAACCGTGCGTCCGACCCCATTTCATTTTGAAATCACCCCCTCTGGCACGACCGCACGACCCCAGGACACACCCAGTGAAACCGGCCTCTCTTCCGCAGCAGAAATGCCCAATGAAGAGGATAAAATTGGCGCTCCTTCAGCAGTGAGAACAACCCGTAAGATGAGGGATGGCCGACTTGAGGTGAACCTTGAATTTGACAATATCCCCTCAGGTGGATTTGTAAAATGCGTGGAGTCTCTTCCTGAAGGATCCAGAACCAATGTCACCTCTGGCGGGGGCAGCACTGTGCAGTCATCAAATGGGTCGATTTCATTCGTTTGGTTCGACTATCAGGCTGCAGGAGGCATTACTTATATGGTCGAATTGAATGGATTACACGCGCCGAGTGATTTTATAGGGACATTATCCTTCATTCTTGGTGATACTGCCATGGATATCCCCGTAATTGATGCATTGAGGACCGAAATTTCAAGCACCACAGATCTAGTACTAGAGGGTGATGCGGATAACCTCTGGTATGAAATCCAAGTGGCCGCCACGAAAAAACGTGTGGTTACCGATTATTTCGAACAGAAGTTGAATTTTAGCCTCCCATTGGTAGAGGAGAGGGATTCGATGTGGGTCAAATATTTGTTTGGTCACTTCGATGGGTACAGTTCTGCGAGAAATTGTAGAGAGGCTTTTAATGAGCGCTTCGGGTTCATTGGTCCTTTCGTCGTCTCAAAGAGAAACGGACAGAGGATATCTGTTCAAGAAGCGCTGACCAAAACAGGTGAGCGTTGGATACCCTGAGTGGAGAAAGTTCCAGTGTTAGAGTCGATTGCAATGAGTCCTGAAATCAACGAATCCAAGGCCAACGATAAACCTGCTGCGGCAGGTTGGACTGCCTCTATGAGGGGGTTTCGCTCGTGGTTGCAACTTGAACGTGGATTAAGCTCCAATTCTGTCGAAGCCTATCTCAGGGATGTCCAGCGTTTGGCATTCTTTGCTCAGAACCTGTCCAAAAGCAAGTTTGAGCCCAGCGGTTTTGAAACCAGTCATGTAGACGCCTTTGTGGCGCAGTTGTTCGATGAAGGACTGAGCCGCAACAGCCAAAGCCGCATTCTGAGCGGGGTCCGCAACTTTTGTAAATACCTCTTGCTCGAGGGCATCTTAGAACAAGACCCCCTCGAACTCTTGGACTCTCCCCGTCCTGAGCGCAAGCTGCCAGATGTTTTGGGTGTAGACGAGATTCAATCCATCATCGACGCGATAGACCTGTCCCGCAAAGAAGGCATTCGCAACCGCGCCATTTTGGAAACGATGTACAGCTGCGGCTTGCGTGTCTCAGAAGTGGTCGGTCTCCGCATCAGCTGCATCGATGAGGTAGAGGGCATGGTCAAAGTGATCGGCAAAGGCAACAAAGAGAGGATCATCCCCATCGGTGAAGTGGCCTTGGACACTGTCAGCCGATACATCGACCAGTACCGCAAATTCGTGGACATCGAAGTGGGCTATGAGGACACCCTCTTCCTGGGACGCCGCGGCCGAGAATTGACCCGTCAAATGGTATTCACCATGCTTCGCCGAACCGCCCATGAGGCCGGTATCCGCAAGCAGGTCAGTCCGCACACTTTCCGCCACTCCTTTGCCACCCACCTCATGGAGAGTGGAGCAGACATCCGCGTGGTCCAAGAGATGCTGGGACACAGCTCTGTGAGCACCACAGAGATTTACACCCACTTGGATCAGAACTTCTTGCGCGACCAAATGCAGCGGTTCCATCCGAGGAGCGTCAAGGCATGACCCCTCGACCAGTTCGCTGGTTTCCTTTCTTATTTCTGGTGGTAGCGTGCAACACCACCCACTCTCAGCCGGATACCCTACTCCATCCCGTTGTCCATCAATCAACGCACCTCTACCAGATATGGGAGGGCGACAGTCTGTTTCTGGATTTGCGTATTCCCGACCCAACGCTGGGGGACACTCCCGGGGTTCTTTTTTTGCATGGCGGAGGGTTTAGCCAAGGTCACCGAAGCCGAGGACCACATGTCGACTTTTTGGACAGCCTCGCCAGCAAAGGGATTCCAAGCGCCAGCATTTCATACCGCTTGACGAGAGCGGGACTGGGATTTGGTTGCGATGTAGCTGCAGCAGAAAAGAAAGCTACTGTTGAGATGGCGGGTCAAGACTTAATGGCCGCCTTGGATTGGTTGCTTTCGAGTCCACTGCTCCTTCCCAAGGAGTGGGCTGCTGCAGGCAGCAGCGCGGGGGCCGAAGCCGCCCTGTGGGCTGGATATGGTCTAGACCCGCAGCAATGGATCGGAGTGATCAGCTTTGCAGGGGCCTTGTCACAAGAAATCAACGTGACTGACTCTGCCCCACCCCTTTTTGCGGCTCATGGCACTTGTGACAGGGTGGTTCCACCTGGAGAGGGAATACACCGTGGTTGCCAAAAGGAGGCGCCAGGCGCTTGGATGCTCTGTGGGGGACTCTGCTGGGCAGAGCAGCTTTCAGCCCACGGAATCGGAAGCAGCAGCTATGCCTATTGTGGTGGAGAGCACGGTGTCTGCAACACCGCCATGTTAGATTCAGCCCTACAGGCTTCTCTGGTTGCTTGGCTGGTCAGACCAGAACGAAGGCGGGCCACCTCCCGCGTTAGGGTCTCAAGCGATGGGGATCACTTAGAAGGAGAAGGCACCTGCCCTCAACCTTGCCAGTGAATCGGTGCGGGAGCCACCTGGCGCAGCTGCCAATGCCGGGCCGCCCATTCCAACAGTCCCTGCGTATTGCCTGAGTCGGCCAAGCCCTTTGGTTCCCCATCACCGCTCTCGATTTGTCCGAGCATCTGCAGGGCAGTCAACACCAAATCCGGTGCTCGGCCCACTTCTATGGGAGAAGCCAAGGTCTGCTTGCTCAGTTTCTGTCCTTCGGCATTGACCAACAGCGGTAAATGGGACCACCGTATGTCCGGCGCAGCGGGATCCAATGCCTTGCGCAGGGCCAACTGCCTCGGGGTACTGTCCAGCAAATCTGAACCGCGGACCACCGCATTGACACCTTGGTCCAAATCGTCGACCACCACCGCCAGTTGGTAGGCCCAAAATCCATCTGCCCTTTTGATCACAAAGTCTCCCATTTCGCGGCTGTCCCAGTGGCACCGCCCTTGGACCTCATCGGTCCACTCTCCCTGTTCTGATCCAACAACAAAGCGATGGGACCGCGGCACTGCTCCCGGTCCGAGTCCCGAACGGCAGTATCCGGGATAGACGGCATGCCCTTGCAAGGTTTTGCGCGAGCAGGCACAGCCAAATGCCCTTCCATTTGCTTGGAGCCGGGCCAAGGCTTCGGCATACGCCGGGTACCGGTGGGATTGATAGACAACAGGACCGTCCCAATGCAAACCAAATCCCTCCAGTGTTCTCAGGATGTCGTCTGCCGCGCCCGGTATTTCTCTGGGAGGATCCAAGTCCTCCATGCGAACACGCCACACGCCTTCTGCATGCCGTGCATCGCACCAAGACGCCACCGCCGCCAGCAAGCTGCCCATGTGCAGCCGTCCCGTCGGCGATGGGGCAAAACGGCCAACATAGCCGCCCACCTTCATCAACGAACCAGCTTCCGGTATTTGATCCGCTTGGGACTGCGGTCGCCCAAACGCTCCTTCCGGTTCGCCTCGTATTCGCTGTAAGTCCCCTCAAACCATTCTACTTGGCTGTCGCCCTCGAATGCCAGGATGTGCGTGCAGATGCGGTCGAGGAACCAACGGTCGTGCGAGATGACCACCGCACAACCGGCAAAGCTCATGATGCCCTCCTCCAGAGCGCGGAGGGTGCCGACGTCGATGTCGTTGGTGGGCTCGTCGAGCAGCAGCACGTTCGCTTCGGTTTTCAATGTCATCGCCAGGTGCAATCGGTTGCGTTCTCCTCCCGACAAGACCCCGCATTTCTTTTGTTGGTCAGAGCCTCCAAAATTGAACTTGGACACATAGGCCCGCGAATTCACCAGGCTGCCTCCAATGTCCAGTTGGTCGTGTCCTCCAGAAACGACTTCCCAAACGGTTTTTTCAGGATCAATCTCTTTGTGCCGCTGGTCCACATAGCCCACTTCTACAGTTTCTCCGAAGTCCACCGAGCCCGAGTCGGGTTGCTCCTCCCCCATCATCATCCGAAACAACGTGGTCTTTCCGGCTCCGTTCGGGCCAATGATGCCCACAATGCCAGCAGGAGGCAGCGAGAACGACAGGTTCTCAATCAACAAGCGGTCGCCAAAGGCTTTTTGGAGTCCTTCCACTTCGATGACTTTGTTGCCAAGTCGAGGACCATTGGGAATCGGAATCTCGAGGCGAGACTCCTTCTCCTTGTTGCCCTCGGCCAACATGGACTCGTAGTTGTTGAGTCGCGCTTTGTTCTTGGCGCGGCGTCCTTTGGGGTTTTGACGGACCCAATCCAACTCCCGCTCCAACTCTTTGCGGCGCTTGCTTTCGTGCTTTTCTTCTTGGGCCAGCTTTTTGGTCTTCTGGTCCAACCATTCGGCATAATTGCCCTTCCAAGGGATGCCCTCTCCGCGGTCGAGCTCCAAAATCCAGCCTGCTACATTGTCGAGGAAATAACGGTCGTGCGTCACGCACAGGACAGTCCCCTTGTAGCGCTCGAGGTGTTGTTCGAGCCAATCGATGGTCTCGGCGTCGAGGTGGTTGGTGGGCTCGTCGAGCAAAAGCACGTCGGGTGCCTGCAACAACAAACGGCACAAGGCCACCCTTCTGCGCTCTCCACCCGAAAGCTCCGCGATTTTTTGGTCGTCAGGTGGGCAACGCAAAGCGTCCATTGCGATGCTGAGCTTGGTGTCCAATTCCCAAGCGTCTAGGGCGTCGATTTTATCTTGAACAGTGGCTTGGCGGTCCATAAGGGCCTGCATCTTGTCCGGATCGTTCAGGATCTCTTCGTCCATGAACTTGGCATTGATCTCCTCGTACTCCTTGAGCACAGCCACCACTTCTTGGGTGCCTTCTTCCACAACCTCCCTGACTGTTTTGGACTCGTCCAGCGTGGGCTCTTGGGGCAAGTATCCCACGGTGTAACCGTCGGCCCAGACCACCTCTCCCTGGTAGGCCTCGTCCAGACCAGCGATGATCTTCATGACGGTGGACTTACCAGAACCGTTGGTTCCGATGATGCCGATTTTGGCTCCGTAGTAAAAGGACAAATAGATGTCCTTGAGTATGTGCTTTCCGGTCGGGGTCGTTTTGTTGACCTTGACCATAGAAAAAATGACCTTCTTGTCGTCGCTCATGGCTTGGATTTGGCCTCGGAAAGGTAATCAGGCCTTTCGCAAGGTGAGTTCGGTTATTTCGGGTGGCATGCCAATGCGACCGGGAAACCCAAGGAGTCCGAATCCACGGTTAACATGCAGGTGCTGTTTTCCTTCGCTGTAGAGTCCGCCCCAGCGCTTATACCGGAGTTGGCTCGGAGAGAATTTGATGCCCAAGGCGGGGATCTCGAGTCCCATTTGCATGCCGTGGGTGTGACCGGACAGGGTCAGGTCAATGGGGGCCTTTTCATCCATGACGCGCTCTTCCCAGTGGGTGGGGTCATGGCTCAACAACACGGTCGGAAATCCAACATCAGCACCCTGCAATGCGGCTCCGAGGTCCCCGGTCTGCCTGAAGCCTTTGCCCCAATTCTGGACGCCCGCCAAGAGCAACTTATCTCCTCCCACTTCCACATAACGGTGCTCATCCAACAACAAATCAAAGCCCATCTCTCCATGGATCTCACGGATGCGTCGGCGCACTTTCTCGCGCTCCTCATCTGTTCGGCGAGCGTAATCCGCGTAGTCGTGATTTCCTAAAATGCTGAATTTTCCGTGGCGTGCTGTCAGCTGTTTAAACCGTCCAATCCACGGTTCGGCCTCATCGCTGTGGTCGTTGACCAAGTCTCCGGTAAAGCACAAGATATCCGGATCCAGTGATTGGATGAGCTCCAATCCCCGCTCCACCGGTCCAAAGTCTTCCAGAAAGCTGCCGAGGTGGGCGTCGCTGATTTGCACAATGCGCAACCCATCCAATCCGTCTGGAAGTCCTGAAACAGGAACATCGTAACGCCTCACGTGATACCCGTAGCGGCCCCGTGTCATGCCATAAGCAAAAGCGCCCAGCAACACCCCCGCCGCGGCTTGGCCAGTCCATGTGATAAACGTTCTCCTCGGGATGCCTGCCCTTTGTTCGGGCCGTGTCACCAACCACTGAATGCCCTGGCGCACCGCTTCGATCAATTCTGTACCTCCCAACCAAATTTTGGGCACCAACAAACTGATCAGCACGGCGTGGGTCAACAGCAAATACTGCGGATGATGCTCCCGCCACACCGGCCAACGAAAAATGTAAATCGCAAACCATACCAATTGAATGGCTCCGACGACCAACCAAACCCGCCGCACATTGTCGAATCGGCTGTAATTGGACCACATCCTGTGGATGTTCCGCCAAGCCATCCACTCGATGAACAAGATCAACCCCAGCAACACCAGGGCCATCATCACACGGGTTGCAACCGTTGGCATGCTGCGAAATTAGTCATGGAGGATGGGATTCATCCACTGATGGGAACTCTTGGGAAGTCGCTCTAAAAGTGGCTATTCTTCTCCCATCAGAAGTGCTTTGGCTGCACTGCTGCTGAAGGCCTCATCCGGCAGAACAGCCCCCCCTTGAGAGGGCGGGCGCATCACCATCCAACGGTCTGCCCATCCCGATTCCTGCACCACATCGAGGTCATGGGTCGCCAGCACCACAGTCTTTCCTGAGTGCCGCCATTGGCCCACCTCCTCCATGACATCCCGCCTTCCGACGACGTCAAGGAAAGCAGTGGGTTCGTCGAGCAGAATCAGGGCGTCTGACTGCACTGCTGCGCGCGCCAACATGACGCGCTGCGCCATGCCATCGCTCAGCGTGTCGATGGGCATCTTCGCCCACTGTTGCACCCCACCTGAATGCATCGCCTGTTCCACCCTGTCCGCCTGCGCGGGATGTCCTCCAGCTTCCAAGGCCAGTTCCATCACGTCGCGTACCGTCAGTGCCGTGCCCCGTGGCGGTGTTGAAGACACAAATGCCAATCGCCGGGCGCGCTGTCGGGGGCGCATGGCCGCGATGGATTCGCCGTCCAATTCCACCGTCCCTGACTTTGGTGGCAACAGGCCCGCCAGCGTCTTGAGCAAGGTCGACTTGCCTGTTCCATTCCTCCCCACCACCACCATGGCACTGCCAGGAGGAAGCGAAAAAGACAGGGCTCCTACGCCTTCCGTTGGATGACTCAAAGTCAATGCTGAACACACCAAATCGGCACTCATGGGTTACGGAATTTGGAGAAAATACGGCCCCGTCCCACGATGAGCATGAGCACCACAGGGGCGCCGACCAAACTCAAAACTGCATTGAGGGGAACACCTGCCAATCGCACCACCAAGTCGGCCAACAGAGCAACGGTAGCGCCTGTGAGTATGACAGGCCACAACATGGTCGCATGACGTCCTCGGACACCCGCTGCCCTCACCAAGTGTGGCGTCGCCAATCCGAGAAATGCCACGGGGCCGCACCATGCCGTCACCAAAGCGGCCAGAACGCCAGCTGCTCCCAATGCACTCCACGACAGCACCCGCTCGTCTACGCCCATCGTCTTGGCGGTTAATGCGCCCATGGTCCACATGTCCAAGCTGCTGCTGGATTTCCAAGACCAGAAAATGGCGGGTGTCAATGCGCACAACATGATGGCGCATGATGCCCACCCGGCATGGGCAAAAGACCCCATGCCCCAATGCACAAATGCCTGAAGGGCTCCGGCTTCAGCTCCAGCTTGCAACACGGTTACCAAGGCTCCCGCCAGATACCCCACCATTAAACCAAAAATGAGCAAAGCGGTTTTGGAACGAAACCGCCCCATCACCAGTCCCAATAGCGCCATCACCGCACCGCCCCCGACCAAGGCGCCGACCACTTGAGGCCCCATATGCCAGGGACCTGTCACACTCCCCATGCTGGCCCCTCCCAACGCCACGAGCGCTACGCCCAAGGTCGCGCCAGAGGACACGCCCAAAACCCCTGGACCGGCCAATGGATTGCGGAAAAATGTCTGCATGAGCAAGCCGGCCAGCCCCAAGGCCGCACCCGACAGGGTAGCGGTGACCAGCCTCGGCAAGCGCAGCTGCCACATGATGGTCTCCGCAGTGGCTCCCCCATGGCCCCGAAGGGCTGCCCACTCTTCTGACCATCCCAAATGGGCGGGACCAGAAAACAACCCGAAGAAAAACAAGGCCAGCATCGCTGCCCCCAACAAGGGAAGGGACCAATGGACTTTCATGGCCTATTCAGGGTTCTGTGAAAGTACCGAGCAGTGTCATGACCGATGTTCTGGTCATGGAGCAGCGATACCAGGTCGGCCAACATGAAATCGGGCTCCAAAACCGCCTGACCGAAATAGTCGACTTCAGCTGTGTTGCAATGAAAGAGCTTCTTGTCCTCGAGCTTCAACCACGACAGCGCTGCGATGGCATCTTCTCGGTACCACCCTTCTGGCGCATAAACCACCTTCCCCCATGCATCCGCATCGGCGGCCAAGACGGCAAATTGCTCCAACTCCATTTCGATGTTGCTTCCCACCCGACGCAGCCCCATAGACTGTTCGGTATTCTGGTCAAGCAAGTATTGACCTCCTGCATCTTGCACCAACCGGGCCACCAGGCCATCACAGGTGGGCGCCGTCCAAAGTCCCCCCTGCTCACTGCCGGTAAACACCACGGGACGACCGGCAGCTTGGGCCAAGCGCTGCCCCCTTTCTTGGGCTGCAGCATAACGCCCTGCAATGCCGTTGAAGACCGAATCGGCTTCCAAGGACTGTCCCAAAAGCCAACCAAATACCTTGATGTACTCGGCGCGGGCCAAGGGGTGCTCTTCCTCGTATTCCCTCAAGGGCATGACCTTGACTCCCGTGCGATCGCCCACGCCTTGCATGGGGTCACCAAATGGATAGGAGGTCAGCACATGGGCGCCTGATGCCACCAAGGCTTCCTCATCGAGCCCCGCATCGCCACCGAGATCAAAGGGCAGTTCAGAGCCTGCGCCGCCTGGGATGTTCACCCTTTCCTTGTAACCGGTTCCCACCCAGCGGCCCGAGGACTTGAGCGCCTGCAAATGGGGCACATGGGTGGTAGACCAAGTCGCCACTTTGGGAACCGCCGGCAAAACCAGCGGAAGCCCCTCCCCGTTTTGGTCCGACTGAAAATCAGCAGCTCCATCCCCAAAAATCCAAGCGGTCCAGGTGCCCTCTGCGTCCTGCAGCCACAAGGTGTCACGGTCTGGTGAGAACCCGAAAAACCGAGCGAATTCCACCCCAATCAAAGCCGGACCCTCTGGCTCTGTGGGCGCCTCGGCCTCCTGAGAATCTCTGCATGCACCCAGTCCTAATGCAAAGAGGACGCACCACATCACCCCCCACTTCTTGCTCCAAGAACGCGGTGCAGAGGCGCGGCTTGGCGACGGATTTGGGGCCAATAGATGAGGAAAGTCCATGCGTCAAAAGTACGGGGGCCGAAGGGGCCGTAAATTTGGGATGAACCCGCAACGATCGGACATGCCCATTCCAAAGGAGGAAATTGAACGCCAACAGCGCGCTGACGCCATGAAGCTCAAGCTGTCGGAATTGGACCACCAATTCCAAAAAGTGAAGCTCGGCGGTGGACAAACCCGCATCGACAAAGAACACAGCAAAGGAAAATTGACCGCCCGAGAGCGGTTGGACCTGCTGATGGATGGCGATGAAACCACGCTGGAAATCGGCACTTTCTCTGGACACGGGATGTACAAAGAGCACGGCGGGTGCCCCGGTGGAGGATGCGTCGTGGTCCTCGGAAAAGTCAACGGAGTCCGCTGCATTGTGGTCGCCAACGATGCCACAGTGAAAGCAGGAGCTTGGTTTCCCATTACCGGAAAAAAGCACTTAAGGGCGCAGGAGCTGGCCTTTGAATTCCACCTGCCCATCATCTATTTGGTCGACAGTGCGGGCGTGTACCTGCCCATGCAAGACGAGATCTTCCCGGACAAAGAGCACTTTGGACGCATTTTTCGCAACAATGCCAAGCTGAGCGCAGCAGGAATTCCCCAGCTCGCGGCCGTTATGGGCAGCTGTGTGGCCGGCGGAGCTTACCTCCCGATCATGAGCGATGAGAGCATCATTGTGAGGGACACAGGGAGCATCTTTTTGGCGGGTCCCTATTTGGTCAGGGCGGCGATTGGTGAAGATGTAGGAGCAGAAGATTTGGGCGGCGCAGACATGCACGGCAGCATTTCAGGCGTCGTGGACCATGTGGTTGACAACGACCGAGAAGCATTGGAATTGTTGCGGACCTTGATGGCACACCGGTCCGGCAGGCCCAGCCTGAGGCACTACAACCGAGCAGAACCTTCCGCTCCCCTGGGTGATGGTGACGCCCTGCTGTCGGTGCTTCCGGCATCCCGCAGGGAGGCATACGATGCGCGCACCCTGTTGTCGGCCTTGGTCGATGACGGAGCATTCACCGAGTTTAAACGCGATTACGGGAAGACTTTGCTGTGTGCTACAGCGCGGATCGACGGATGGAGTGTGGGCATTGTGGCCAACCAAAGAACCCTGGTCAAAAGCGCCAAAGAAGGCACCCAATTTGGAGGCGTGATCTACTCTGACAGCGCAGACAAGGCGGCACGTTTCATCATGAACTGCAATCAGAAAGGATTGCCATTGGTGTTCTTGCAAGACGTCACCGGATTCATGGTGGGGTCCAAAAGCGAGCAGGGCGGCATCATCAAGGATGGCGCCAAACTGGTCAATGCCATGGCCAATTCCGTGGTCCCCAAATTCACAGTGGTGGTTGGCAATAGCTATGGTGCCGGCAATTATGCCCTGTGTGGAAAGGCATACGACCCCAAATTCATGGTCGCCTGGCCAACGGCAGAATTGGCCGTCATGGGCGGTGCACAAGCCGCCGGCGTGTTGTTGCAAATTGAGGTGGCCACACGCAAGAAAAAGGGAGAGGAAATCACCCCAGAACGAGAGGCAGAACTGCGAGAAGCAATTGAGAGCCGCTACAAGGAGCAGGTTTCTCCTTACTACTCCGCCGCCCGCCTCTGGGTGGACGCCATCATCGACCCCCGGGATACCCGACAGTGGATTTCAGAAGGCATCGCATTGGCCGATGGAGCACCATCCGAAGGGCCGTACATGACCGGCGTCATGCAAACTTGAACGTCAAGCGCGCTCGCGCTGCATCAATTCTGCAAGCATCAGCTTGATCATCTCCTCTTCTGCTGTGGCATTGCCCCCTTGGAGGGCGTTGCGCCCCTGCTGCAAAATGAGCAGGGCTTCCAATAAATCGGCTTCATCGTCCAGCCACTCTGGGAGTGCCTCGAACAAGGTCAGTGCCTCTACCATGACGGCCATCCCTTGTTCTAAGGAACGCGTGGCCAGGCTGCGCAGGTGCCCCTCGGCACTGCCGCCGCATTCCCACAGAAACCCGAGCAGGTCGGCCAATTGATCTGCATTGGATGGCATCAAAGCCACCTCCATCAATGTATTGCCGGCTCCTTCCAGTTTGAGCCCCCTGAGCAACTTGCCTACTTCCTCTTTGACGCTGGTCTCGTCGGTTTCTCCGCGCAGCCTTACGAGTTCAGCTATCGTCTCGAGCTCGCCTTCGTCAGAGACCCTCTTCAGCGCTGCGTCACGCCGCTCCGCCATCACAGAGTGCAATCCTTCGTGCAATTCCGCCAATGCTGCGGACTTCTTTGCTTCCATGTGACAAAGTTACAGCGGTCAGGGCGCGACAGCCCATCGGGCATGCCAAACAGCCACTTCAGACAACATCAATGCCGTCGCGCCCCACACAAAAGGCACCCCCGGCAACGCAAACCCGGGAACCGTCCATTGAAAGGCGCCTGCATCGGGCATGTGTACCCGAACAGACTGTTGGGTGCGGTACCGGTCTCCAACGAGGTCTGCGACCTGAATGTGATGGACCACTGCCACTTCGACGGGATCCGGTGCCAATCTGCTGGGCAAAGCCACTGGTGCTATAAAAGGACGAACAATGAAATTGCTGGGAGCGACATGGATTTCCGTCATCGCCACTGGAATTCGCAATGGCGCACAAGAATCCGGCAAGCCCAGTTCTTCACGCCACTCCCGAACAGCGCATTCAACCATGCTTTCGCCTGGCTCTCTAGCGCCTCCGGGGGCCGCCATTTGCCCACCATGGGGGCCCTTATCTGGAGTGCGTTCTATCAGGGTGATGGTGCCATTGGCCTCCAACCCGATCAAGACTGCCGCTTCTCGAAAGTCCTTACCAGCCTCTCCATTGCGGCGGGCATCTTGTGCGGAGGTCCGGGCATAGGGCATCATGGTCGCATGTACCGCCTCCCCTGGCAAAGGGTGGCCCGCAGTCTCCCATGCCTGCCAGTCAATTTCAGGTTCATGCGCCTCCATCTTGTTCATGCTTGGTGTTCCTTGTTATGCTGGCCCTAATTTCGTCACGACGTGCACCAATTGGGATCAGAGTGTTGGTTTCCTCCAGCAGATAAGTTTAGGGAAGATGGCCTGGTGGCCATTGGCGGCGATTTGTCGCCCGATCGGCTTTTGCTGGCTTATGAACGGGGCATCTTTCCGTGGTCGGCTCCAGAGGACCCCCTGCTCTGGTGGTGCCCTGATCCACGCGCTGTCTTGCGTCCGCAAGACATCAAAGTGAGCAAGAGCATGCGCGCTGTCTTGCGCAAGGGAACCTTTACGATAACAGCGGACATGGACTTCGAAGGGGTGATTCAAGGATGTGCCGAGCGGCCAGATGAAGGAACCTGGATCACCGACGACTTTGTCGCGGCCTATGTCGCATTGCACAAACTGGGCTTCGCCCACAGTGTCGAAGCTTGGGACGATTCGGGCGAACTGGTGGGTGGCCTTTATGGGGTTTCTCTCGGCAGCATGTTCTTTGGCGAGTCCATGTTTGCCCGATCATCCAATGCGAGCAAAGCTGCATTCATCGTCCTTGCTCAGCACCTTGAAGCGCAAAGTTTTGACTGGATTGACTGTCAAATCATGAACCCGCACTTGGCGTCACTGGGGGCCCACCACATTCCACGGCTGTCTTTCTTGGAAGCATTGGATTCTTCCATGGACAAGCCAACCCAGAGGGGGCAGTGGACCCTAACGCCACGATCATGAGCCGTGGAAGCGAAAGGACCATTGGAAACCGGCTCCGTCTCAAATATTGGGGTTGGAAGCACCCCCTAAAGTGGTGGCGTGCTCATTTGCTCCTTTTCCGCGGCTGGAAATGTGAGGGGCCATTTCCAAAAGCGAACCACGACGCCCTCCTCATTCTCGGTCCGGGATTCGAAGGCAACGCATCCTTCACTTCCATGGTGGAGCACCGCCTCAAATTTCGAGGGAATTGGTTGCCGCAAGGGCTCACCAAGAGAGAGAGTCTGTCCTTCTCCAACCATGATTTGATCCTCATCGGCCACCAGTCGGCCCATTTGCCTGATGCTTTGGCGCAGGCTTCATCCCTTGGCATTTCAGTTCAACTCATTCGGGTGGCCTTTTCGGATCGAAGAATCAGGTGCAACACTCCCTTTACCCCAGGGAAATTTCCTGAGCGTGACCTCACGTACATCTACCGGATGTTTACTTACAACGATTGAACTTGTGTTATACAATGCTCTCAGAGGAGTTGAAAATTTGTCCATATCTGACCCCTGAAAAATTCTCAATTCACTCACGTCCTTGTCTACTTTGCAAGTGGTAGCGGGGGCATTCCCCGAACGATTCACAGCATAGACCACTCGCCCTTATGGACAAGCACGACTTGATGATTCTAGACATTGTTCACCAGCACAAAAAGGAAATGCAAGAGCACATCCGTTTGTCTGCACTGGAGCGTAACTTTTGGAAACGCATTGAAGGTGATGTAACACTGAGCGTGGGTCAAGCCCGCATCGGAGAAAGGATCACCAGGCTTTATTTGGATGGAATGATCCAAAACAAGAGCGGCTATATGCTGACCAAGAAGGGCCGCGAAGCTTTGAACTTGGAAAGCGAGAGACTCGCCCACATGGCCTGAGTTCACCTGAGCACAGCCACCATGAAAAAGGCCATCCTTTGAGGGATGGCCTTTTTCATGGAAGAAATTTTTCGCTTCCATGTTGTGTGCGCAGGTGGTTCTTCCTGCCGATTAATTTTCTTCGAGTATCTCGAGTTTGGGATACTTCTCTCTCCAGAAATCCAGCTTACTGGGATCCCGTACCGTGATGACGGTTCTTCCATCCAGCCTCACTTTAATGTTGGGCTGTAGCTCTTTGGTCTTTTTCTTCTTCTTCTTCGCCATGTCAGGTCGATTGCTGCTATAACACCGCAGTGCAATAAAGGTTCCAATGAACGCCACAGCACACTGACTTCCAAGGCTCACAAAATCAATTGTGAAACTTTCCAAGACCGTTGTTCACAGCAGCGTCTCCAAATGAGGTGGTTTTGCTTCAGGCCGCCATTCGCGAGATGCGGAATCCGAAACCCGCGATATATGCGTAACACAGTGCCGGAAGCAGCAAAGCCAAGCCAAATCCAGAAGCATCTACCAGAGCTCCAAAGGCTGGAGGAATGACCGCACCGCCCACAATGGCCGTGCACAAAACACCACTGCCCTGTGGTTTAGCATCCCCCAATTCAGCAATTCCAAGCGTAAAAATGGTCGGGAACATGATGGAGTTGAACAGACCGACCGCCAACAACATGAGCAAAGCCGTAAGTCCATTGGCCATGCTACTGGCCACGACCAATGCAAGCGCTACTGTAGAGAATACACCCAACAGCAGGGATGGCTTTAATCGCTGCATCAAACCAGCCCCGATAAAACGCCCCACCATGGCCCCGCCCCAATAGAAAGTCAGGAGTACCCCCAGCTTTCCTTTTGGATCCAGGTCCATGACCGATTGCCCCTTGATGGAGGCTGCCAATCCAGCCATGTTCTCCAAAAACGGATGAGACTGCATGAGCTCGTGCACATTGAGGTTCAATCCATAGTTGACCATGTAGCTGCCGAGGGCCACCTCAGCACCCACGTAAACGAAGATTCCAGCTGCACCTGCCATCAGTCGGCGGTTGGCAAAGAGCGCAGAGAGGCTTCCTTCATTTGCCCCTCCTTCAAGAATCCGGGGAAGGGAAACCTTTCGGATGACAAAGGCGAGCAACAAGAACGCAGCCGCAAGGATGACAAAGGGCCCTTGGACTGCCCCTGCCTCTGCAGACCGATAAAGTTCCAAAGCGGCAGACGTCATGGAGGCCTGCTCCGCTCCTGTTTTAACGGTGTCTCCCAAGAGATAACCAGCACTGATGATGGGCGCAATGGTCGTACCCAGAGAATTGAAAGCCTGGGCCAAGTTCAAACGACTCGAGGCCCCTTCTTCTGGTCCCAACACCGATATATATGGGTTGGCGGCCACCTGCAGGATGGTGATCCCTGATGCCACCACAAAGAGGGCCAACAAAAACAGCGGAAAGAGCCGTGTTGATGCAGCTGGATAGAAGATAAGACACCCCATGGCTGCAAGAGAAAGTCCCGCCATGATGCCATTCTTGTAGCCCATCCTTTTGATCATGCGACCACCGGGAATGGATATGACGCCATAGGCAGTAAACCAGGCAAACTGCACCAACCCCGCCTGGAGGTAGGTCAATTCAAAGACGTCCTTGAGTCGAGGAATGAGGGCATCTACCAAAACGGTGATGAAACCCCACATAAAAAACAGCGAGGTGACCGTAATAAACGCTCCCCGGAATTGCTTGGAATTGGTCATGCCCAAAAGTAGGCAGGCACGGTCGCTTAAACGCTTTCGCGCATCAACGCATCAACTCAATGGTGCCCGAAAACTCCTCCGCGTCAGTCCGTGACCCCTTCCAACGCAAGCGATAGTTGTACAAGCCATTGGGAGCATAATGCTCTCCTCCCTTGACATTGCCCATCCAAATCTCGTCTGGATCCGTGCTGTAGAAAATCTCTTCGCCCCACTTGTTGAAGATGTTAATCTCGAAATACACCACATCGGAGATGACCACTTGGAATCCGTCATTGATGCCGTCGTTGTTGGGCGTAAATGCATTGGGGATGTACACCATCACCGGTCCCTCCACCAAGGTGTATGCACTGTCGCGGCACCCCAAAGGATTGGTAATGGTCAACTGCGCATAGTAATCACCGAGGCCATCGTACTCATGGGTAGGACTTATTTCTTCTGAAGATGCTCCATCTCCAAAGTCCCAATCATAGGCACAGTTGGGACAAGGTGGCTCAGGCGTGGCGATGAACTCAATTCTGGTGTCGGACAGGTAGCTGGTGTAGAAATCGCTGTAGATGTATTGCACTTCTACCTCCACTGTTTGTGTGAGGGTCTCACCACAGATGTCCGTCACCTGAACAGGGTAGCTGAACGAATTGCTGGGCGCTACATACTGATTCTCTCCGAAAGCAGGAATGCTGGACCAGCTGTAAACAAAGCCCCCCTCTCCTCCAGTGGCGATCGCCGAGAGGGACAATGCTTCTCCCCGACAAACCACCGTGTCATTGCTCACCGACAAGGTCATGGGCACATCTGGGATGACCAACAGAGCATCCGACTCATCTGCTCCACCGCACCCATCCAAAACTTCGACTGCAATGGGTGTCGTAACGAAACTCTGAACCGTGATTTGAGGGTCGCTTCCTCCGTAGGGAATTCCACCCACGGTCCACTCATAGGTATAACCACCAGCACCACTCAAAATGTCCACTGCTACGACGGTGTTGTCGACACAGGACGCGCTGATTGAATCCGGCAGGTCCACCACTAGAACTGGATTCTGAATGTCAATGGTGGTTGAAGCACTGCCCGTGGACTGACAGTTGTCTGTCACCTCCACAGTGAAAGAGGTCGGCAGTCCGTCTTCGTAAGTCAGCGTCTCTGTATATGCGACAGGATTAAAGTTTTGATTCCACTGATAAGTGTAAACTCCACTGCCACCATCGATGGTTGGGGTCAGAGAGAATGACTCGGTGCAAGGCCCCACCAATGTATCCGGCAATGAAACTTCCAGTGCAGGACTGACCACAATGATTTCAGTTTCGGCCGTCACAAATTGACCACAACCATCGCTCACTTCGAGGGTGACTGACATGTCGGAATCTGTGGTCCAATCCAAGTTCTGGTTAAAGCCCAAGAACGAGAAGCCCTCCAGCCAAGCAAAATTGAAGTACGGCTCGCCGCCACTCCAATCCGGGGTGATGGTAAAGGGCACATTGCAACTGACCTCATAGGAGTCTTCCAGCTCCACAATGAGCTCTGGCACATCGATGCTGACATTGATCATGGCCTCTGCAGTCAAGCCGCAGGCATCTTCCACAATCACATGCACCTCAGAAGCGTTGAGCCATGTCGACAAAAACAGGCTGTTGCCGTAGCCAAAGGCCGGGAGGCCATCTTGAAGTTCCCATGAATAGGTGTAAGGTGGGTTTCCACCGTCTGCTCCTGCAAATATCTCTTCGAACCCATTGCAACTGAGCACCACATCTCCACCCAGAATCTCTGCGGTCAACTCCGGATATTCTTCCACTGTGATCTCGAAAAGTCCATCGTCTGATGGCATGCCGCACGTGTCGCTGACGGTCACCATGCATTCGTAAACTCCAGCTGCTGAGGGGATGTAGTTAATGGTGTTGGTGTCCAAACCTGGATTACAATCCCAGTTAAAGGTGTAGTTGCCATAACCACCGGAAACTTCAGGCGCCAAGCTCACTGAGTCTCCTACACACAATTCGGTGTCAAAGCCGTCCACTACCAAGGGATCGGGCTCATCGATGATGTCAAATTCAAAATAACTGGTCAAACCTCCCCCATTGCAGGCTGCGAGGTTGAGAATTTCCATAATGACGGTCTCCGAACCTTCTGCGATTCCATCTTCAAAGGCATCCAGCGGAAACTCTTGAACCGTTACAAATGGGGGGAAGAAGACGGTATCGGGGAGCAAGGTGAAGTCTACACCATTGATTGCGGTACTCGAACTGTAATCAATAATGACCATCTCCTCAATGTCGATGATGGTCTCGATGGGACGGGTAAAGGTCAACATCGCCTCACCACAGTCTTCAAAAATGACGGGGTTGTCGGTTTCCAGATCGGCCCCCACATTGATGTTCAAGTCAACCTCAACCACTGAATTCGATTCAAATGAACCAGACTCCAAAATGACGAACGACTCCAAAGCGGTGTCTGAACCATCGGCAATGGCCAGACGAATGTGGTATGTTTCACCGCATTCCACCTCACTTTCAGCCGTGAGCTTTACAGTGTATCCATTTTGACACAGCACGTCATTGGCTGGATTGTCAATGTAGAAAGCCGAATTGGTGACGTCGTTCACCGAACTGATGGTGATGGCCAACTGAGGATCCGTTCCCGGCACTTCTGCAAGGTTCACTGCATTGTCAGCATATGGACCGTTGATGCCTGGGCCACTCAAGAAAAATCCGAAGATGTCGTTGTATTGGGAATTGACCCATGCGAGATACTCGTCCGAGCCAAAGACATAGTTGAACCTGATGGTGTCGCCCGTGGCAACGAAATCAAATTCTATGGCGCACACATCATTGACGCTGGTCACAGAAAAAGCCTGTCCTATAAGCGGGGGCACGCTATTTGCTATGTCCAACAAGTCAGGATCTCCTGAGACTTCAAGGCCATCTTCGATAAATTCATCCATACAGCCGTCATCAATATTGGCTGGATTGTTGGCGACTTCTGTTGACAGAATGAGCCCCGCTTCAATGGGAAATTCCGTCGGATCGAAACCTGTGATTTGGCCTATCTGTGTGGGACTTCCTGTGAATTGCACATTGGTGGCCTCCACTCCTGTCCCCAGCAAAACGTCATTGACGTATTCATCTGGCGTCAGGGTGCTGTTGACTTCCAACTGAGCAGAAAGGGACAGACCCGACAGAGAGAGAACAACGAATGCTGCCGGACGGCAGAAACTTGAGAAACAGGAGCGCAAAGAATGAACCATGGGTGACGCAATTTACCGAGGTTAAGACGACAAAAAAGGCGAAAGGTTGCGCCCCTTTCGCCTTCAATGACAACATTCTCCCAAAGGAGTTGAATCCGTCTAAGCCTTAATTGACTGCGAACTCAGAAAGTTCTTCTCTCAGGCGCTTCCTGGCGTGAAAGATTCTGCTCTTCACGGTGCCCATTGGAATGTCCAATTCTTCGGCGATCTCGTCGTAGTGAAATCCGTCCAGGAACATTGAGAACGGGCGGCGGAAATCGTACTTCAGACGAGCAATCGCAGATTGAATGTCATCGATGTTGATCAGAGATGTCACAGAATCGTGGTGATAGTCTTGACCAGAATTCAAAAAGTACTGGTTCTCCGTCTGGTCGACAATCGTATTCTGGAACCGCTTCTTCTTGTAGTTGTTGATGAAGATGTTCCGCATAATGGTATACAACCATCCTTTGATGTTCGTCCCCTCCTTGAAGTTGTTCTTGTAGCGCAGCGCTTTCACGAAGGTTTCTTGGACCAGGTCATTGGCATCGTCACGATCACGGGTGAATCCCATAGCGAAACCTGAAAGGAAGTCCTGATGTGAGGTCAAGAGGTTGTTGAATTCGATCGTAGACATGTGTTCAATGTTGTGACCCAAAGATTAGACAAAATCTCAAGCGACACAATTTTCTGTTCATCTTTTTTGATTTAATGATAAACAAAATGGCCCTTTTGCCCGGATTTAGGGCGCAATGTTTAACTGCACGCCCTAAAGTGTGCACAAGTTTGACTCTAGAAATGAGGGGGCTCAGGTAGTGAGCAGCGCTCCAATGAGCGATTGTCCATTCCCGTGCAGCTCCAAGCTTGAATCGGGACTTTTCACATTGGCAAAGACCCTACCTGCCAAGTGGAACTTGAGATTGGTGCCAGCAGCTTCCCTGAGCACGCGGCGCAGGTAATCCGGAACGCCATTTTCTGCCGGATAAGTGGTGCAGTAGGCCACGCACTTCAATTCTGGAAACTGTGTCGCCATCTGCACCAGGTCTTCGAGGGGCACGGACTGGCCGAGAAATAAGCTTTTGTACCCAGCCTTGCGCAGCAAGAAGTGCACCATCATCAGGCTGATGTCGTGGATTTCGCGTTCTGGCAAGAACAACGCAAACACATCGTCATCATAGCCCGACTCTACAGGGGGCAGTTCATCCACCGCCCGAAACAAACGTTGCCGAATCAGGTTGCTGACGAAGTGCTCATGGGCCGGACAAATTGCGCTGGTCAGCCACAACATGCCAATTTCTCCCATGAATGGGAGGTACAGCTTCAGCATCAAGTCACTCAGACCGGCTTGATCCTCGTATGTTCTAGAGACACTTCGAAACAGCTGTTCGTCAAAGTTGAGCATGCTGATTTTCAGCATTCCCATCCAATGGTCTTCGCTTGTTCCCGATGACCCCAACCCACTGATGGCCGCCCTGATTTCCTGCTCCTCCATGGAAGCGATCTTGGAAATCTTGTGGCCATTTTGATTCAACAACCCCACATTGAGCAACCTCTTTAGGTCCTCAGAGGTGTAGAAACGAATGTTGGTGGAAGTACGCCTTGGACGTAGCAGTCCATAGCGCTGTTCCCAAGCACGAATGGTATGTGCTTTTATCCCCGTAAAATGTTCGAGGTCCTTTATGGAGAATTCTTGCACGGATGCGCTCACTTAGGTCAAACACTTTACATCAGCGTTTGTTCGTTACAAGATGACGCGAACCGTAATTTTGACAGGCCCCCAGACATAGCCCCTATGCCCACAATCCAACTTTTCGAAGACGGAGCCTGCATTCAACTGCACCCTTTTCACCTCATAGACGGTGCAGAAGGCATCAGATTTGGTGCATACACTCAACTGGAACGGTGGCAATTTATGTCCGGCCTGTTGGAGCAGAAAAGCCCTGAGTCAGGCGTACTGAAAATCAATGCCAGGTGGGTGCCGTCCGATGCATCCAGCGGCCTGCTCTTGGCACTAAATCCAGGAGAAAAACTGGTTCAAGGGAAAGACACGCTCGCCGTTTTCGAAACCGATCCTGCCATCGGGTCTTCTGCCGTAGAGGCTGAGGTCCCTCAGCAACTGCTTCGCCATGCCAATGAATTGTTTGGACTGTTGGAAGAGAGGCTCATTCAGGATGTGCCATTGCTCGAAGACGGTTGGACACTGCAGCCCTTTTCAGCATCGGCTTCAACGACCGTGTTTGGCCCCTCCTCTTCATTTTTGGTCCACCCCACTGCGGTCATCAAGGCTGCAACAGTCGACGTGGAGTCAGGTCCGGTTGTCATCGGTCCAGGAGCAGTCGTAGAGGCCGGTGCTCATCTCAAGGGGCCTTTGGTGCTCTGTGAAGGTGCCACGGTGCGCATGGCTGCCCGGATCTCGGGCCCGACCGTCATCGGGCCACACTGCAAAGTGGGCGGCGAGATTTCCAACGTCAGTTTCCAAGGATGGGCGAACAAGGCCCACGATGGCTTTCTGGGCAACAGTGTCATTGGTCGGTGGTGTAACCTCGGTGCCGGCACCGAGTCAAGCAACCTCAAAAACACTTATGGAGAGGTGAGACAATGGGATGCCCAAAGCCAGAGTTTGCGGGGAACTGGCTTGCAATTTTGCGGATTGTTGATGGGCGACCACAGCAAGTGCGGCATTGGGACTACGTTTAATACCGGAACAGTGGTGGACCCTGCCAGCATCATTTTTGACGCTGGATTCCCCCCCAAGCACCTCGCCCCTTTCAGTTGGTTCAACGCCCGGCTTTCCACCATGGAGGTTCAAGACTTAGAGCGCATGCTCGCAACGGCAGAAAAAGTCATGGCCCGGCGGGGCTTGTCCCTGACCCAAAGCCAACGTGACAGGCTGTCACAATTGCATGCTGCACGCTGTAAGGCAGACTGAAACCCTGCCAACTTGACCCATCCTTCCTGTCCCTGGCCGAGTGGCCCGGTTTTAGCCATTCCCTCCACGATGCAAGAAAAACAACCGTTTCCCCAACTGCTGAGTGACGACTCTGAAGACCATGTGAGCATTCCGCTCCTCAGCTCTGAGGATGAAGCTGCCATGGAGCGAGAGGATACCCCTGAGGTGTTGCCCATATTGCCTTTGCGCAATACGGTGTTGTTTCCCGGTGTTGTCCTCCCCATCAATGTTGGTCGGGACCAAAGCCTGAGGCTGCTCAAGGAAGCACACAAAGGCGGCCTCGACATAGGTGTCATGACCCAGCTTGACGGTGAAATTGAGAATCCCGAAAGTGGAGATTTACACGAGGTAGGCACGGTCGCGAGCATCATGAAAATGCTCAGGATGCCCGATGGATCGAACACGGTCATCATCCAAGGAAAGAAGCGGTGTTCCATGGGAGAGGTCATCGAAACCGAGCCTTACATGAAGGCCAAGATCACACCATTCCCAGACGCTGAGGATGAGTGGAATGACAAAGAGCGAGAGGCTCTGCAACAGAGCTTGCAGGAAATGAGCATGGAGGTAATCCAGCACAGTCCCAACATCCCCTCAGAGGCCGCCATCGCCATTAAGAACATCGATTCTCTGCGGTTTTTGGTGCACTTCATCGCTTCCAACATGAACGCGGAGAAGGAGCAAAAACAGAACCTCTTGCAGGTGCCAGGCCTCAAGGCTCGTGTAGAAAACGTCATGGAACTTCTCGGGGAGGAACTTCAAGTCCTCGAGCTCAAAAACGACATCCAAAGCCGGGTCAAAACCGACATTGAGAAGCAGCAGCGGGAATTCTTTCTGCACCAACAAATGAAGCAGATCCAGGAGGAGCTTGGATCCGACCCTCACAAAGAGGACATCGCTGGCAAAAAAGCCAGGGCCGAACTGAAAGACTGGCCAGAAAAGGTGGCCGAGACTTTCGCGAAGGAGCTCGGAAAGCTCGAGCGGATGAACACCCAAAGTGCTGAATACAGCGTACAGTCCAATTATTTGGACCTCTTGTTGGACTTGCCTTGGAACATCACCTCAGAAGACAACTTCGACCTGGCCCACGCGCAGGAAACCTTGGACGCCGATCACTACGGATTGGAAAAGGTCAAAGAGCGCATCATCGAGCACCTCGCTGTCTTGAAGTTGAAGGGCGACATGAAATCTCCCATCATTTGCCTTTACGGACCTCCAGGGGTGGGTAAAACTTCATTGGGCAAGTCCATCGCAGAAGCCCTAGGCAGAGAGTATGTGCGCATGTCGTTGGGCGGCTTGCGGGACGAAGCGGAAATCCGCGGTCACCGCAAAACCTACATCGGCGCCATGCCGGGCCGGATCATCCAGAACCTCAAAAAGTCGGGAACATCCAACCCGCTGTTCGTTCTCGACGAGATTGACAAACTCAGCCGGGACTTGCACGGTGATCCTTCTTCGGCGATGCTGGAAGTACTGGACCCCGAACAAAACAGCACGTTTTACGACAACTACCTCGAGCTTGACTATGATTTGTCTAAGGTCATGTTCCTGGCGACTTCCAACTCACTGGCCACCATTCAGCCCGCACTGCGGGACCGCATGGAGATCATTGAAGTCACGGGCTACACAGTAGAAGAAAAGGTTCAAATCGCCAAGCGACACCTGATCAAAAAGCACGTGAGCGAAACGGGCATTTCGGAAGAACAAATTGACATCCCGGATGCAACGCTCGAGAAAATCTGTGCGGAATACACCAACGAAAGTGGCGTGCGGGGACTGGACAAGCGCATTGCCAAAGTGGTGCGCCACCGCGCCGTCCAGGTTGCCATGGAAGTGGGGCACAACACTTCGATTGCCCCTGAAGAATTGGTAGACATCCTGGGACCCTCTCACGAAAAAGAGCGCTACGAAGGCAACGATGTAGCAGGTGTGGTGACGGGCTTGGCTTGGACGCCTGCAGGTGGTGACATCCTCTTCATCGAGACGAGCGTGGTGCGCGGTAAAGGCAAACTCACCCTCACGGGAAACCTGGGGGACGTCATGAAGGAGAGTGCTGTCATTGCGCTGCAATACCTCAAGGCACACGCAGCCGAGCTCGACCTCGACCCCAAAGTATTTGACACCTGGGATGTGCATGTGCACGTTCCCGCTGGGGCCATTCCTAAAGATGGCCCGTCGGCAGGCATCACCATGTTGACGGCATTGGCCTCGGTATTTACCCAGCGAAAAGTGAGGAAATTCCTCGCCATGACCGGTGAGATTACGCTGCGTGGTCAGGTGCTGCCTGTGGGCGGAATCAAAGAAAAAATCCTTGCTGCACGCCGCGCTGGGATTAAGGAAATTGTGCTGTGTGAGGCCAACAGGAAGCACGTTGAGGACATTCAGGCACGATACATCAAAGGATTGCGTTTCCATTATGTGAAAACCATGACTGAAGTCGTCGAGCGCGCCCTGCTCAAAGAAAAAGTAGACGACCCCAAACAGATCTCCGCCAAAGAATGAGCATGAAGGTTACTGCCGCTGCGCTGTTTTTGCTGGGAGGTTTGCTCGGAATGACCCCGACGTTGTCTTGGGGACAATCGGTTCCCAGACCTGGACTCTTGGACCTGCCGATTTCTGCCAGATTTGCTGGATCTGCCGAAAGTATGGGGGCACCATTGCAAGCCACCCTCGGCGATGCCTTGGGACAGGCTTCTCTCATCGACTCAACACATGCCGGACAGCTGCACTTGGCCTATGTGGACTACTTCGCAGGGACGGCGATGGCATCTGCCCTTTATGCCCACCAGCCCAAAGAGCGCAAATGGCTGTGGCATACCGGTTTGCGCAACTTGGGATACGGAACCTTCACCGGCACCGACCCCGTAGGAGCGGAGACGGGCGGTTTTTCGGCGTCCGACGTGGCTTGGGTCAGCGGCGTGAGTGTCCCATTGGACACCAATCTGACCGTGGCCACTTCCCTATGGCTGGGACAAAGTGGCCTGGCCGAACGGCGCTCTGTTTTTGCACAGATGGACGTCTCAGTGAACTATTACCGCAGGGATCGAAAACTGAGGATGGCAGCCATGTGGCGCCCCTGGGGAGGCATGCACAACGCCAACTCCACCGGAAGCAGCGGCAGGTTTGCTCCAGACATGAGGCTTTCCTTCAGCAAGGGATTTCAAAATGCCCCATTCGTATTCTCGGTCACCTATGATGAATTGCAACAGTGGGACCTCGCTCCAGAAGGCTACTACGACGATTCGATCGACCCATTGACAGGCGACACCCTCTCAGCAGGTACCTGGGCTTTTGGTGACCAACTTCTGCGCCACCTTGCCATTGGGACAGGATTGAACATCAGCGAGAATCTGGGCTTCCGTTTTGGATACCACCACCGGCGCCGTCAAGAATTGCGTCTCGCAAATGCTCCAGGAACCGCTGGATTTGCCTGGGGACTGGACTTTAAAGTGCGTCGATTCAACCTCACCATAGCCCGCAACACCTACCACACGGCAGGGGCCTCTACCCACATCAGCATTCGCACCAGACTTACCGAACGGTGAGGACGCTCTGCATTGCTACCTTCGGTCGAGGTTAACCCCGCTCCCTCAAGCACCATGAAACGCATCAGCATTGCCATAGACGGACTCAGCGCATCGGGCAAGAGCACCCTGGCCCAAAGCTTGGCAAAAGCGTTGAATTACATCTACATAGACACCGGTGCCATGTACCGGGCTGTCACCTTATTTGCCCTGCGCGAAAAACTCATTGACCACGACAGCAACCTGGATGAGGAGGGCATGATTCTGGCGCTGCCGAGGGTGTATTTGACATTTCGGTTCAATCAGGGGACCGGCAAGAGTGAAATTTGTCTCAACGGTCGGAATGTCGAAAAGGAAGTTCGGAGCCATGAAGTCTCGCGCCAAGTGAGTGTGGTGTCCCGCCTTCCAGAGGTGCGCGAAAAACTTGTCATCGCGCAGCGCCGCATTGGAGAATCAGGCGGTGTCGTCATGGATGGCCGTGACATCGGCACCGTTGTACTGCCCAACGCTGAGTTGAAATTCTTCATGACAGCGAGCATCCGAGCCCGCGGAGAACGGCGCCATGCGGAACTCGCGCGGCGCGGCCGGGCTGTGGAACTCAATGATGTGGTTTCCAACCTACAAGACCGAGACCGAATCGACAGTACCCGGGAACACAGTCCGTTGACGCAAGCTGAAGATGCCATCGTCATCGACAACAGCGACCTTTCGATTGAGCAGCAATTCGACCACATGATGGCCTGTGTGCAACACGTGCTCGATGCGTAAAGCCCGCCTTTGGGCGGCCCTCTTGCTCGTCCCCGTTTTATTCAGTTGCCATCCAGGCGAAGCCCAATCAGAGGGCCCTTCAGCCGTCCGCCCCGCCTTTCTAAAGGGCGATACGGCATCGATTTTGGCCGCCATGGACAGCATGACCCTCCGGGAGAAAGTGGCCCAACTGATGATGGTCCCTTTGTATTCGAAACCGGGCGAACCTGATTCCAAAAACGGGGTCCTCCTCGCCATCGAAACTTGGGGCATTGGCGGGGTCATCGCCATGCAAGGGGACACCCAGACCACCCGGCTCAACCTGGCCGAATTGGACAGCGCATCACTGGCCAAGACCGGGCTTGATCTTCTGACCGCCATGGATGCCGAATGGGGCTCTGGAATGCGGCTTCCCGATGGCATCGCCTTTCCCAAAGCGATGGCCCTGGGAGCCACAGAGGACGAAGACCTCGTGCGAAAAGCAGGCCTCGCCGCTGGTCAAGAATTGCGCCGCCTAGGCGTCGACATTGATTTTGCGCCGGTGGCCGACGTCAACAGCAACCCGGCGAACCCAGTCATCGGCAACCGGTCTTTCGGATCCCGCCCCCTTCTGGTAGGCGCTCTGGCTTCTGCATGGGCAGAAGGACTCCGCGAAGCGGGGGTAATGTCTGTGGGCAAGCACTTTCCAGGCCACGGTGATGCAGACCTCGACTCTCACTTGGCGCTGCCCGTGATTTCCTCCGATGTCAGGACGTTGTCGTCTGTGGAGTTGCCGCCATTTCAAACATTGATCGACCGCGGGGTCGACGGCATTATGACCGCCCACCTGGACGTGCCCGCTCTGGATACGCTGACCGGATTGCCGACCTCTCTTTCGCCCTTGGTCATCCGCGATTTGCTCCTGGATTCCCTGGGCTTTGAGGGCCTTGTCTTCACCGACGCACTCACCATGGCAGGTGCTGCAGACCCCGTACCTCCTGGCACGCGCGAAGTAGCAGCGCTCAGAGCCGGCAATGACGTGTTGCTCTTTCCGTCCGAGCCAAGCTTGGTCCTGGACAGCATCGATGCCGCCTTAGAGCGCGGCGAATTGGACACCTCTAGGATCGATGAGGCCTGCCTTAAAGTCTTGCTCGCCAAACAATGGATGGAGGTCGAACCCGTTGAATCTCCCCCATCGAACCTGCGCGGCCTTCAAGAAGAAATTCGCGGTCAAATGTTGGTCCGCCTGGGACAAGGGCAACAACTCGATCCCGGAACCCCAACGGCTTTAGTGGTGGTGGGCAACCGCGGTGAAGCTGCCGAACAACGGTTGCGTCTCACTTTTCCGAACCTCAAGGTCATCCGAAAAGGCAAAGGCACCATCTCAGCGGAAGACCAGGCACACATCGCCGCAGCCGCAGCAGAATGCCCCCAGGTCGTGGTGGCTTTTTTAGACGAAAGCAACCGGCCAGCCCGTAGGTTTGGACTTCCCCAAGGCGCCAACGCTTTGCTGGACGCTCTGTCAGATGGAGGCGGTCCTGTATTTGTAACCCTGTTTACGAGCCCCTATGCATTGGGATACCTCTCCCCGCAACCGGGACGCGAATGGCTTGTGGCCCATCATGAAGACCCCCTGACGCAGCGGGCAGCCATGGCCGCCTGGTGCCAGGAAGGTGATGCCATGGGCAGGCTGCCCGTCGATGTTGGGGATTGGAGTGCCGGCCAAGGGAACCCAACAACCGCGCGACGTTTGCCCAGGTCTGAATCCACGCCGCAAATGGCCGAGATGGGGATGCGGTTGGACAGTCTGGCTAAAGAAGCCGTCGGCATGTCATCTACTCCCGGCATGCGCGTGCTGGTCGTGGTAGACGACAGCATACGATACGACGGGGCCCACGGACATTTGGGAGACACAGCTGCTACTCCTGTTGAGAGGCACCACGTCTACGACCTCGCTTCCATCACCAAGGTGGCCACTTCTACCCTCCTCACGATGATGTCCGTCGAGCGGGGCCTTTTTGGCCTGGACCAACCGCTGTCCTCCCTGTTGCCCGATGACGATGCTGCCCCCCTAAATCCTGAGCTGGGGCGACGCACGCTGCGGGATGTGCTGGCCCACCGTTCGGGCCTGCCCGCATGGATTCCTTTTTACGTCGACCTGATGGCCCATGAGGATTCTGTGGGGGGTGACATGAGTAACGATCCAGTGGACGGCTGGATTCCACTGTGTGAGGGGCGGTGCATGCACCCCATGTGGTGCGATTCCATTCGGAAAACTGTTCGGGCCATTTCGCCCAAGCCCACAGGACGATACCGATACAGCGACGTGGGGTATTACCTGCTCAAGGACATCCTCGAATCGCATTGGAACCAGCCCTTGGAGCAGTTGGCTGACAGTCTGATCCACCAGCCTCTCGGACTGAAGCGCATGGGATATCAGCCGCTCCAATGGGCCAGCTTGGACCACATCGCTCCCACAGAATTGGACACGGTGTTTCGAGCAGCATGGCTGCGCGGCACAGTCCACGACCCCGGTGCCGCCATGCTCGGCGGCGTCGCGGGACATGCGGGACTGTTCTCAGATGCCCATGACCTGGCCCTTTTGATGGAGGTCATGCGGCTGGGCGGCAGTAGAAACGGCGTTCAGCTTGTGGCCCCTTCCACCGTGGCGGACTTTACTTCCCGCGCCTTTCCACAAGAGGACAATCGACGCGGGCTGGGCTGGGACAAACCCGGCTTGGAAGAAGACACCGGTGCCAGCGGCAATGCTGGTTCTTGGTCGAGTTTCGGACACAGCGGGTTCACAGGGACCTTGGCGTGGACCGATCCAGCAGCGGGATGGACTGCAGTTATTTTGGGCAACCGAATCTGTCCAGATGCCGCCAACCGGACTTACATCGACGAAGACATTCGGACAAAAGCCCTCGAAATCATCGAAGATGCTGTGCAAAGCCCCGGCAGATTCACAGCATCCGGACCCACTGTTGGTCCACGGTAGTAAATTGCAGCTATGAGGATTGGAATGGTGTGCTACCCCACCTTTGGTGGAAGCGGAGTGGTGGCTACAGAGCTGGGCAAAGCCCTTGCAGCAAATGGACATGAGGTTCATTTCATCACGTATGACCAGCCTGTCCGCCTCGGAAGTTTCAGGCCCAACGTGTTCTATCACGAAGTCCGGATTTCTCAGTATCCGCTTTTTGACTATCCGCCCTATGAGCTGGTACTCGCCTCTAAAATGGTCGAAGTTGTCCGCCAGCAAAACCTCGATCTCCTTCATGTGCACTATGCCATTCCGCATGCCTCGAGTGCTTATATGGCCAAACGGATTCTGGCTGAAGAAGGGCGGCACCTCCCCGTGGTGACCACTTTGCATGGCACTGACATCACCTTGTTGGGCAAGGATCCAGGGTTTGAACCCGTGATCTCCTTTGCCATCAACCAAAGCGACGCTGTCACAGCGGTGAGCACCAGCCTTCGGAGTGATACTTACAAGCTGTTTGGCATCAACAAAGACATTGAGGTTGTACCCAATTTCATCTGTCCGGCCCACTTCGAAGCCCTGCAAGGCCAAGACCGCATGGAATTTGCAGAAAAGGGGGAGCATCTGTTGTGTCATATCTCCAATTTCCGTCCTGTCAAAAGGGTGGTGGATGTGATTCGCACCTTTGCCTTGCTGGCCGATCGGTTGCCTGTAAAACTGCTCATGGTTGGTGACGGCCCCGACCGTTCTGAAGCCGAGCGGCTCGCCCGAGAATGCGGGTTGGAAAACCGGGTGTTTTTTATGGGGAAACTAAAAAACCCCCTCGAGGCACTGTCCATTTCAGACCTCTTTTTGCTGCCTTCTGAAAGTGAGAGTTTCGGGCTCGCTGCGCTCGAAGCCATGGCATGTGGCGTTCCCGTCGTGGCCACTGAAGCCGGTGGATTGCCCGAGGTCATCCGACACGGTGTCAGCGGCATGTTGGCCCCGATCGGCGACGTCGAAAAAATGGCGGATCATGCTGCCTTCCTTTTGGCACCTGAACACCACGCTAAATTCAAGCAGCAAGCCTTGAAGCGCGCCGCATCATTTGATCTGGCGAGGGTGCTGCCCGAGTACTTGAGGATTTATGAAGGGGTTCTCGCCCCGCAATCGGCAGACTGATGGGAACCCGACTGGAAAAAGCCAACGGTCACATCGGAAGCCGAGTCGCTTTTGAGTGGCACGACCGCGGCACGGAAGCAGAGCAATTGCGTGTGAACATCGCCCAGGGCACCTCGGCCTCCAACATGGCCATGCTTTCGGTCTGGATGGTCCTGTGGATGGGGCTAGAAGCGGCTGTGCTGTATTTCTGGTTCCAAGGCCCTACCGAAGGCAATGCCACCGTGGGATACGCCATTTACTCTGCATTCTGGGGCTTCTTTGCTTTTCGAATCGGCAAGGTTTTGCTCTGGCGCATGCGGGGTAGAGAGGTGATCACAATCGACCGAAGGGGCATTTCAGTGGCCATGGTTTTTGGGCGACGTGGCCTGCCTGACTTCTTTGCGCATGGCGCCTATTCAGGACTGTCTCGGATTGAGGAAAACCCCACCCAAATCCTGCGCACTTTTGAAAAGGCATTCTGGTCCATGGGGGGCGAAACGCTACAATTCAGCAGTGGAAAGCGCACCATGGTGTTTGGGAAACAGCTGACGGACCGCGACGCGGATGGTTTGATGCGGCTGATGCGCCCCGCCGCCCAAAGGCTCGCTCGAAAGGCGAACTCAGATTGAGACCAGCGCCCTGATGGCTGCTTCGTAGCCACCGAGTCCCAGCCCACAAATCACGCCCTGGCAAACAGGACTGAGCAAGCTCACATGTCGGAACTCCTCCCTGGCGTGTACGTTGGTGATGTGCACTTCGACGACCGGCGATTGAATCGACGCTACGGCATCGCGCAAAGCCACTGAAGTGTGCGTGTACCCTCCTGCATTCAGCACGATGCCACCGTCGCCAAAGCCAATGGCGTGCAGGTGATCGATCAACTCCCCTTCCACATTGGATTGAAAATAGCCCAGTTCGACCGCTGGGAATTGGGTGCGCAACACCTCCAAATAAGCTTCAAAAGAGGTGTGCCCGTATTTGTCCGGTTCCCGCTGGCCGAGCAGGTTCAAATTGGGTCCATTGACGATGTGAACGGTGTGCGTCATTTTTTGATCAGGCCAATGCCACTTCTTCGTGGGCGTCGACAAACAAGATGTTGCCGATCCCGTGGTGGGCTTCAAACAACTTCACCCCTTCACGGCGTATGTCTGCATCGTTGAATCCAATGAAGGTCAAATCCGCAAACTTGCTGCGTTCATCGATGAGGGCTTCCTTGAGGTCACCCGGCATTTCCTCTACCATTTCGATGTTTTGCTCGCTCACCGGTATGCGGCCAGCTTGGATCAATTCCCGCAAGGCTTGCTCCCTTTTGGCCCGGTCTCCGTCCCGGTATATGGAGAACACCTGAATGTTGGAGTCCCGCCAATCCGGATGGCCTTGCAACACGTACGCCATGAGAATCATAAGATTGGCGTTGGCGGAATCTTCCGGCGTGATCCAGATGTGTATGGAGCGCCGCTCACCGAAACCACGGAAGCTGGAACGCAGCAAACAGAGGTCCAAATTTGAGCCCCGCAACAGGTCATAGTTGGTCACCAATTCTTGGGCGCTTTGCGGCTGCTCATCGATGTATTCCAACAGGATCGCGTTGTTGCCTTGACCACTAATGCCAGGCAATTGCACACTCTGTGCGATGGCCGACGTGTAAGAAGGAGACACGATGGTCGATACGCTCACTCGACTCTTGACGGCATTGCCCAGGTCGGCCAGCCCTTGCTTGGCGCGGATGGAGCTCCGGAATGTTCTGGCATCCAGCCTGCCCTCTATCAAGTGCACATACGTGCCAAACCCCTGTCGGTGGGCCAGCCAGCGCACCATGTCAAATGCACCAGGCCTTCTAAAGGTGTCCTTGCTCACCCCCAGCACCATTGGCCGCCAATCCTTGCGGTCCAGTTCGGCTGAGTCCCGGCGCTGCAAAATGAGCTGCAATTGGCGCGACAGCTGAAACAGCATGCCCCGGAACAACGCCACCATACCTCGCTCCCCGCGGCGAGACAGCCCGCTGTATATCACCACCATGATCACCAAACTGCCCAAGGCGTAACTGAAGTTCATGAGGAACATCAGGTAGAAGCAAGTCACTGCTCCTACCAAACTCAACAGCCAGTGCGAACGAAACGTGGGCCGGTAACTCGGACTGGCCGCAAAATGCTCAAACAGGCTCACCAGGCAGATGGCGCCGTAGGTCACCATGAAAAACATGGAGATGATCTCGGCCACAGCATTGATGTCGCCCAATGAGACGAAAATGAACCCGATGATGCACGTGACAATCGATGCGATGACAGGCTCGTTGTCGGACTTGCGCCCCCGCTTGAGCCTCAGCCCTATGGCTTTGGGGAAGATCCGATCTACGGCCAGTGCTTGCAGCGTTCTGGGGGCAATGATCACACTGCCCAGCGCACTGGAAATGGCGGCTGCGGCCAATCCAATCGGAATCAATGGGGGCCAAATGGCGATAGACTCCATGTACAGCTGATCGGAAGCCAACTGCTCAGGGGTGGCGCTGACCCAGAATTTCAAGGCCACAATGATGTACACCACGATGCCGGTGACCGTTGCCCAGAGTGTCCCTCTCGGAATGGCGCGGGCGGGCTCTTTCAAGTCACCGCTCAATCCCAGTCCCGCTGCAATACCCGTGAATGCCGGAAAAATGAAGGTGAATACCTCTATAAACGAATACCGCTCTATGGTCCGGCCATCAGGGGTGATGAACGACGCGTCGATGGTCCTCAAGATGTCGAGCTCTGTTTGGGGCTCGCCTGTTCCAAAGAAAAAACTGAGCAATGCCACGACCAACACTGCCACGACGCCGTAGAGTGCCTTGACCCCTACCTGGGCGCCTTTGGTCAGCATCAGCAGGGTCAGCAAGGTCATGAACCCATAATTCACCTGCCAGGGCGCG
>CBFHUP010000015.1:0-43870 GCA_965659115.1 uncultured Flavobacteriales bacterium | reverse complement strand
CCACGTTGGCCCCTCTCGACAAGGCGGCAGAGTCCAAGAGGACATAGGCCAAGGCCACCCACTTGAGCTTTACGGGCCCGATGAGAAACATTCGAATGGTATAGTCAGGTGCATTCACCGCAGTGGCGACCATCAATGCCATCACCGCAGCAGAGGCCCCCAAGGCAAAACCACCGCCTCCAAATCCCGGCACGAGGTTGAGCAACAAGAAATACACCAGCCAACCGGCCAATCCACCCATCAAATAGGTACTCAATGTCCTGCGGTCACCGAAATAATTCCGGAACATGCCCCCCATCCACCACAGCACCAACAGGTTCATGACCAAGTGCCATACCCCGAGGTGCACAAACATGTGGGTGACGATGCTCCATGGCCTGTGCAGCAGAACCGCACCATCCGAGGAGGTGGCCAAACCAAATGCCCCGCCGGGATTGGGCAGGGGAATGCCCAAAGTCTCCAAAAGGCCCAAGGTGGCCACCAACAAATAAACCGCGACGTTGACCAAGATCAAACGCACCACCATGCCGCCTGTCTCCCAACGCGCTCGGATATCCTGACTGATGCTGCCCATGTTCTCTCTACCCAACGACGAAACGCTCAATAAAATACATCGCGTTCCCGCTGCCACTTTTTGAGGAGGACATAACCAAAGAGCATGCCTCCTAAGTGGGCAAAGTGGGCCACGTTATCTCCAGGGCTGTTTTGCAAAGCGAACATCAGCTCGATGGCACCGTAACCCATCACGAAGTAACGGGCCTTGATGGGAATGGGCGGAAAAAGCAGCTGAAGCCTCGTGTTGGGAAACAGCATACCGAAACCAAGGAGCAACCCAAAGACTGCACCTGAGGCGCCAACTACAGGCACAAACATCCTGTATGCCTGCCTCTGGGCAGCGCTGTAATCCAAGTTCGGGAAAAGGTCATCTACCATGGGAAACCACGTCCCGTATTGAGAGTAGAACCCAAAGCCGACCACCAACTCGTGCAGGGCAAAAGCCCCAAGACCACAGATCAGGTAGTAGTTCAAAAACCGCTTGGGACCCCACACCCTTTCCAATTGAGAACCAAACATGAAGAGGGCAAACATGTTGAAGAAAATGTGACCCAAACTGGCATGCATGAACATGTGGGTGACCACTTGCCAAGGCTGGAATTGCGGGGCGGCAGGATAATATCCTGAAAACACCGATTGCAACTCAGGCGAAATGAAATGCGTCACCACGTAAAAAATCACGTTGATGATCATCAGGTTGCGGACAACAGGCGTGGCTTGATTGAACATTCAGGGCAAATCAACTGAACCGTGCTGCCACGGCGTCTCGGTCAAAGGTAGCAAGGGTGGCCCGCCCCCAAGGGTCTCGGTCTGGTTCTTGACAGGCAAACAACCCATCGACCACATCCAACATTTCTGTTCGGGTCAAAGTCCTGCCCGAAGGGATGGCTGCACCTCGGGCCACACCAGCCATCGCGCGGCTGGCGCGCAATTCGGCATCGACCTCTCCTGCCTCGCGCAATTCTTGAAGGACGGCATCGACCAATGCAGCCGGATCTCCCTCAGCAGCGTCTGAAGGCAACCCCAACACTTGAATACAGCCGGGTTTGTCCATCAATTCAATGTTGAACCCCAATCCTGCCAAGGCAGAAAAAGCGGACTCAAGCAAAGCACAATCGGCCTGCCCAACCTCCAAGACTGCTGGGAATAGAAGCTGCTGGGCATGCCCTGTCAACGTCTGCTGCGCCATACCCGCAAAACGTTCGTACAAAATTCGGGTGTGCGCACGGTGCTGGTCTACCAAAACCAAGCCACTGCGCGTGGCGGTTACAATCCAGCCACCAAAGAGCTGGAACAATGGCCTTTGGTCATCAAACCCTCCGCCCATGGTGGGCAAAGGCACCGAGTCAGGTGCATTGACTTCCGAGAACACCAATCGCTCCGGAAGTTGATCCTCCCCTTTGGATGAAGTCCCTTCGTTCAGGCTAGACGCCGATTCGAAAAAACGACGGGTCGCCTCGATGCGGTCGCTGTTGCGGTCTTGCCGCAGGGCCGACTGGCGGTGTTGGGCAAATGAAGCACTCCCTGGAGCAGAGATGCTGGACGGCCGCTCACCCGCTCCTCCCGGCTCATTCGTCCGGAATGGGTTGTAATTGGGGTCGAGCTGAATTTGGGGTTCTCCCACAGCCTGTCCCGGTTTGGGCGGAGCGATATCGAAGGCCGTTTCCGTGTCAAAATCCAAGCTCGGCGCCACATGAAACCGGCCCAACGCCCGTTTGACAGCCGCCTGAAGAATGGCCACGATCACCCTGTCTTCTTGAAACTTGGCTTCCACCTTGGTCGGGTGAATGTTCACGTCTACACGCGACGGGTCCACCTCCAAAAACAAAACGTACAGAGGATATTGACCCGGTGAAAGCAGCCCCTCCATGGAGCGCATGACGGCCCCGTGAAATGCCCCGTGCCGAATGAACCTGCCATTGACAAACAAAAACTGCTCGCCACGGGTGCGCCGCGCAAATTCTGGTTTGCCTACGAATCCCGTCAGCCCTACCACGTCAGTTCGCTCCTCCACTGGCACAAGACGCTCATCGTATTTGCCTCCAAAAATCCGCACAATGCGCTGTCTCAAACTGCCGGCAGGGAGGTCAAACAGCTCTGAACCATTGTGGCGGAGGACGAAGGACATGTCCGCATGGGCCAAAGCCACGCGTTGGAACTCATCAATGCAATGCCGCAATTCCACTTGGTCACTCTTGAGGAAGTTCCTGCGGGCGGGGACATTGTAGAAAAGCCGCTTCACGGTCATCCGGGTTCCCAAATCGCACACCACAGGCTCATTGGATTGGCACGCGCCGCCCTCCATCACCACTTCAACACCTTCGGCGTCGTCCTGTCTTCGCGTGCGCAATTCAACCCGAGCGATGGATGCGATGCTCGCCAAAGCCTCACCGCGGAACCCCATCGTGGCCAGAGAAAGCAAATCGTCGGTGTCCCTCAGCTTGGACGTGGCATGGCGCCCAAAACAGGCCTCGGCATCTGCAGGGCCCATCCCCTTTCCATCGTCTGCGACAACAATCCGGTTTCGTCCAGCATCCTTGAGGTCGACCACAATCCTTTGCGCCCCAGCATCGAGGGCATTTTCCATCAACTCCTTGACCACTGAGGCAGGACGCTGCACCACCTCACCTGCAGCAATTTGGTTGGCCACGTGCTCAGGAAGCCGTTGAATTGAAGTTTCAGTCGCCGTATTCATGGTCCTGGGGGAAGCAAAAATTCTCGGGCAAAGTCCGTGGTTTCGACCCACAGCAATCCGCGCCAAGCAGCGTACAAAAGAACCAATAGAATCGCGAAGCTCCTCAACATCGCCCTGCGTCGAGCAGAACGGGTGGCCTGAATGCGCGATGCCCGATCTAGTCCGGGACCTGCAGACTGGCGAAACCGCAGTTTGCGCGGCGATTCACCTTCTGCACCATCGGCCTCGGCCTCCAAAGCCTCTTTTCGGGTTTTCCAGCGCATAGAACGCCCATCCACATGGGATGAGCGGAAGGTGAAGTTCCTCGGTGCGTGGCGCACATTGCGGAACGGGCTGGGCAGGCGTGGCGCTTTCATTCAGGCATCCAAAGTTGCCTGCTCTTGGGCAAAAAGCCGCAAAACTTCATCCACAGCCCGTCCACCACCGCAAAGTTCAACGATGTGTTGAAGGACGCGGTCAACAGCACTGTCTGGACAGGAGGCCCCAGAAGTCAACAACACAGTCGGCACGGTCGAACGCCACTCACGTGGCCACCATTCCTTTGAAATACAGCGCTTTCCTTGTTCTAAATCAAAATGCGCCAAGCTGCCGTCCTCTTGAAACTCGTCAGAACCTCGGATAAACCAAGTCGGCAGCACTTCTTCACAGAGTTCCACCAAATGCGTGGTGTTGCTCGAATTGTAGCCGCCCACCACAATGGCCAAATCCGCGGACGCGCGCGCCAAATCCAAGGCGGATGCGGTCGCCGTTTGGTTGTCAAGGGTCGCGTAGCACAGCGTATCGCGCGTGTTGGCAAAACGTTCATCCGATCCTCCATCCCTCACCATAACGGCGGCTTTGAGGTGGTCTGCGATCGCCTGTGTATCGCTCGCCAACATGGTCGTCTGGTTGACCACGCCGAAACCATCCAAGTCCTGTGGCACCTGAAACCCAGGCGACATCCTGTCTTTAAAATCCTCTGCAAATCCCGCCCAATCCCGCTCGCCGCGGATGTATGCCGCCAACACCTCAGCCTCCACCATGTCTTTGACCACAAGCGATCGGGCGGATGCACTGCTGTGACTAAAGGTGGCCCGGGTCTCCTCGTGCTTGGGCTTGCCATGGATGACCACGGAGTATTCTTTTTTACCCAGCTGGCTTGCGCGCTTCCACACTTTCTCGACAAAAGGACAGGTGGTATTGTACCGCTGTATGTCCACACCGATTTTCTTTAGGCGCGCCTCAATCTCAAGGGTCGTCCCAAAAGCAGGCACGATGACGACGTCTTCCGGTGAAAGGGCCGAGAATGGGTTGAGCGTGTTTCCTTCTGTATCCATCAAAAACCCAATGCCCTGCGACTCAAGGTCTGCGTTCACCTCGGGATTGTGGATCATTTGACTGAGCAACCAGAGCTTCTTGCCGGGATTTTCACTGACGGCACGGTACGCGATTTCAATGGCGTTTTCAACCCCGAAGCAAAACCCAAAATGCCGGGGAAGAATGAAGCGCACCACACCAAAATCCAAGACACTGGGCTTCAAATTCTGCTTGCGGGGGTCTCCCGTCTTGCGAAGGGCCTTCACTTTGCCAATCACAGGGGATCGGTAAAATTCAGGAATATCAAACGTGCGCATTCCACGAAAGTACAGGGCAACGGGCCGCCTTGTTCTTGCTGAAGAGAATTCCATGCCAACGCAACCCCAGTAAGGCAACCCGCGTATGGGCTGCGATGATAAAATTGAGGCACCCAATGCGCGGCACCATCCTCGCCGTGCTCATTGCTGCTGGCGCGTTGAATTCCAATGCCCAGGGTGTTTTTTCCGTCCCGGGCAGCCCCGGCTGGACTCAAAAACTCACCCGGGAGTTCGATGAAGGTCCTCAGTTGGAGCTGGTTGTTCGGACTTTAATCGAAGGCGCTACAGTGCGGAGAGGCTTCAACATCCGGATTCACCAAGACAATGCACTCTGGGCATCGCTGCAACGCAAAGGCAGGAAACCCTACACGTTTAAGCTGCCACCTGGCCACCTCTACACCCTTGAAGTCTGCAACGAAGCGGCCTACAAAAAGGTCATTCAAATCGATACGGAGGGACTGAACAGCCCCTTGCAACTGAATTGTGACATCGATCTGATGCTGCGCCCCAGTTTGGAGCCGCTTTCTTTCGAAGACAAGTTGCTCTTGGACATGCCCCTTTCCATCGTTTGGTATGATGCGAAACGTAACCTCTTTAGACACGATGCGTATCTGCACACCGACGGCATCAATCAGTTGCGCAGCCACCTCTCTCTGCGCGATCCGTCAACGCAGCCTGCCCCTTGAGGTCAGACTGCTTAAAGCCACCTGATAAGGGTACTGAGCGACAGTACTGATGAGGTAGATGTGGTGAGAAGGGGCTGCTGGAGGGCAGCCCCTTCAATTTTTTCGGACCTTTTTGAAGCCGGCCAGCGTCCGGTCCAACAGACGCTTTCGGCGCTCTGCTGCCCGAGGATCCAAGGGGGCATTGCCCCAGCGCCTCGGAAACATTCGCCGGCGTCCCTTGACCTCTACCCAAGCCTCAGCCTTGACCTGGTGCATAAATTCCACAGGGTTTTGGAGCCATGCCTCCGCATCGCGGCCCTCAAAGTCGATCACTATGTCAGGATGGGCTTGGAGCCAACGAATCAGCAGGACATCGACAACTTCCTGAACCCCCTGACACGTCTTGCCTTTGACATCGCGCCGCAACGCTTTGCGGGCCCAACGGTCCATCTCCAATGCAGCCTCTGCAGTGGCCACCGGCTGCAAGGGGTCATAAGGCGGCATGTCACAAGGTCCACTGGCTGCGGCCATGCCCACTGAACACAGCACACAAACCACTGCGAGAATTTGGGGCACCCATTTCATGATGAAGTCTGATCATGCTCAGTAAAAGCAATTCCTTCTTCAGCCAAGCCTCGGAGCAGGGGCGCATACAACGAAGGAGAAGTGGGCAGAATCACACCGGTGCCCTTCCAATCTCCCCGCATCCACATGCGCGCTGCCAGCGCCAGCGGCAATCCCACCGTCAATGACATGGCCGTATGGGTATCATTTTCGCCAAGGTGCACCAAATGAGAAGTCCGCACCCTGCGCTCGCCCTCGGCAGTTCGGTATCCAAACCGGTGCCACATGACGATCATATCGAGGTCTTCTGGCGCCAGCGCCCACTTGGATTCCAAACGGTGCTGCAAAATGTCACATGGCGACCCTTTGCGCGTGGCCACCTCCTCATCTCCGAAGAGGCCCAACCAATCGAGCAGGTCCAACGCCGCCGAGTCCGCACCGGTAGTCTTGGCCACAGCTTCGCGCACTTGACGGCCATCGGCATGCTGGTCGACCCCACCAGCAAAGCCAGCAGTGTAGGTTCGCCACGTCATGCCCTCGGGCAGGGATAGCTGCGCATCATCGCGGTTCATGCCCAATTGGAACACCGCGTCCCAACCGCCACAGAATCCATCTCCCCTCAAGGTGCCGCGCACCAAGGTCTCGATCCCCTCTAGGCCATAAATCTGCTCGTAAGCCAACGAATCTCGGTTCGCATAGCCTTCGAAACGCCCTGCGCCGGGAACATCAATCGGCGTCACTTCCTGAAAAAGCCGGTGCGGTGGAAGCACGCGGTTCAGTCCCCCCATGCGGAAGGTGGCTGAACCACCCTGACCTGCCAACACGACATTTCGAGGGTTCCAAGTGAATTTGTAATGCCACGGATTGTTGTCGCTCTCTGGCGCCACAAGTCCCCCCGTGTAACTCTCAAAACCCGTCAGTTGAGCCCCTTCCGAGCGCAGCTCATCGATCACTTGCATGGCGCTGAGGTGGTCGATGCCAGGGTCCAATCCCAGCTCATTGATGATCGGAATGCCCGCATCCTTGGCGGCTTGATCCATCTCCGCAATCTCTGGAGAGAGGTAGCTGGGGGTAATCAACGGCGTTTTTGTGGCGATGGCGTCCGCAGCCACTTCGGGGTGCAGAAAAGCCGGCAGCATGCTGATCACCAAATCGGCCGACGCAATCTCGTTTCTGCGCGCTTCGGGGTTGCCCGCATCCAAGGCAAAAGTGCTCGCCGCCGGGTGCCCCTCTGCTTTCCTGTCCGCCAACGCAAGGTCCAAATCTCCAATCCGAACGCTGAACCCTTCTCCCGAAGCGTGCTGCAATAAATGACGAATAAGAGAGGAACTGGAGCGGCCGGCTCCGAGGATGAGAACGCGTTTCGGCATGCCTCAAATTTCGCCGTACAGCATGAAGTCGCACACCCCTTCGTAAATACTGGCACGGGACTTGTCCACAACACTCAAGATGCAAGGCTATTTTCGGACCTTGTCAAGACCTCGATTCGATGCAGAAGACCATTCGCCCTCTATTTTTTCTCTTGAGCTGTGTGGCCCTAATGGTCGCAGGATGCTCTGGTCCTAAGGCACTGACGAAGCGGGGGAGCGAATTGCAAGAAGCCGGCATGGTCAAGCCAGCCGCAGACTTGTACTACCAGGCCTTGCGCAAGAAACCAAACTACATCGAAGCCATGGTCGGCTTGCGCTCAGCTGGTCAAGGCGTGGTCGACATCTGGGTGGGCGAATTCCAACAAGCCTCCATGGATGGACGGCGGAAAGACGCCCTTGGGTTGTACGACACCATGACCGCCTACAAAGACCGCATGTCGGCAGTCAATGTGGACCTGATGATTCCCAACTCCATCACCACTGACTACGAAAACCACCTCGACGAGCACCTCATCGAGTTGGATGAGCTGGGACACCAGCAACTGGAGGCTGAGGACTTTGCCGGCGCCACCGCCACATTCAAAGAAATCATCCATTTAGATGCAGAGTATGGAGATGCCAAAGCCCTCCTCGTAGTGGCACAGGCAGAGCCAGAATACCGCAAAGGCAATGCCGAAATGTCCGCCATGCGCTACCGTGCGGCCCATGACGCCTTTGCCCGCGCTCTGTATTTTGACAACCAATACAAAGACGCTGAGGAACAGCGGCAAAGGGCACTTGAGGATGGGCGGTTCAATGTGGCCGTGCTCAAATTTGACAGCAGAAACCGCGACAAAGACATCGCCCTTGAACTGCGGAGCAGCATTCAAAATGGATTGATTCAAAGCGACGACCCTTTTCTGGGAATTGTAGATCGGACCCAACGCGATGACATCATCGCCGAACAAGAACTGTCCATATCTGGCCTTTCTGACGAGCAAGTCGAGGTGGGTGCCCTGGCAGGGGCCCGGGCCATGCTCTCCGGTGCCATTTTGATGTACACCATGGAAACGGGCGACCCCATCATCACCTCCCGACAAGGGTTCCGCAAATACTTTCGCGAAGTCCGGGATGACGAAGGCAAAACCAAGAAAGTCGCCGCCTTTGCTCCTGCCACATACCTGGTGCACACCCAAAAGCGCAACATTATCGTCAAATACGAGCTGAAACTGGTGAGCACAGAAACCAGCGAGGTACTGTTCTCCAAGGTCGAAGAAGTCACCACCAGCGACAACATCGAATTTGCCACGAGCCAAGTGCAGAGCGCCGCGCTCTACCCAGCGCGCTCAAACGGTGAAGTGCACAGAAGCGGCAAATCCCAATTGGAACAACTCCTAAGGGGACGGCGCGAGTTGTCGCCCCAGTCCGTCATGCGCAATCAAGCCGTTAAAGAAGCTGCTTCACGCGGCATTCGCAAAGTCGAATCCTTCCTCTCCAGTCACATCGAATGATCCCGCTGCTGAAGAACATACCGCTGGCTTTCTGTGCGGGGGCTATATGTATCATTCTCAGCGGATGTGCAAGAAACAAGGGCGCAGAAAAACTTCCTCCTCCGGAATGGATGGGTCAACGCCCGCTGTCCAACAGCCATTATGTCGGCATCGGAAGCGCAGCCCAAACTGCCGTATCAGGCGATGCCTTGGCCAATGCCAAAAAAAGGGCCGCTGCCGACCTCGCCTCTGAAATTGCCGTAAAAGTCGAGAGCGCGTCATTGCTCGAAAGCGCCGAAAACAATGGCACCGTTTCCCAACGGTTTACCAGTTCGATTTCCAGCCATGCTGAAGAGCGCATCGCAGGTTTTGAAGTGGTCGACATCTGGGAAAATGAGGAGCGGGTCCACGTTTTCTACCGCCTCAACAAAGCGCGTCACGCCCAAGCCAGGGAAGCAAGGCGCAATGCCGCCATGGAATCTGCCTTGGCCGAATATGCGCTGGGTATGGAGGCGCGGGCGGCGGGACAAGTCCACCAAGCATTGAACCACTTTGGAACTGGCGTCATGGCACTCGAAGAGTTCTGGAATGAAGTCAACCGAACAGATATAGAGGGCCAATTGGTCACACTCGAACCCCACCTGCTTCGGACCATGCGCAACACCGTTTTGGCCATAAAACTGGATGGCACTGTAGAGGCTGTTGATTTGAACGCAACAAACAACTTCAAGTACCCCTTGGGTATCGGCGCCACCATAGATGGCCATCCAGCCGCGGGTGTTCCCCTGAAGTACCAGTATCACAATGGAACTTATTTGAAGCGCGCCACGGAATTCACCGATGATGCCGGCGCGGTAGTGGCCTTGATTTCCGGCGTGGCTGCAGACCGGCCCGACCCGACATTGACCGTGGAGCTGGACACCGATCGTTTGTGGAAAGCTGCCAACTTGGATGCCGTCTTGGTCGACCTCGTAGGGTCTGTGACCACCGTCTCTGTGCGCATTCCAATCGGCGTCTCCTTGCCGACTTTGAGCGTCGAGATGTCGGGTGAGAGTACAGTGCCCGCTGCAGAACAAGATGGCGTCTTAACGGCCCTGCGGAACGCCATGCGCCAAGAAGGGTTCACAGTTTTGAGCACGGGAGAAGCCGCCGACTTCAACGTTGAAGTCGACCTGCGTCAAGACCACCGCACACCATCAGAGGCCTACACCCAGTTTCACACCGTCTACATCAACGGCGCCATCCGCCTCCGCAGTTCCGAGGGCCAGCTCACGGAAGAAATTGTCCTTGACCGCTCCAAAGGCGTGCAACTCAATCCGCAATCGGCATTGAAGGTTGCATTGTCCAAAACAGCAGATTCCATCGAAAAAACAGCGGGCAAAAAAATCGCAACCGCTTTGCAATAATGCCTTTGGCACGATATTCGCTTTTATCTACTCGAAATCTCAACATCATTCATCATGACACGCACTACCACCCTCACCCTTTCATGCCTGCTGATCGGCTTCGCCTCCCTCACCACAGGCTGCAAGAAGAACAAGGAAGTCGCCAAGCCCAAAGGCGAAGTCGAAATCGTGGAATACTGCACCGGAGGTGAATACGAGAGCGACAGCAAGCACTTCAGGTCTAGCGCCACAGGCGAGAGCCAAGACCGCGAAATCGCCAAGAAAAAAGCACGTTCCAATGCGGAGACCCGCTTGGCCAAGACGGTGAGCGCTACAGTGAAAGCCGTGACGGACAACTATGTGTCGAGCACGGAGTTCAACAACCGCGAAGAGGCCACAGAAACCTTCAATGAATTGGCCCGCACCGTGGTGGACCAAGAGTTGCGCGGCGCCATTGCCATTTGCGAGAAGCTGACCCAGCGAGAGAATGGCATTTACGTTTCCTACGTGGCCCTTGAACTCAGTGGCGAAAAAGTCGCCTCCAAGTACAACGAGAAAATCTCAGAAGACGAGCGCATCATGGCCGAGTACAACTATGAAAAGTTCAAGGAGACCTTCCAAGAGGAGATGAACAACTTGCGCAACTGACCCCGCGTTTTAGTGGCACAGAAAAAGGCACCCCAGGGTGCCTTTTTTTATGGCCTCAGCGTATCCAACCACCCCTTCAAAACCCCCCTTCCCTCAGGGGTTAAAACGCTTTCAGGATGAAACTGAACCGCGTGCAAAGGCAAACGGTCATGGTCGATGGACATGATCAAATCAGGATCGTCGTTGGCCACTGATGTGATGTTCCAGCAAGCTGGCAAGGCCATCCGATCCGCGCACCAACTGTGGTAGTGGCCTACCTCGAAGCACTCGGGCAACCCTGCCAGCAAAGGAGTGCTTGCGGTGCGCCGAGCTTGCGCCTGAAGGCCATGGCGAACCCGGTCCATTCTGCGCAATGACCCACCGCTCCAATTCACCAGCGCCTGAAGGCCCAGGCAAACGCCCAGCATCGGGATTGCGGGCGCCCAAGCCTCTACCAAGTCCATCAATCCGTTGGACTCACTGGGCAGTCCCGGACCGGGTGAAAGGACCACCCCATCAAATCGCTTCGCATCTTCCACACTCCAATCGCCCGCCTGGCGTACCTCTACTTCTGCGCCACATCGGCCCAAATCGTGAACCAAGTTCCAGGTAAACGAGTCTCGGTTGTCAACCATCAATATCCGCACAGGCGTCATGGTGCAAAGGTTCGTCGATGCGACCGATACTTGCACCATGTCGAAACCCATTGCGAGCTACAGCCCGTTTAGACGTGCTGGAAATACCGTTTACTGCAGCGGTCAAATCCCCCTGATCCCAGAGACAGGAGAACTGCTACAAGACACGATTGACGCGGAAGTTCACCGTGCCATTGACAACCTCGAAGCCGTTTTGAAAACGGCAGGGTCCGACCTCGACAGAGTGGTAAAGACCACCGTTTTTCTCATCGATCCGCGAGACTATGCCGCCATGGACCAAGCCTACAAAGCACGTTTTGCCGACCCTCTGCCGGCCCGTGAAGCAGTTTTTGTGGCTGGACTGCCCAAACAAGCCCGTGTAGAAATCAGCGCCATCGCTTGCGATTGAACCCCTCGCCACTGCAACTGTTCCCTTTAGAGTCACCATGGAAATTCTGCGCAAACTCCTGCATTACGCCAATCCCCTAAACCTCTTCCGCAAGAGCGAAGGAGAAGGCGTAAACCTTCGTGTCATGCACGGCATCAACAAGGTCTCCATGACCCTTTTCATGTTGTGTTTGATCTACATGCTCATCCGGACCCTCAGCCGCTAACGCAAGCCTGGTTCTCGCTGATGATCAGCGGATCAGGCCGCTTCCCTGAAAGCGCTTTTCAACCTTCACATCGCGGAGCATGGCGGCCTTGACCGCCAACCGGAGCTGCAAACTCTTCTGTACCCCAAAGGGCACCCACCGCGCAGAAAACTCCCAGCAGTGGAGGTCCCACATCAAGTTGACCTGTGTATTGGTGAACTCACCCGCTTTAAAATCGTACCCTGAACCCACGGTAATCCGCCAGTCCTCAAACAAGGTGACGTTGCCGTTGAAGGTCAGGTTTTGGGTCAATATGGTGGTGTCCGCCTGCACATCAGAACGCCAGTTGCGCTGCAGCCGCATGGTATAACCCGCCCTCAGACTCCATGGGATTTCACCTTGTCCAGTCCAACTGCCATTGACCGACGCATTGGCCCGTTTCAGCCTCAGCGGGGCACCTCCATCCTCAAACAAAAAGCGTTCAATTCTAGCCCCTGTGCTGTCTCGGGCATACAAACTGTGGGCGAAACCAATGTTGACTGGAAACTTGCCCGCCAACGTGGTGAAACCAGAACCAGAGATGTCGCTCCAGCGGAGAGAATCGGCCTGCAAATTGTGGCTCGCGCGCAAGGACAAATTGTCGATCAAACGCACCTTTCTCGTCTCCCCTTCTTTGTCACGGACCTTGGCTTCGATGTTGTTGTTCAGCGTGAAATTCAAAGCTCCCTGGGCATTGAGTTCCGATGGCGTGTACAGTCCCGGTGCCAAGGGATCGTATACCTCGAGTATCGAGCCATCGATGCCTACCAAGGTGTCGCGGCGCTCAAAAGCGGGATTGTAACTGAATCCCACCTGCGGGGTGATCACATGTCGAATGGCCCGCAATCGGCCCTCTCCCCTGTTCTGGAAGGTGCCATAAAACTTGGTGTTCGCACTGACGCCCATCCGCCAATCCCCATCCATGTAAAAGCCTGGAATGGTGTCGGTGATGATGCTGTCCGGCACATCCGGGCTAACGGCCTTATTGAGCGCATCGAAATTCCAATACCCGTTGTAAGAAACATTGGGGGTGAAACTCACAAAGCCCGCTTTGATCTGGGTCGAGGCCGAAGCCGTATGCCGAATGCCCGACTGCGCGCGCTCAATCAACCCAGCCAACCCTTCCTCGAACAAGGTGGTGTCCGTGCCGCTCACGCGTTGTTCCGACTTGAGTGCATAGGTCATTCCAATGCGGTCATACCACCCCTTTGTCACGGCATTCGGCCTCAACAAGCGGGAGATGGGCAATTCGAAACGGCTCACATTGATGCCCACAGAAGGCACCACCAAATCCACCCTGCCGGTGCTGCTGTTTTGGTTGTGCCGAGCCGTCGCCGTTAGACTGACGGGTTTGCCCGGCAATGAAGCATTGTAATTGATGCTCGACGAGAAGGTGTTGGACAAAAAGTCCTCCTGCGAAGCGTTCAATTGCGACCGGAAGTTGCCACTTGAGCCAAAGTTCACATTGGCATTGAACCTCCCGTTGGGACGGGCTTTGGGGTCTTGGCTGTGGCTCCAGCGCACAAAAAACTCAGTTCTCCGGCTGGCATCGGGATCTCCGGCCGTTCCTCCGGAAACAATGCTGGACCGCGACAGCTGCAAATTTCCATTGAATCGATAGCGGTAGCGGTATTGTGCCGTACCCGCAACCCGCCACGTTCCCCGGCTGTAAAGGTCCCCTTGCACGCGGGCGTCCCAGTGGTCCCCCAGCGGTTCGTACCAACCAAGGTCTTTGATGAAGTATCCCAACTCACGGCCGTTGCCGAAACTCGGAAAAATCAATCCGCGGCTGCGCTCTTGCTTTTGCGGAAACCAAAAAAACGGCAACCCGATGGGCAATGGAATCTTGCGAACCTTGACAAACATCGGTCCACTCACCACTTTTTTGTCGGGCACCAACAGCCCCCGCGTCATATGGAAGTGAAAATGCGGCCGTTCCGCGTCGCAAGTCGTGAATTTGCCGCCCCGCAGGAAGATGCGGCCGTCAGGAAAACGCTTGGCCCGTTGGGCATGAAAGGTCAATTCTCCCTCCGTGGTCATCGCTTTGCGGCTGATCCCTTTGCGAGAATCAAGGTCATACCGCAAGGCATCTTGGGTAAACGACTTCCCCTCTTGGGTAAACAATGGCCTCCCCTGCCATGCACCCGTGCTGTCGCGCACGCCTTCGGCTTCAATCTCCCGATCTGCCGCCAAATAATCCACGCGGGCCGCTTCCAACACGATGCCCGCCGTTTCCACCTTGGCACTTCCCCACAGCGCGACCCGCTCGCGTTTCACTTCAAAAACAATGCTGTCTGAAGCTTGGTAGGCGATGGGATCCACACCGTCAGGGCGCAAAGAATCCACAGGAGGAGCCCAGACATCCAGCCCAACAGCCGGTGCTGGATCGCCTCCTTCAGCGCCCCTCATCCATCGCGTTTGTGCAGAGTCCGGCCGGGCGCGAAGGGACAACCCGGGAAGGCTCGCTGCATCCTGTGCTCCGGCAATAGGATTTCCCGCCAACGCCGCCAAATCTGCAAAGTCTCCAGAGGGGGCTTGCAACAGGGTGATGGTCGACAGACCCGATGAGTCTAGCCGCATCAAGATTTCAGAGCAGGCCGCCCGGTTGGCTTGGGGCAAAGGCGCCGGCACACTGTCTGCGAGGGCATTGGCCAAGGCCGCACTGTCCGGATCTGCGAAATACAGCGTCCGTCCATTGCCCACAATCACCACCTCCTCCAGTCCCGAATCGCTGAACGTCCCGTCCAAGTCACGCCCAGCGATTTGATGGTAAAAGTCCCCAAACGCCGGACTGGCCACAAAGGCATGTCCACGCACCTCCAAGCGTTCGGCGGCTCCATCACGCAGAAAGAGCCGCACCGTGTCTCCGGTCAACTGGTCTGTGCCGCTCCACAGCACGGGCTCTCCCTCCAAGTTGACCTGACCCTCGCGTTCCGACCACAACAAACGGTCAGCGGCTCCCGTCACTTCGTCCGAGTGCAGCACCGCCCCAGAAGGAGCGATCAGTGTCCGCAGTTGCGCAGAATCCGTTGCAATGGTGATGGCTGGACCCTGCACCAACAGCGGTGAATCCCCTTCGCTGAGCCAGGCAAAAGCACTCCCCCGCAATGCGATCTGTCCTGCACCGCCCTCTGCTTCCCTTTCAAAATCAACCGCATCGCCGCCCAAGCGGTATGTTCCAGCAGAGTCTGCAAGCAGAACCCGCCCCCGCGCCACACCCAATGAGTCCGTCAAGGCCAAACTGTCGCCGTACACCTCTAAATCACCATCCACAAATCGGGCCAATGAGGAAGAGTCACCCGCAAACCAGCCGCCGCCCGCCTCGAGGTCCCATTCTCCACGCACACAATCCACGCCTCCCGATGGATATCGAACTTGGGCCGGGTCCGTCAACAGGAGCTTTTTGTCACCCGGCAAGTACCCCACGCGGTCAGAGCGCACCACCAAGGTGTCCACCTCCATTTCCACTTGCCCCATAAAGTCCATCCGTCCAGAGTCCCGGAAGTACCTGCCACGTTCACTTGTAATCTGCTCTCCTTGGGTCCTGACCTCTCCCCCTCCGGCGTATCGGGCCACACCATCTCTAAAGTCGTAGGTGGTTTTGCGGGTGAGCAACGTCCGCTCTCCACCGGCATCAGAACGGTCCACCAAACGCACCTGCGGCCCGGTCATCTCACCTCTGCCACTGTCTGGGTGGAGCGTCAATCGGCGCCCGTACAACGCCATGGAGCCATCCTCCATCCGGACATCGCCCATCATCCGGAAACGGCCATCGGTGTAGCGCCAAGCGCTGTCGCAATAGACCACTGCGCCATCCACAGAGAGTCTGACATCGCCAATCAGCCGCTGCCCATCCACCACAGAAGGGTTTCGGGCGATTTCGTCGGCCTGCTCAATGCGCACCTCTACCGTCTGGGCCATCCCGCACAGCGGAGCAAGAGCGCATAGAATGCACCCCAAAAACCGCACAAGAAAACGGGACAAGGCCGCGTTGTTCACGTGAGAATCAACGCAAAAATCAGGAGTTCGGTATTCGTTCTCGATTGCCAACAACGCGCGGCGCAAATTCGACCGGATTGGCCGTGCAAATGCTGGCCAAAACTAGATAGTTTTCACCCTGTACATGAGCATCACTTCCACATACCGCAACATCGTCCCAAAAGTGGACCACAGCGGCCATGAAAAGTTGCGCTCGCCAAGGCCTTCCCGTCACTTCTGTGTCTTGGCAGCTTGCGGTGTTTTGGTATTGGCATCCAGTGCATTTAGCCCTCCTGTGGAACCCACCATGACGGTGGTCATTGATGCCGGCCACGGAGGGAAGGACCCTGGAAACCTGGGGACAGGACGCTACAAGACCGCCGAAAAAGACATCACACTCGCCGTCGCCCACAAAACAGCAGCCTACATCGAAGAACGGGTTCCCGGAGTGCGGATCGTCATGACCCGGGACGGTGATACTTATCCCACCCTTCCCGATCGCGTCCGCATTGCGAACGAAGCAGAAGCAGATCTTCTCCTTTCCATTCACTGCGACAGCTTCGAGAAAGCTTCCGCAGTGGGCAGCTCCACTTTTGTCATGGGATTGGGCAAAAGCGAGGCCAGCTTGCGCGTCGCATCCAAAGAAAACGCCGCCATTTTCCAAGAAAGCAGCAGCGAAACCAAAGGGTTTGACCCCAACGACCCCGACACCTTCATCGCTCTCGCCCTCAAGCAAGAGATTTACCTCGAGCGGAGCTTGCAGCTTGCCGACCTGATTCAAACCCAGTTTCGCGATCGCGTCGGCCGCAAAGACCGCGGCGTAAGGCAGGCGGGATACTATGTGACGGCCTATGCCAACATGCCCAGTGTGCTGGTCGAATTGGGGTTCCTGACCAATCCCAAAGAGGAGGATTTTCTGCGTTCAGAGCAAGGCCAAGACTACATGGCAAGCGCTTTATTCCGGGCGTTTCGCAGCTATGCGGAGACTTGGTTCAGTTTGGAATCGGCCTTGGTCCCCCCTTCGAACAGCCCAGAACAAAACCAAGTTCCAGAACCAGACCGCACCCCTGAGGAGCCCGCAGCATCAGAAAACAAGGCCCCCGAAATCACGGCCCCCAAAACACCGACTTGGTTCAACACCTTGACCAACACCTGCAACCAAGGAATCTGCTTCACTGTACAGGCAACCAGTTCGCGCAGGGGCGGCCCCTTGTTGGACGGGCAGGGGAACACCATTCCATGCACCACATCCACAAAGGCCGGTGGCGTGCATAAATACCGCGTAGGCTCATCCCCTTCTTACGCGGTCGCTTGCCAGATGCGCGATACCTTGCGGTTGAAAGGTTTTCCCGATGCTTTCGTGGTCGCCTTCGAGGAAGGATCCAGGATCCCCTTGGAACAGGCCATCAAAAAGCAACGGAACTGAAGACACACATCGGGCATGCAAAAAGGCAGAGAAATCAAAATTGGCGTTCTCGTCCTCCTCGGGGGGGCGTTGCTGGTTCTTGGTGTCAACTACCTCAAAGGATTTAACCCTTGGGGCGGGGGCAATGCCTTCCATGCGATATACGAGAACATCGATGGACTTGCCGTGTCCAATCCTGTTGTGGTCAATGGCTTCCAAGTGGGTCAAGTCTCGGCCATCAACTTTTCCTCAGAAGGCAGCGGGGACCTTCACGTTACGTTTTTGATCGAACAAAGCGGCCTGCGCATCACCAATGACACCAAAGCCAGGATTGTCTCCAACGACCTTTTCGGAACCAAAGCCATCGAATTGGTGGCGGGCCGGAGCCTGACGTTGGCCGTCCCAGGGGACACCCTCCCATCGGAGATTGAAATCGGCATCACCGAAGCGGTAAAGCAAGAGCTACTCCCACTGCGGCAGAAAACAGACCAGTTGATTGCGGGTGTTGATGACATCCTCATCAACCTGCAATCGGTTTTCCAAGACAGCGCCACCCAAGGACTCCCCAAAGCATTCGAGAGCATCCAGCGCACGATGGAAAACCTCGAAAGCACCTCGCGCACTTTGGATTTGACCGTCGACGAGAACCGGGCTGCACTCAAGGGCATCATCGACAACATGGAAGGCCTCACTGGTTTTGTAAACTCCCAGCAAGGGGCCCTTTCCAACGCATTGAGCAACTTCAGTCAAATCAGCGATTCCCTCGCAGACTTGCAACTCGCTACCACCCTGCGAAAAGCCGACGCATCCGTGGCAGAGCTCAACCGATTGCTGGTGGGCCTCAACAATGGCGAGGGCACAATTGGAGCCTTGCTCCAAGATGACACCTTGCACAGGGGGCTGCTCGCCACAAACAAAGAGGTTCAAAACCTCATCAACGACCTCTATCTGAACCCACAACGGTACATCAGGGTGTCCGTGTTTGGCCGCAAGGAAAACCGGCGCATGAGCGAGAAGGAACTGGAGCGGTTGCAACGCTTGATCCAAAGCGAACTCGACAACCGCGCTGAAGACATCGAATAATCCCCGTCCAAGACCTGCGCACCATGGCCCATTTGATCGGACAATTGACCTTCCTTGTGCTCCTTTGCACTGCAGGCTTCTTCTTTGCCCGCCGCATCCGACAAATCCGGAGCAACATCAAATTGGGGCGGGACATCAACCGTTCCGACCGTCCCAAAGAACGCTGGGCCATCATGGCCAAAGTAGCGCTCGGGCAATCCAAGATGGTCGTTCGCCCTGTGGCGGGCATCATGCACATCGTGATTTACGCGGGGTTCATTTTGATCAACATCGAAGTCCTCGAAATCCTCATCGACGGGCTGTTTGGCACCCACAGGGTCTTCGCCCCATTCCTCGGTGGTTTCTACGACTTCTTGATCGCCACCTTTGAGTGGCTCGCCTTGGGAGTATTGGTGGCATGCGTGGTCTTCCTTGTTCGCCGAAACATCCTGCCCATTGCGCGTTTCCGTAGCCCGGAAATGAAAGGGTGGCCTAAGAACGACGCCAACATCATCCTGGTGGTTGAGGTGCTCCTGATGTTCGCGTTCCTCTCCATGAACGCCGCCGATGCCTTGGCCCAAGCCCGTGGACTGGATCATTACATCGCAGCGGGCTCCTTTCCGGTAAGCCAATGGCTTCATCCCCTCTACGCAGGCCTCTCCGATGCGGGCATCGTGGCTGTGGAACGCGGAGCATGGTGGTTCCACATCACCGGAATCCTGGCATTCTTGGTGTACGTCCCGTACAGCAAACACTTCCACATTTTCTTGGCCTTCCCCAATACTTGGTACAGCGATTTGACGCCCGCGGGAAGCTTGGACAACATGGCCTCCGTCAAAAAGGAAGTGGACCTCATGATGTCCGGCGATCCTTTTGCAGCGCCTGCACCCACGGAAGAACCGGCAGCGGAGCCTGCACCCTTTGGAGCCAAAGACGTGAAGGACCTCACTTGGAAGCAATTGATGGAGGCATACAGCTGCACCGAGTGCGGAAGGTGCACCTCTTCCTGTCCTGCCAACGCTACAGGCAAATTGCTGAGCCCTCGTAAAATCATGATGGACACGCGAGACCGTGTCGAAGAGGTGGGCCAGGCCATCCAAGCAGCAGGCGGACAATGGGGTGACGGCGACGGCAAATCATTGCTCGGGGACTACATCACAGAAGAAGAATTGTGGGCTTGTACCAGCTGCCAAGCCTGCGTAGAAGCGTGCCCCATCAACATCAGCCCTATGGGCATCATCCTGGACATGCGCAGGAGCCTCATCATGGAAGACTCCAAAGCTCCAGAGCCCATCACCGCGATGTTCAACAACGTCGAAAACAACGGAGCGCCTTGGGCTTTCCCAGCAGCGGACCGCGGCAAGTGGACCGATGAACTGGCCTCTGAATCCTGACCCCCACCGATATGGCATTGACCGTCCCCCATTTGGCCGATATGAACGCCCGCGGAGAGACCCCAGAGGTCCTCTTTTGGGTGGGTTGCGCTGGCAGCTTTGACGACCGTGCAAAGCGCATCACAAAAGCCATCGCCCGCATTTTGAATGCTGCTGAAGTTCCATTTGCAGTGCTCGGAGCAGAAGAAAGCTGCACGGGCGATCCCGCCAAGCGGGCGGGCAACGAGTTCCTTTTTCAAATGCAAGCCGCGCAAAACATCGCTGTGCTCAACGGGTACGGTGTCAAACGCATCGTTACCGGTTGTCCGCACTGCTTCAATACCCTCAAAAACGAGTATCCGGAACTCGGAGGAGAATATGAAGTGATGCACCATACCCAATTCATCCAGCAGCTCATTGCGGATGGGCGCTTGAAGATTGCCGATGGTCAGCCTTTCAAGGGCAAGCGCATCACCTTCCACGACCCCTGCTATCTCGGGAGGGGCAACGGAGAATACGAAGCGCCCCGCGCAGCTTTGGCCGCCTTGGATGCAGACCTCGTGGAAATGCGACGCTGCAAGAAGAATGGCCTGTGCTGCGGCGCAGGAGGCGCACAGATGTTCAAGGATGCCGAAAAGGGAGACCGGGAAGTCAACCACGAACGCACCGACGACGTGCTCGAAACAGGCGCCAAAGTCGTGGCCACTGGCTGCCCGTTTTGCAACACCATGATGACCGACGGTGTCAAAAACGCGGAGCGCGAAGGCGACATCGAAGTCAAGGACATTGCAGAGTTGATCGCAGAAGCTGCAGACCTGCTCTGATTCATCGGCCCTCATGCGGCTAAATTGCCGCCCCAAAACACCAACAAAATGGCACTACTCGAAGGCAAAATTGCCCTCATCACCGGCGCCTCCCGCGGCATCGGAAAATCCATCGCCCAACGCTTCGTACAAGAAGGAGCCACGGTGGCCTTTACTTACCGTTCCAGCGAAGAAAAAGCCCGCGCTTTGGAGGCGGAACTGACCGCCTCTGGCGGCACAGCCCGCGGATTCAAATCAGACGCCGGCAGCCTGTCCGAGAGCGAAGAACTCGTCAAAGAAGTGGTCGGCGCATTTGGAACCGTAGACATCCTCATCAACAACGCGGGCATCACCCGAGACACCTTGCTGATGCGGATGTCTGAAGACCAATGGGACGACATCATGCAGGTCAACCTCAAGAGCTGCTTCAACTTGACCAAGGCCGTCTTGCGCACCATGCTCAAAGCACGGTCGGGCAGCATCATCAACATGTCGAGTGTGGTGGGCATTCAAGGCAACGCCGGACAAGCCAACTACTCTGCTTCAAAAGCCGGAATCCTCGGCTTCACCAAGAGCGTTGCCCTCGAACTCGGCAGCCGCAACATTCGCTGCAATGCCATCGCTCCGGGGTTCATCGAAACCGAAATGACCGACGCACTGGACGAAACCACCGTACAAGGATGGCGCGATGCCATTCCGCTCAAACGCGGCGGGCGGCCTGAGGATGTGGCAGATGCCTGTGTATTCCTCGGTTCAGACATGAGCGGCTACATCACCGGGCAAACCCTTTCCGTGGACGGCGGAATGCGGATGTAACTTCGCGCCATGCGCGATGTCCTCCTCGATGCCCCATTTTTTCAGGTCGCGCTGGCGTTAACCTTCGTGGTGGTCGCGGCTGCGCTCCTGTACCGCATAGACAAGGGCAACAGGCACCTTCACGGAGGCCTCAGGGCTGCCCTCGGAGTGGTCCGGGCCCTCACGTTGACCACCATCGTGCTGCTGATGTTCAGGCCTGTGCTTCGCATCGAAGAAAGCAACACGCGTCAGCCTGCTTTGATCGTATTGCAAGACGCATCGCGGTCTGTTGGAGCTGACCATCCAGATTGGGGCAACACGTTGGATCAATGGATCGGCACCTTGCCCTCCGAACCCGGCGAGCCAGGAGCATCGGTCAACGTGTACACCTTCGGAGCGGACCTCAACCAGCGGAAAGGGGATGAATCGTGGGCATTTGAAGACCCGACCACTGACCTTTCAACCGCACTGGATGTGCTCCAAGGGCAATGGGCAGGTGCCCCTGTAGGAGCCGTGATTGTGGCCACCGATGGACGGTTCAACAGGGGGCGCAATCCCGAAGCCATGAACAGCCGGATTCCCGCCCCGCTGCACACAATCGCTTTGGGGGACACCACCTTGCAAAAGGACATCCGGATTTTGCGCCTGCTCCATAACGATGTGGCTGGGCTGGGCAACCGGTTCCCCATTGAGATTGAATTGGGCGCTCAAGGCTACCAAGGCCCTTCAGAAGTTCGCATTTTAGGGCCAGGCACCAACTTGGCTGAAGAGGTCAAATTCGACGGCTCAGGGGCCCCTGTGACCGTTCAATTCCTCATCGAGGCAGAACAACCTGGAATACAGCGCTACCGCATCAGCGTCAGTGCAGCCGAAAACGAAGCAAACACCGGCAACAACAAACGCACTGCCGTCATCGACGTCATCGAAAGCAGGAAACGCATCTTGCTGGCTGGCCCAGCACCCCATCCCGATTTAGGCGCCTGGTCCAATGCCCTTTCGGGCAACATCAACTACGAAGTCACGGTCCAAGACTTCGATGAACTGGAACTCCGCAGCACCGATGAGCGCTGGGATGCAGCGTTTCTCTTCTCGTTCGATGCCGGAGACACGGAGGCCGTGGAAGCGTTCACGTCCTTGCGTGAGACAGGGGTTCCTGTGGGCCTGATCATGGATCCACTCGGCGACTTTTCTGGAGTCTCGTCATTGGGATTGGGATTGGAGGTCAATGTGGCCCGCCAAGGACTCACCACTGATCCGCGTGGCGGCGTCAATCCTGCCTTTCCTCACTTTCGCTTGGCAGAAGGGGTCGAAGAATGGTTGGCCGAAGTGCCCCCACTGATGGCCCCATTTGGCGAAGCCACCTGGGGACCGGCCCACACCCCCCTGCTCTTTCAGCGCATAGGGGGCATACTCACCGGAAATCCGCTGGTCACTGTGACCCAAACTGCCGAAAGCAGGGGCATTGTTGTGCTTGGCGAAGGGAGCTGGCGCTGGCGCCAAGTTGGCTTTTTGCGCACAGGCTCCCATGACCTCTTCGACGATTTGGTGGGCAAATTGACCCAATTCTTGACTTCCGATCCCGGGGTAGACCGATTTAGGGTAGAAGCACCCCGCATCCTCAATGAAGACCAGAGGTTGCAGATGCAAGCGCGGGCCTACGATGCCACCCTGCAGCCATACATGGGAGCCGACATCGCTCTGACCTTGTCGGACAGCTCAGGCACCCAATTCGACTACCGCTTTTCGTCCTCCAACTCAGGCGGCTATGCATTGGACGCTGGACGCTGGCCGGAAGGAACCTACACTTGGCGGGCCACGACTGACATTGGGGGCACCTCTTTTGAACGGAGCGGAGCACTGGAAGTGCGGGCGATGGAACTCGAACAAAACGGCCGAGCTGCAGACCATGCAACGCTGAGGCGCTTGTCGCTTTCTGCCGGCGGAATCACCGTCTCCCCCACTCAATTGGACAGCTTAACGCGCGCCATGACCGCTTCGGGCCGCTTTACTCCAGAACGGGACTGGTCAGAAAAACTGCAGGACATCATCAAATGGAAGGTCCTGCTCTACATCTTGATTGGATTGCTTTCCACAGAGTGGATACTCCGTCGGTGGGCGGGCACATATTAAGCGGCGTCGACGCCTTCGGGGCCATAGCTTAGCCCCATGGAAACTTCTTCACGCCCAATCAAACTCGTTGCCCTGGTATCAGGGCTGTTCGTGGCCCTGCTGATCAGCTGGTCCTCCATCACATATACCATTCCCTCTGGTTATGCGGGACTGGTCTTTCGCACTTTCTCAGGCGGCATCGATCCCGACGAGGCACCCGCGGGCCAAGGCTTTCATTTCAAGGCACCCTGGGACCGGGTGGTCGTCTATGAAATCCGCCAAAAGGAGATGCAACAGAAACTCGATGTTCTGTCCTCCAACCTGCTCAAGATTCAATTGGACATGACTGTATTCCATGAGCCTGTGAGAGAGGCCCTGGGCGCACTGGAAATAGAACGCGGTAGAGATTATGAGGATGCCGTCATCGTGCCCTCCATGCGCTCCGTTTCCAGAGAGGTCTTTGCCAAATACCTGCCCGAGGAAATCAACACCTCCAAACGGGAACAGATTCAAGTGGAAATCGAAGAGCGTTTGCGCGAAAAGCTCGCGAGCAACTTCATCAAACTCAATGACGTCCTGATCCGCAACATTCGACTTCCTCAAACCTTGGAGGAAGCGATTGAAAGAAAACTGCAACAGGAGCAGGAGTCGTTGGAGTACGAATTCCGCTTAGAAAAAGAAACCAAGGAAGCGGCACGGAAACGGATTGAAGCTGAGGGCGTCCGCGACTTCCAAGACATTGTCTCCGAAGGCATTTCAGACGAATTGCTGCGCTGGAAGGGCATTGAAGCGACGCAAAACCTTGCCCAGAGTCCCAACACTAAGATTGTGGTCGTTGGCGGCGGCGACGATGGCCTGCCCATTATTCTGGGAAACAACTGATTCCCAAAATCTGGACCATGAAAAAGGCCCGCTTTTGCGGGCCTTTTTCATGGACTCATTGGGAGGAAAAGCTTACGCTTCTGTCCAGGTCCCCTGTTCTTTGGCCTTGGAGATCGCACCCAACACGCCCAAACGGTTGATGTTGCGAATACCAGAGGCACTCACGCGCATGGTCACCCATCGGTCTTCCTCAGGAATGAAGAAACGCTTCTTAAAGAGGTTGGGGTAGAAACGGCGCTTGGTACGGCGCTTCGAGTGGGAAACATTGTTTCCGACCATCACCTTCTTTCCGGTAAGCTGACAAATGCGGCTCATGGTTTTACGATTCCGAGGTTTTACGTTTCCCGAGTTTTTCGGGAGTGCAAAGGTGCAGTTTTCAAAGTGAATCCGCAACCCCTGAGGCGGGTTTTGATTCCACTTCCCATTCAATGGCCGCTTTTAAGGCCAATTGAGCAGCTGATCGCACACTCATAGCAAGGTTTCGAGTGCGATCGCGACCGAACTGGTGGCGCACACACAACACCCCAGAAGGGCCGTCACAAGCCATATACACGGTGCCGACGGGCTTATCCTCACTGCCTCCATCAGGACCGGCAATGCCCGTGATGGACACTCCGAAGTCCGCCCCAAACTTTTCGCGCACCCCCTTGGCCATGGCCTTCGCCACCGCCTCAGAAACCGCACCATGCTCTGAAATCAAGGCCTCATCCACTTCCAACAACTGCACTTTGGCCGCATTGGAATACGATTGAACACCTCCTCGAAAAAAGGCACTCGCCCCAGCACGGGCCACCAAGGCAGCGCCCAAGGCTCCGCCGGTGCAGCTCTCGGCCACAGCCAAGGTGAGGCCTTGACGCACCAAACAACCACTCAGCGCCTCTTGGACCGGCAACCCCTCTTCGGAAACAACCCACTCACTCAAACGCTCCAACACATCGGTGTGGGCCTGCTTCAATTGATCAACGGCCTGGCCCTCTGCAGTCAGACGGATGCGGACGCTACCCGGACTGGGCAAATACGCCAGCTTGATGCCATCGCGCTCCAAAGCGCCTTCCATGTCTCCGAGGGTCGCGGCCAATTGACTCTCCCCTGTCCCCATTGTGAGCAAGGACAAATGGGCCCTTTTGGGCAACCTCCCCGCCTGCAGCATTCGGTCCCGCATGCCGGGCAATACACCATACTCCATGATGTGTTCCATCTCGTAGGGAACACCCGGCATGGAAACCGTGACCCCATTGGCACGGTCAAACCACATTCCACTCGCCGTTCCCAATGGATTCTCCAAGGGCCTGCAGGCCGCTGGCAATAGCGCCTGGTCTCGGTTGACTTGCAACACTGGTCGGCCTCGACGCTCGAACCATGAAACAATGCGGTCCTCAATGGCGGGGTACCGCACCAATTCGGTCCCAAAATGCCGGCACAATACGTGCTTTGTGATGTCGTCACGGGTCGGTCCAAGCCCACCGGTGATCAACACCAATTCCGCCCGGGACTCCGCGTCTTTTAGGGCGTCAACAATGGCCCCTTCCTCATCGGAAACGACCACACATCGGTTGACCCGCCAACCTTCCTTTTCTAGAAGATGGCCCATCCAGGCGGCATTGGTGTTGACCGTTTGTCCCATCAGCAATTCATCGCCGATAGACAAAATCTCCACCAGAAGCCGCCCGGATGCCATCTTCAATCAGCGGATGGACAAGCGCTCAATGCTGCGGGCACCTGAGCCACTGACCTCCACGGTGTAAATACCGGGTGTCAAATCTGACACATCGAGACGGGCGAGCTTGCCCTGGATGCGGGCCTGGCGCACCAGACGTCCACCCATGTCGCGAACACATACCTCTGCGCCGAACAGCAAGTCGTCCAATACGACCTCCACAACAGCGTCAGCAGGGTTCGGGAAAAGGCCAAATCCAACTTGGTCGATTTCACCAACACCCACGTAGTCCTCAAATTCAACATCTGCACAATCGCCGAGGTCCTCCACATTCATGGTCAAGCCTACGATGTCATTGATGTCAATCGGGTCCTCATCACCCCGCACGTGCAGGCCAGGCTCGAAGTCACGCTGGTAAGTGAGGTTCACCTCTCCCCCTAAAATGCGCTGTGGAACGCAAGGGTATACACTCTCGATCAGGTCAAAGTCCAAGTCTGGCGTCACATCGCAAGCCGAAGCAGAATTCCAAGTCTCACCCAAATCTGTGGAGTGGACCACGTAGCAGTGGCGGTAGTTCTGGATGCCTGTGCTAAAATCCTCCATCAACGCGCTGTAAGCCACCACGATGGTATTCGATTCAACGACCTGTCCTGCAGAAGGCTGTGAACTGATGCCGACGAAGTATCCTGCAATCTCATCCTCGTAATCCAAGGTGCCACTTTCGTCAATGTCATAGGCATAGGCGATGGTCATGGAACTGTCTGGCCCCATATCTGGCCTCCAGTACTCCAACCCGTTGGTAAAGGGGTAGTAACTGCTGGTGCCATCAGTGGTGTCGCTGTCCGCATAGAACATGGCACCGAAGAATACGTGCACACCTCCCGCTTCATCGACCAATACATCTCCAGCGCGGTCAGCATTGAAGAACATGGCGTTACCATTGGCGTCCACATCATCGGAGATGGTGGTGTCGAGCAAGGCTCCAGAGTCGAGCACATAGTTGTCGACAGGGAAATCGACGATGGTCTCGTAAGTCCAAGTATCTCCATTGTCCTCAGAGACCATGGCAAAAGTGTCATAGAAGCCATTGAACACCGCAAAGGCCACCTTGTCGCCTTCTGCGTGAATGGCGTAAGAGTCCGCCACAAAGCCAGCTCCAAATGAAGCAGTGTCCAGTTCAGCGAAAGTCTGAATGTCCCAATTGGCACCACCATCGGTGGACCGCATGTAAATCAAGGCTCCGTCTTGGCCGTTGTAAAGCACACCACCGTTTCCAGCAGGAGCGCTGATGCAAATGGCGTGAATGCTGTTGCCATCGGCACCACCGACAGTGGCACGCGGCCACAGGTGCCAGATGTCCGACTCGTCTTCAGCGGTCAATGCAGGCAAAGTTGAAGTGGACCAGTTGCCGCTGCCAATCGCATCACGCGTGGCAAAAACAAGGCCGCCAGTGCTGCCGTGGCTCAGGGCAAATTCAGAGCCGTTGGCGAGGTGACCCAGCGAGGGCCATCCAATCCGGACATCTTCGATGCGGTCGTAGGGAATCTCTCCCCAATCAGCACCAGTTCCAGCGTCTTTATGGTTGTATCCCGTTCCCCGGTCTCCAAATGGAGAAGTCTCCAAAGACTGAATCCATCCAGCGCTCAGGCCAGCGGAAGAACTAAAGACACGGTCGTCCACAGCGTAGTTGGACTGAAGGTCATATTGGGTGTAGCCGATCACCTGTCGCTCGATGACCATGTCACGCAGCTGAAGGTGATCGATGTCTCCTAAATTCTGCGCATTCAATGGCTGATAAGGGATGATTTCCTCACCCGTCATATCGACCGATGGCAAAACAGCCTGCACTTTGTGTGCTGCATCAAGGCGGTGAAAACTTTGGGCCTGAACGACCGTAGATGCCGCGCAGAACGCGGCTAGCGTAAGGGTTGCGATTCGCATGTTTGTTTCGGTTCCGGGAATGTACCCGTCTGAAGTGCGGGAAGTTAAGACACTTCGGGCAACCGTGCGAGCACCGTGCTCCGTGCCACTACGCGGTCACCTGGTTTCACCACCACATCAGACCCCAAGGGCAAGTAAAAATCAATGCGGGAGCCAAACAAGATGAAGCCACACTCTTGGCCACCTGCAATCTGCTCTCCTTCTTTTACATACCAGCGAATGCGCCGAGCAACTGCACCGGCAATTTGACGCCACACCACCAAGCCTCCTGGCGTACGCTGTCCAAAAGTCGTCCGCTCATTGAGTGTGGAAGACTTCTCATGCCACGCTACCAAATACTCCCCCTTGTGGTATTTGAAATACTCGAGGTTTCCAGCCACCGGTGCCCATTGGGCGTGCACATCAAAAATGCTCAAGAAGACACAGATTTTGATGGCCTTCCCGCCAACAACCTCGGGCTCTTCTACCTCTTCTACCAAAACGACTTTGCCATCACTGACCGCGGTGACTTCACCCGGTTGTCCGGTATAGGGACGGTTCGGTATGCGGAAAAACCACAACACCAGCAATCCAAGGCCGACCAGCACCACCCTCAAAAACCCCTCGAGCACGATGTGAATGGAAGGGATCCAAGAAATCAAGCCTTGCAACAGGACGAGCCCCAGCATAAAGACGAGAATGACCTTGTGGCCGGCACGGTGAATTGTCATGTCAATCGGGTTCAGGCAAAAATGAGGTACAACAGGGCAACAGGAGCTGCAATGATGTGAGAATCAAATCGGTCAAGTATACCACCGTGTCCGGGCAAAATCTGGCCTGAATCCTTGATTCCTGCCCTCCGCTTCAACAAGCTTTCCAACAGGTCACCAAGCGGACCAAATACCGACACCAAGACCGCGAGGATCAGCCAATGCCCGCTTCCCGCTGCGCCCAAAAAATGCTGCAGCATGGCACCAATGAACAAGGACGTTACGGCGCCTCCTGCCCATCCTTCCCATGTCTTTCCAGGAGAAATTGAAGGAGCCAATGGATGACGGCCCCACGTCCGCCCCACCAAGTAAGCTCCGGTGTCATTGGACCACATCAAGGCAAACCACCCCAATGGAATCCAAACCTCATAGCCGCTTTCTGTCCAAGACATGGCTGCCAACGCGCCAAAGGCCAGCAAAAGCAATACTTGAGCACCCAGCCCCATGACCGTGGACCGCGGAAAAGTCGGCATGGACCGCCATGCCGATAACAACTCGCGAACGCCCAAAAAACACACCAAAAACAACAGCGTCCAGTATGACCACGGGCCGCATACGATGGCTCCTACAATGAGGGCTACAATGCCCACTCCTGTAAAGGCTCGAGCTTGAAGTTCAGTGCTTTTGGCACTCATGTGGGGGTACCACCGTCTTCCGAAGCGCTCAGTGCAGATTGGGCGCGCTCCAGATCTTCTGTGGGCACATAGACTTCGACAGAACCGAACATGCCGTAACTGCTGTCCTGTTTGTTGAGCACCACGGCCTTGATGCCAGAAGCTTCAAGCTGCGCACGACACACTTCTGCGCCAAACGGCACCGAATTGGTGTGAATAAGGGTCCAACCTTCCATCAAGCAGCGTTTTCATCGACCTCTCCCTCCTGTTCGGGCGCATCATCTGGAGCGGGCGTGCTTTCTGAAGACTCAGGAATGTCCTTAGGAGCTGAAACCTCATCGAGAGTCTTTTCAGGAGCCTCCTCGGCCACAACCTTTGGAACTGTCTTTTCGCCAATTGAAACCTTCGCCTCTTGTTCCCAAGCGCGCGGACCGAGCAGTTCAATGAGGTCTTCCTTGAACAACACTTCACGTTCCAGTAGACGCTCTGAAAGGGCTTTCAGTTTCTCTTCGTGCACCTCCAAAATTTCGCGGGCCTTGGCATAAGCGCGTTCTATGATGGCACCGGCTTCTTCGTCGATGATGCGCGCTGTCTCCTCGCTGTAAGGCTTAGTAAACGTCGCCTCAGCGCGTGGGTCGTAGAAACTCCGGTTTCCAATGCGCTTGTTCAGACCGTAGACGCTGACCATGGCATAAGCCTGTTTGGTCACTTTCTCCAAGTCACTCAAGGCGCCTGTAGAGATTTTTCCAAACGTCAACTCCTCCGCTGCTCGGCCACCCAATGCTGCACACATCTCGTCAAAAATCTGCTCGGTCGTGGTGATGTGACGCTCTTCAGGCAAATACCAAGCCGCCCCCAAGGACTGCCCCCTCGGCACAATGGTCACCTTGACCAAAGGCGAGGCGTGTTCCAACATCCAGCTCACTGTGGCGTGACCTGCCTCGTGAAAGGCTATGGTTCGCTTCTCGCTGTCGGTAATGAGCTTGTTCTTCTTTTCGAGGCCGCCGACCACACGGTCCACTGCATCTAAAAAGTCCTGTTTCCCTACCCTACCCGCGTCGCGGCGTGCGGCGATCAACGCAGCCTCGTTGCAAATGTTCGCAATGTCCGCTCCGCTGAATCCCGGCGTTTGACGCGCCAAGAAATCCACGTCAATGGTATCGTCCGTTTTGAGCGGAGCCAAGTGCACCGTGAAAATCGCCTCGCGCTCCTTCAAATCGGGCATGTCCACATAAATCTGACGGTCAAAACGACCCGCCCTCATCAAAGCACTGTCCAAAATGTCAGCGCGGTTGGTTGCGGCCAAGATGATCACACCACTGTTGGTGCCAAAGCCATCCATTTCGGTGAGCAACTGATTCAAGGTATTCTCCCTCTCGTCGTTGGATCCAATGCTGGCGTTCTTTCCCCTGGCGCGGCCCACAGCATCAATTTCATCAATGAAAACAATACAGGGACTCTTGTCTTTGGCTTGCTTGAAGAGGTCCCGAACCCTGCTCGCGCCTACTCCTACAAACATCTCCACGAAGTCCGAGCCACTCAACGAGAAAAAGGGCACTTGCGCCTCACCTGCCACCGCTTTGGCCAACAGGGTTTTTCCAGTACCCGGAGGGCCCACGAGCAAAGCACCCTTTGGAATCTTCGCCCCCAGATCGGTGTACTTGTCGGGGTTTTTCAGAAACTCTACAATCTCGCCCAGCTCTTCCTTGGCACCTTCAAGCCCTGCAACATCCTTGAAGTTTACTTGCGTAGAGTTCTCTTTGTCAAACAGCTGCGCCTTTGACTTTCCGATATTAAAAATCTGACCGCCGCCACCGCCGCCACCGCCGAGGCGCCGCATTAGCACCATCCAAACGCCAACCATCAAGGCCAAGACGATGATATAAAACACCAACTGCTGGCCCCATTCGTTGGGACGCTCGTAGGAAACGATCACCTTTCCGTCTGCAGAAAGCTGGTCCAACCGGTCGATGTTCTTTTCAGATGGAGGAATCTCCACCATCAGGTCTGCCCCTCTCAGAAAGGCACCACCGAGTGGGCCTTCCGGACGGTCTTTCATGATGGAATCCCGGGCCGCGTCTGTATACCACGCTTCGGCCATCATCCCGTTGTGGCTCAACTTCCTGAATTCTCCTTTTTCCGCTTTGCTCACAAGCTCCTGAAAGCTCACATTTCCCGCTCCCCCGCTGGCTCCTCCCGAGAGGATCATAGCGATGAGCAAGGCCCCTATACCCGCGTAAACCCAGTAGAAATTAAAACTTGGCTTATTGGACTTCCGGGGTTCTTGATTGTTCGATTCCATAAAAATTCAACGCGCTAAAACCATCATCCTCTGCAAAAGACCATCTCCTGCTGAGCTAACGAAACTACAAACCAACCGAACTGAAGGTTTACATCTATATCCGAGAAGCGCACAATATTTTCTAATGGCCTTCATTGACCGGCGTAGCATTTATGCACTGACATCGGCTATATTCAGTTTTTCATGTGGACCGCAGTTACCCTTACCCCTCGGCACAAGCTGACCACTGAATCGATTGAAATCGCCATACACCCTCGTTTTGGAACCCTCAATTTCCGAAGCGGGCAGTTCGTTGTTCTGGAGGTTCAATTGGAACAGGGGGTGAGAAGGAGTGCTTTTTCCATTGTTCGGAGCGAACGAAATGGCATCATTATCGGGGTCAAAAAAAACGGAGACCACGGGATTTCTGCCTGGCTGAACAACCTCCAGAAACCGACCAAAGCCAGTTTAGCTGGACCCTTTGGACAGTTTCAAATCACCCCTTCAGCAAAAAAGCACATCTTCATCACCGGTGGGAGCGGCATCACCCCCGTCCGCAGCATGCTGGACGACCTGCTCGGACAAGAAGTTGAATCCATTCTGATTTATGCCAACCAATCACCGGAACAGGCCATGTATCTGCAGTCGTTCAGACTGCTGGCACAGTCCAATGGCATTACACTCATAGAGGTCTACGACCGCAACATATTCGCTGCCCTTCAACAGGTCGATTGCACGGGTGCGGCCTTCTATACTTGCGGACCTACCGGACTCATAATTAATGCGTTGAGCGCTATCCAAGCGCATGGAATACCAGAGGATGCGGTCCAAACAGAATTGTATGGGCTGGATATGGACGCCGCGAGGGAATCATCGGGCTCGTTTACCTGGAAAAGCTTTTGGAGCCGTGCCCAAGCCATCCCGATGGATGGACAGAAAAGCATGCTTGACGGCGCCATCGCGAGCGGTGTCGTGCTTCCCCATGCATGCGGCATCGGAGTGTGCGGAACCTGCACTGCAAGACTGATCAGCGGTCAAGCCATTTGCGGAAAAGACCGACGTCAGGAAGGAGACGAAATCCTAACCTGCATCAGCAAGCCCGTTGGACCCAGCGACACCATCGTTGGACCAGTCAAAGGCGGAAGAGCCCAAGTCCTGGCCGTTTCCTTGCTCATCGGCATCATTTTTTTGGGCCTCTGGTGGGTTCCTCCAGGCCAAGGCTTCAAGGCTTTGGGCCCCATGAATGTGTCGCATAATAATTTAGAGTGCACTGCATGTCACACAGAGGCCCCAGGCACATTTAGACAACAAATCGGGCACAATGCCCAAGCTCTGATGGGACTTCACGACCATGATATGGTTGCGGTTGGCTTCGCACCAGTCGACAACAAGGCTTGCATAAGCTGTCACAAACGGCCCAACGACCGTCATCCAACATCGAGGTTCTTGGAAACCCAATATGCAGAGCAGCGGAACACCCTCGGCCCCCACGAATGCAACAACTGCCATGGGGAACACCATGGGGAACGCGTGGCCGCGGTAGAACCGGGGTTTTGCATCCATTGCCACCAAGACATGGAAGTGAGTTTTGACAGCGCCCAACCGTCTCATGCTGAGCTTCTGGAAAATGAGGACTGGGCAACCTGCCTGCAGTGCCACGATTTCCACGGCAATCACGTTCGCGACGTCCCCCGAAAGTTGACCCAAGGAATTTCCCAAGAAATCGTACTTCGCTATTTGAAAGGTGGACCAGACCCCTACGGCGCTGAAAAAACCTTCACTGCAAACCAAGATTGATGCTCGCGTTACTCGCCCTACTGACGGTTACCCCCCCTCTTCTTCAGGCACAACCCCAACAAGGAGAAGAGGTGAGAGACACCTCTCTGTCACTCGATATTGAACTGCGGGTTCGATCAGAATGGCGGGACGGCTGCCGCCTCATGTCGTTGCCCAACGAAAAAGGGACACTGACCACCTTCCAGCGCAACCGCATAGGGTTGAGTGGCGGATGGGGCAGGATGGACTTTAGCATCCAGCTTCAAGATGTGCGCAACTATGGCCAGCCTGGCGGAAACACCCAAGGCAACATTGGCGCGGCCGAAGCATGGGGTTCACTTGAGCTCCGAGAAGGCCTCAAAGCAGTGGTGGGCAGACAGAAGGTAGACATTGACAACGGCCGCATCGTCGGCGCAGCCAACTGGGCCAATCCAGGGCGGTTTCTCGACGGGGTACAGCTCATCAGAACGCGCGAAAAAAAGCGCACTGCCCTGATGGTATTCTGGGATGAACTCAGTGGAACCCGCCGTGTACTCAGCCACCACATCCAAAAATTCGGCACCAACAGAACCTTGACAATCTTGGCCTTCGACCAAGTCAGCGACACCGAGTATTCGGCATTCACTGCAGGACTCACATGGAAGTCAAAAGGTTCCAAAACCGGATGGTGGGCTTCTGAAGCCTACCTGCAAACCCCTCACGACGGCAGCAAAAAGAAGGCCCTCATGTGGGTGCTTGAAGCCGGACGCAAGGGACTTTCAGGCCATGCAAATACAGCGAGAATTGATCTGCTTTCTGACATAGATCAAGGAGGCGTCGCATTTCAACCCCTCCTAGGCACCAACCACAAATTTTACGGTTGGATGGACCACTTCTACCTCGGCGCCGCCACAGATGGCTTGATCAACCTGCACCTGCGCCACTCGGGGCCCATCAATGAATCGAGATCATGGGGCGTGGTACTGCACCAGTTCAACACCTACGGGACACGAGATCTGCTGGCCAACGAAGTAGACCTGTACCTCACTGGAAAAGAAAAAGAGGGCATCTCTTGGACACTCGGTTGGTCCGTGATGAAAGCGACCGAAATCCATGTCTTGAGACAAGGAGACCTTCCTGCCGAATCATGGTCTGCAGCTGCAGACCAACTCCAGAGCTGGGGATGGGTATCCTTACAATTCACCCCCTCCATTCAATTGAAATGAGCCCAGTCAATCGCCCTTTAAAATTTTGGACCTTTAGCGTTCTTGGCGGGGCTGCGCTTTTGGTATACCTGTTTGCAACAGCACCCGCGTCATTGAGTGCTGAACGCCCAGAGAAGTACACCATGTCTACGGCAGAGGCGTTGACCATCCTGGCTATGGAAAACGACTTTACGCGCACCCTCTTCACCAAAGAAATTGTAGGAAAAGGAAAAGCCCAAGGCCTCAAATTCGATGAAGCCTGGGCAGACAAAAACGTCATAGCCGGACCACTGCCCGCGCTCTTTCTGCGGGGCGTAGCCGAGGAAATATCCATGAGCGACGTCCCTTTGAAACTCTTCTTACGGTCCGACTTCCCCATCGAAGCATCCAACAAATTCGAGGACCTACAATTGGAAAAATTCGAGGCCATGCGCGAGAGCATGGAGCCACAACATTTCCAAGACCCCAACACAGGAGAATACGTGAGCATGTTTCCTGATTTCGCTTCGGCGCCTGCTTGTGTGACATGCCACAATGAGCACATCAGCACAACCAAGTCAGACTGGGTGTTGGGCGACCTCATGGGGGCCACAACTTGGTCATACCCATCAGACTCCGTGACCACAGATGAATTCATGACAATGCTGTTGCAATACCGCAATGGAGTGGAGTCCGTATGGGGCCAATACCTCGCAGAACTCGAAGGGCTCGATGCTGACAACCGGCCAGAAATCGGCAACAAGTGGCCCTCAAATGGACTGTTCATTCCGGCGCATGGCGCATTGAGGGACAGCATAGACCAATTGGCCAATGGCCCCTTGTTCTTGGCCCTCATGGAAAAAGCTGCCCTTTAATGCGCGCAGCCTCTCGCTATTTGGTTTGGGGCGTTACCGCCGTGATGCTCATGGCCTGGCTCATGGACTGGAATGAGTGGGAGGCATTGGCGTTCCAGCAAGACCGGAAATTTCGAAACATCAGTGGCACGGTGGTGATGACCCTCATCCTCTTTCAATGGACACTCACGCTCGGAAGAACTGTGTTTCAACGGTCTGGAAGCCAGTGGGGAAAGTGGATCAATTGGCACCTGCGGATTTCGATGGTGCTGCCTTTCACGCTCTTGGCCCATTCCATTACCATTGGGTGGGGATTGCTGGCCTTATTGCCGCTCACCTTGCTCGCCTCGGGACACTTCGGGTCTTTGTTGGAAGGGGAAACCAATCTCAAAAAACACCTGCCTTATCACATTGGCCTCTCCGTGGCCACGTTGGTCATGGCATTGGCCCATGTCGCAACGGTGCTGATGTTCAATTGATCAATATTCCGGAAAGTCTTCCGGGTCGGGGCTGGCGTCTTCAAGATCGGGCAAGACCTGTTGGGGTGCATCCGCCCACAACTCTTCCAAGCCATAGTGTACCCTCCAGTCCTTGTGGAAGATGTGGACGACCACATCAGCATAATCCAACAAGGCCCATTGGCCTCCCCTCAAGCCCTGCTTCATCCAAGGGGATTCCTCATGCATTTTTTCGGTGAACTCCTCCACACTGCGGGCAATCGCCTCGACCTGGGTGTTGGATTGCCCTTCACAAATGATGAATCGGGCGGCCACACTGTTTTGAATCGCCGTGAAATCGACGATGCAAATCCGTTGGCCTTTTACCTCCTGAATGCCCGCTACAACAGCGGTCACCAATGTATCCGTAGATGGACCTTGGGTGCGCTCCGGAGCGTTTCTCGGGGTCGTCGCGTAAGTACGCGGATCGGGTTGTGCTTGTGGTTCTTCCACTGTGCGCTAAAATAGCGTCCGTGGAGCACCTGCACACCCTTGCCGTATCACATGTGACCAAAGCCATGGGCACCCCTCCGCTGACTTCGGCATTAGAGGGCAGGTGGAGGTTGTTGGGATGGGCCAACACAGACAGCACCAACTCCCGAGCAATGAGCGCATTGCGGGCATCTTCAAGGGGTATTCTAGACCACATCGCCCTGTATGTAGACCATCAAACTGCAGGGCGCGGTCAACAACAGAGGGCCTGGAGCGCCGCCCCTCAGGACCTGGCCATGACGCTTATTCTGGAGCACAAGCTGCCTTCTGATGCTCCATTTACATTGAATTTCGCCATCAGTCTCGCGGTGGTTCAAGCCATCGAGGACGCATTGCCGGGCATCCAGCCCAAGGACCTGCTCATCAAGTGGCCCAACGACATCATGTTGAAGGGGGCCAAAGCGGGGGGCATTCTGATTGAAAACAGCTGGAGGGGCAATGCCTGGTCTTCTGCTGTGATCGGCATAGGGCTGAACTTGGCGGGACCCCCTCCCTTCCCCAATGCGACGTGTCTCGTGCCCAACGGGACACCAACCGCCAACATTGGCGCTCGATTGCGCCAGGCCATACTGCTGCGCGCAGACGACCGTTTGGCAGAATTGGCGAACCCAGCTTCATTGCTCCAACAGTACCACCAACGCCTTTTCGGTTGGGGCCAAAAGCAACGCTGGCAACTGGATGGTCAAGAAGTCAGGGGCACCCTCGAAAGCATCGACATCCAAGGACGGCTCTGCGTGAATTCAAACGGCACGCAACAGTGCTTCTCTCCCGGAGAGGTGGGCTGGTTGGGACTCGAACCTCACGGTTGATTCAGGAAGCCCCGAACTTGACCTCCACAGCGCCAGCAATGTGCTGAAACAGGGATTCCAAGGGCTTCTGGGCCATCATCCTCAAAAACGGATTTAAGTCGGCCTCACACAGCACCGATGCTCGGGCTCCATTTTCCGTTGCTGCCACGTTCAAATCCAAGTGAAAGGCAAACGGAGCGCCTCCACCAAGAAGACGCAATGCATCTCCCTCAAAAGCTTCAGAAGTCCGGGTCAACCGTATTTCCAATCCGCCTTGAATCTTAAAACTGGCCTCATCATCAGTGGCCTTGAAATCCTTGACTTTGTCCGATGGCAACAAACCCTCGAGGTTGTTCAGGTCTTGCAGGTATGCCTTGAGCTCATCTGCCGAAACCCCTACTTGAACCTCTTTGCTTCGAATCTCAGTCATCCCTCCACGCCGTCTGGGGCCACCTGAGAGGTGAACTTCTGACTCCAAGCAGCCGCATCTTCGCGCCACTTGATCAAAGCACCCGCTTGCTCTTCGGTGAGGTATTCACGCTGGGCCGCCTCGGTAATGAGTGTGGGATAATCGCTCAAGGTTTCCAAGGGGCATCCGAAAGCTGCGAAATTCTTGGCCGCCAGGTCAAATCCATAGGTGAAAATCGCCACCATGCCTTTGACCTCCAGACCTTCTGCCCTCAGGGCTTCCACCGCCGACAGGCTCGATTTTCCGGTACTGATCAGGTCCTCAATCACCACAACATTGCGGGCTTTACCCAAGTCCCCCTCTACCCTGTTGCCTTTTCCGTGGCCTTTGACTTCTCCCCGGACATAGCAAAATGGCAAACCGAGCTCGTGGGCCACATAGGCTCCCCATGCAATGCCACCTGTAGCCACACCCGCAATCATATCAGGCTTGCCATAGGCATCCTCCACCGCTGAACACAGCTGCTGGCGAATGTGGGTCCTGACCGACGGGTGGCTGAGCGCCATCCTGTTGTCACAGTAAATCGGGGAACGCAATCCTGAAGCCCAGGTGAAAGGTTCTTCCGGAGCCAACTGAATCGCCTTGATACGGAGCAGAGATTCTGCTACTTTCCGGCGTTCATCCAAAGAAAGAGACATGGCGCGAAGGTATGACGTGGATTTCGGCGAAAAGCGACTAACCGTTGCCGATTCAGAAGTAGTTCCCGAAGGTTCGGCAACAGTGGTCCAACACGACGGTAAGCCCATGGCTACCGTCCCAGAATGGCTCTCTCATGCCAAACACGTTTGGGTGAGTTGCACAGACCTCAAAAAAGCGTGGGACTCTCTGAACCGTCATACGACAGACGTCTATGCGGCAGGCGGGTTGCTCACCAATGCCCAAGGCGCATTGCTGTGCATTCACCGGCTCGGCCATTGGGACCTGCCCAAAGGCAAGGTGGAACCAGGCGAAGACTTGCCCACCGCAGCAGCCCGGGAGGTGCACGAGGAGTGCAGCGTACCCCTGCCACTTGTAGGGGCTCCATTTGCGAAAACCTTCCACATCTATGGGAAGAACGCCGACAAAATGAAAGTCACGCAGTGGTACTCCATGACGCCAAGTCCGGGAACAGAAGACATCACGCCCCAACCTCAGACCGAGGAAGGGATCACCGAAGTGAGGTGGGCCTCTTCCAAAGAGGTGGCCGACATGGAGCCAGCTGCATTTGGGAACATCTCCAGGCTTATGAGCGCTTGGAGAGCCAGTCTATGAGGGGTGGTCCAGGGAGCGGAGGCGCCTCCGGTGTAGGGGTCAAATCAGGCCCATTGTGCCGCATTGCGGGCAATGCCTGAAGCTCAAAAGCCTCTGTCCAACGCACATCGCCACCTGTATGGAGCATCGCATACGGCAACTGTCTCAACCCCCCATACCGTGCCGCAGCATTGCGAATAAGCTGTTCGAATGCCGCCCAATCCTGCCCCGCATCGACCACCACCCATTTGAGGTCTTTAAACGGCACCAATCCTCTCCTGCCCTGTCCGCCACTGGAGGTCATCATCCGCTCCAGGACTTGCAACTGGACCACCGTAGTCGGCGCACTGGCATCGAGCCACAGCCAAGCGACAGGACCCGACGATGCGAGGTCCTCCAGGCGCATCAAACTCCCCGAAGCAGAAAATGCACGCAGCGCGCCGGGCAATGCACCAGGGTGATTGCAATTGGCGGTGAGCCGCTCGGCAGAAGCGCCCAACACGGGGTGATCCCGGCACTCGGCGAGCAATGAGAGCACCCCCTCTGGTATTTCCTTTTGACGCTCAAATCGCTGGGGAAATTGGACGCCGAGGCCCCCATCTCCCAACCTCGCCAAAAACCAAGCCTTGGTGCGGTCGACGTCCGCTCGCCCCCACCACACGCTTGTAGCCTCAACAAGGCTGTCCATTTCCCCCTGAATCAGAGCCCGGCGCAGATGTTGCCGTTCCTCCAAACTCCAGCCCTCGTAATCCGCAGAACGGCTGAGTCCCTGAAGAAAATACTCTACCCCACCCGCGTCGTCCAGCGCAGGCAACGCAGATTCGGACCATTCCTGCTTCCAGCGCTCGGCGCTGTCTGGATACAACTCAGGCAGGATCCTCCATTGAAGCGCAGCGATGTAATCCCGTTCAGCGCCCTCGGCACAGCGGGCCAGCAATGCATTGTAGCCCTTGTGAAAATCTGCCCGATAGACCGACCACAATGAGTCGCGATTGGCCGCCACTTCATCCCCGCCTCCAATAGGAGCACCCAGCGCACCCACTGCATTCTCTTTTGAAGACCCGCCCCCACCGCTCCACAGCATGGACTGCTGGAGGTCAGCCGCCGTGGACCGCTCGAATTCAGACAATATTTCCTGGGCTTGAGACACCAATACTGGCGTCCAGGCGCGTTCGTCATCCCCCAACCACATCACAGAACCGGGGCGCTCAGAAAATGGAGCCCCACCCAGAGGCGGCACCGTGAGCTTTGCCCCAGAGGTATAGGGGCCACAAACGGGCAAAGACCAGACAATCCCCGAACATTCGAGCTCCAACAAATGAAGGCCTCCGTCGTTGGGCCAGCTCAGCGACACCCCGCCATCCATGTCCACTTGTCCCTCTTCCAAGAGGGTGCGGGTCTCGCTCAAGGGGTGGAACTCTCGCAACCTGTACGGCCTGTTTTCCAGTCCCTGAACGTTGAATTCAGCCATGGCCTCTTGCCCTTGAACGGGGCTACAAAGCCATGCGCACAGAAAGACAAAACACGCCTGAAACCCTCTACTTGCCATATCCTTCGAGGTCCACTGCATCGGGAACGAAACGCGAAACATCCCCTCCGTGGTGTACGATGTCCCGCACCACGCTGCTCGAAATGGGAGCGTGCTCTGGATCGGTAAACAGAATCATGGTCTCCAGGTCAGAGTCCAAGTATTTGGTCATCTGCGCAATCGTCCTTTCATACTCAAAGTCCCCACCGTTGCGCACTCCTCGGATGAGCCACCCAGCCCCGATGGAATGGCAGAAATCGACTGTAAGCCCCTCGAACGAAGCCACTTTGATGTTGGGCACATCAGCAAATGTTTCCCTACACCAAGCCATCCTCCGGTCCAATGGGAACATGCCAGCCTTGTCTTGATTCACCCCAATGGCCAAGGTCACTTCGTCAAACAGCACGGCTGCACGGCGAAGGATGTTCTCGTGGCCCCGGGTGATGGGATCAAACGATCCAGGGAAAACCGCCCTTCGGGCACGATCAGTCTGAGAGGGATTCATGAAAGTCAAAGAAACTGAAATGCACGTGACCGTACTTCCTCATCTCAACAAAACCCGCCTCTTTGCTCAAGTCTTGGCGGTCTCCGTGTTCCAAAACAAAGAGTCCGCCCTTGGCAACGAGGCCCGCGGCGGCCACCATTCCGGGCAACTCCGGCAATTTGGGCTCTGTGTACGGAGGATCGGCAAAAACCAAATCAAATTGAGTCACCGCCTTGCCGAGAAAGGCAAAAGCATCGGCGCGCAAAACCCGGATGGCCTCCAACTCAAAATCTTGAGCTTGTTTGTGGATGTAGCGGCACGAGCCGGCATCGCGTTCCACAGAAGTCACCGCCAATGCCCCCCTGCTGGCCAATTCAAAGGAGACCGCCCCGGAGCCGGCAAACAAATCGAGGGCTTCAATGCCTTCCAAGTCTAGGCGCGATCGCAGCAGATTGAACAGGCCTTCGCGACCAAAATCAGTAGTGGGCCGGCCTTTAAAATGGCGGGGTGGCGAAAAACGCCGTCCCTTGAGGGTGCCCCCAATTATGCGCATCGAATGAGCTGGATAATGGGCAAGAAGTGCTGTCTGTGGAGTGCGGTCACAGGTCCAATGGCAGGAATAAACCTCCCATAGTGCAAGTCCACGGTTTCAAAATGACGCTGGAACGCCCGGTGAACGTCTCCTGCTGGCTTCACGCCTCCACTCAACTGAACCGCCACATCGTCACTGAAACCCAGGGCATGCAACAAGTGCACTGCACGGTATACAGCATCCTCTGCCGTAGCCGCAGCATGAGAGACCGAAGCCTGCAAACCCTGCTCAGAGAGCAAGACCAAATCGACCATTTCATCGCGAAGGTGCACGGCCAAAGCAGTGCGGCCTCGCTGGCGTTCTTCACGGATAAAAGCCTCTGCAAGAATGGCCCGCGGATGCCTGAATTTCATGGTCGGGACCAAAGCCGAAAGGGACTGCCTAAGGACATGATCAGGAGCGTGGATCACGAGATAAGGTGACCCCACTACTTCATGGGCCTCTGTTCCCAAATGGCGCAAACCGGTCTCCGCTTCGAGCCACTCGACATCGGTAGCCTGGCCCCGCAATGCGTCGGGCACGACCGTGGCCGCAGCATCGGACATCCAAGTCACAGAGCCAGCTGTTTCCAAGCGCATGCTGGCAGTCAACCACTCCACGCGCTCTTGCATTCTTGCCGGACCGGGAGGAGCCTTCCAGGTGTGAAGGCCACCTTCTACGAGGGCATTTCCGTCTTCTGAAGTTCGCAGCCAGCGCATCGACTGACCAGAGTCAAACACCCACAATGGGAAAGCACCTTCTGGCACATCTTGTGAGCCATCAAGCGCAGTGAGCACAAAGTCTCTCTGGCCCTTATTGGCGCCAGTTTCCATCCGTATGTGCTTCCACGAGAGAGCCAAAACGGAGGGTGTCCTTTTTGACATTGGCCCTTCCAAATGGCGTGGGGTCTTGGACACGAACAGCGCTCACGCGCAATCCACTTTGGTTGACGTAGGTGGTATCCAAGATGAAACGTACGCCCGAGGTTGGACTGAAGGTCAGCGAATCCAAGTTGACTGGAGGGAGCTTCTTGTCGGTACGCTTCTCATCGGCAAAGTTCTCAGCAAAGAATGAAGTGTACAGGGTGTCACGCACCTTGTAAGCCACTGCATCGGCGGTGATGCTGTCCAACAGGGCCTGTTCGTTCCAACCCAATTCTGCCGCAATCCCGGGGACATCGGATCTGCGGATGACAAAACCTTCCTCGTAGCACATCGCTTCTGGAAGCGTATCGTGGAATGAGCCAATGGAGAAGTTCAAGGGAACAAGGGGCGCTCCGATGAAAGCAAACAGCGTATCGAAGCTGTCCGTGAAGGCACCGTTGACCTCTTTATAGGCCAATTGAGCATCACGGATGTCGGTCAACCGCTGGATGGTCAAAGCGTTCATCGCCTTCTGGTCCTCCAAGAATTGCTCCTCATCCAACACGGAGTTGGTGGTGGCCATGAAAAAGTAGGCTGCACCTACAATTCCAACGGCCATCAAGACCCGATAGGCCTTCTGAGGGATGCGGTCCAAGACGGCCGGCATGGCCAAAATGGCGCTTAAAATCAATGCCAAACCAGCAAATAGCATCTCTGTAGGCTGGCTCAAATCTGCCGTGTCGGTCGAAGCCATGACACTGCGGATATACATGGTGGTCCATGCTATGCCAGCCACCAATAGAATCAGACTAAAGCTGTGGCTGCGGACGAGGAACAAGAGGTTCCGGTATTTGTCGTTCGAATCGTTCATGCTCGTGGGCGCGGAAAGGGGCGAATCAAGCGGGGCGAAGCTAATGAATACCAAGCGGACGACCGCCCTCTGGGTCCGTACTTTGCCCCCGAACGTTTGCAACTTGCAGACGACCAAGCCCATCCACGTGCCGACAGCCCCCTCATCCGACGAAGTTGAAGACCGCCTCAGGGGGGCATTTCCACATACCCCAACCCCCAGTCAGGACGGACTCATCCACGCATTGGGCCGCTTCTTGGTCAGCACGCAGCCGCGTTGCTGCCTGGTGGTACGGGGCTATGCCGGAACCGGAAAAACAACGACCATGGCCGCCCTCGTTCAGGTCCTCCGCGACCTGCGCCGTCCAGTAGAACTGCTCGCTCCGACGGGCCGCGCCGCGCAGGTCATGGGCCGATACGCGGGCCTTCAGGCGAGCACCATCCACC
>CBFHUP010000014.1:0-45725 GCA_965659115.1 uncultured Flavobacteriales bacterium | reverse complement strand
GCTGTAAGCGTGGTCGGAGGAGAGGTCATTCTCAAAGACGCAGGCGCCCTCCGTTCCGAATGTCGGATCGAGGTTTCCATCCGGGTCGAGCTTGAGCACCACCACTTCAAAATTGCCCACGGTACCTGCCACCCCGCAAAAGACCATGCTCCCATCGTCGAGGGCGATCACGTCCTGCGCATTTTCAAAGCTGGAGGCCTCGAAAGGGGCCAAAAGGAGCATCCCTCCATCTTGGAAGTCCGCATCGGGTGTTCCCGGCACCTGGGCCATGAGTGGCATCATCAATGCCCATACCGTGAGGTACAGGCCAACTCGCAACAGTTTCGGCATCATGCTACAAGCTACCACTTGTCCTCTGATTCCGCCACCCCAGCGCGGCCGGACCTCCCGATTTTCCCCTCCCATGGGTTGGACAGGTTTTTTATCACCGCAGTGGGCCGGTAACATGACAAACCGCATCCGTTTTTTGGGGGTGGAAGACCGCTCGGCTCCTATTTTTCGTGCAATGAAAGGTTCTTTGAACACCGCGGTAATGCTCGCCTTTGGTTTGGGGGTCTGTTGGCCGGTCATGGCCCAGCAGCAAGAGGGTGTGCCAGAGGTGGATGTCGCCCATCAAGCGGGCGATTCAGCGAACTTCATTCGACGTTACTTCGATAACCTTTTGGGGGATGGCGGCGATCCGTCGGCGCCCAAATTCATCAATTATCCCACCCTTGCGTTTTCTCCAGAGACCAATTGGGAGTTCGGGGTGTCCAGCCTCTATGTCTATTCTGCCAATCGGGATTTGAGCAACCGCTTGAGCGAGATCAAGGCTTTCACTTTTTACACCTTGGAGAACCAGTATGGCTTGTGGTTGGACCATGCGCTGTACACCGACAAGAACAAGTGGTTCTTTTATGGCCGGGCGCGCTACCAGAGTTTTCCCCTGTTCTACTACGGAATCGGACGGGACAGCCCGCCAGAAGTCCAAAGCGTGATCGAAGGGGAGTACATCTTGTTTCGAGAGCGGGTACTCAGGGAAACCTGGCCTTCGCTGTACGTAGGATTGGAACTGGATTTCCAGAGCCTGAACCGCATCGCGTATGTAGAGACCAGTCCGGAATTTGTCATGCCCAGTGTGGGCTCAGCGGGCTCGACCAATATGGGGCTCGGATTGGGCGTGCTTTACGACAACATCCACAACGCCATGAACCCCCGAGAAGGGCTGTACAGCGAATGGGCTTTCCTGAGTTACAGTTCGGATACCCAAAGTGATTTTAGCTTTACCTCGTACATCGTGGACAATCGGATTTACAAGCCGATCAAGGAAAACACCGTCTTGGCTGCCCAGCTATACGGGCAGTTTACCTTGGGCAATCCACCGTTTAACATGCTCAGCCTGCTGGGGGGAGAAAGCCTCATGCGCGGTTATTACTATGGCCGATTCCGCGACCGGAACATGTTGGCGGGGCAGGTTGAATACCGCATCCTGCCGTTCTCCTTTTCCAAGCGCTTCGGCGCCAGTGCGTTTTTGGCGGCAGGCCAGGTTTATGGCGATGACCATGCCTTTGATTGGAAGAAATTCCTGCCGACCGGTGGGGCCGGACTCCGCGTTCTTCTGTTCCCTGAAAAGGACATCTACACCCGCATCGACGTGGCTTTCACGCAGGAGGGCAGCGGCGTATACATCTTCATCGGCGAGGCCTTCTGACGTCCACACAGCCATGGGGTCTCCAAGGACCTCTGAGCGTCTCTGACTGCAGGACTTTGGCATTTCGTGGGACTGGAATGGCGCATTGCAACCTGCTCCACGACAGCAAAATAAAGTTGCCGTGGCCCTTTTTCTTGGACCTGGTCAATGTGTGTTCGCTGATGCGAGGGGGGAAAGCTGTCGGTCCTTGAATGATGGGCCTTTGGTTCGGGTGGCTTCAGGCTGTTTTTGTGATGGAGGCCGGGAGGAGGGCTTGGCTGAAGGTGAGGGCGTGGCCGCGTATGTGGACGCGGTCGCCGGCGAGGGTGCAGTGGAGTTGGCCTCGGCGTGCGGAGCGTTGTTCGGCGGTGAAGGTGGTGGTGCCGGTGCGGCTGTGCCAGTAGGGGACGAGCGAGCAGTGGGCCGAGCCGGTGACGGGGTCTTCGAGGATGGTGGCCTGTGGGGTGAAGAAACGCGAAACGAAATCTACGTTGTCGCCTGGAGCGGTCACGATCACACCACCGTGGCCCAGGTCAATGCGGTCAAACTCGTTGCGGTCAATGCGGATGTCATCCAAGGTCTGTTGATCGGGGTAGACGAGCACGAAGTCGCGGGCCTTGTGCACCTCGATGGGAGCGTGGTTGAGGGCCTTGGCGATGGCTTGGGGGAGTTCTGCCGGCAGAGGGGGACGCGAGGGCAGGTCCATTTCGAGCCTGCCGTCATCGCATTTTCGGACCGTCAAGAGGCCGCTGGCCGAGCTAAAGGTCACGCTCTGAGCCTCTGGGGTCAGGTGGTGGAGGACGGTGTGGGCGCTGGCCAATGTAGCGTGGCCGCAGAGGTCCATCTCAATGTCGGGGGTGAACCACCGCAGGTGAAAATCTGCTGCTGGGATGCCTTCTCCCTCTGGAGTGGCGACGATATAAGCGGTTTCGGCGACGGCGTTTTCCTGCGCCATGCGAAGCATCCAACGGTCGCTGGGCCAGGAGGTCAAGGGCATGACGCAGGCGGGATTGCCGCCAAAAGGATCTTGTGTAAAGGCGTGGACGCGAAAGCAGTTCATGGGGGCTCAGTTGGATTCGATCCAGGCGGCGATGTTCCAAAAGTTGAACGTGCTGTCGGTCCAAGTCTGCGCGCCGGGTACCGCGACCTCGAGGGTGTGCTTTCCTGGACTGAGTGTTCCCAGTGGAATACGCAGGGGCGGCACATCATCACCGGGGCACCAATTGGAGCGGCTGAGGTCGGAGGAGGCCACGCGCTCTTCCAGGGTGTCGCCATTGAGGACATAGGTCGAGGGCCAGAATCCGCTGGTGGGATTGAACCGGCGATAGGCCCCACAATCGGTGCGCCAGGGGGTCCAAGACTTCAATGTGTCGCCGTCCAAAAGGATGGCGTGGGGCTGTTCGGTGAATTCATCGCCGCCAGCGTGGCCGCCGTGTCCGGTGGTCAAGAAGGCGAGCTCGGCGCCGGTAGCGGGAGCATTCAGTTCAAAGTCCACCAAAAGCGGGCCGTTGGGGAACGCCGTATAGGGGCGCTGGTCATGGGCCAGCTTGGTGGTGTTGATCAGGGGGAGCACAGAACGGGCCATATGGGCATCGCAAGCCAGCGCGCTCTCTTTGGCGGTAATGGCGGCACTCAAGGTGTACCCTTCGGAAGTCCAGGTGTCGATGTAGGCGCCTATCCACACGGTGTCGGCAGATTCAAACCAGGCCTGAAGTCCACTGAGGTCGGTGCTCCAGTGCACGCTGTCGGCCCAGACGCCCACCGATTCGGGCTTGTAGGCTTGGGCGCGTTCGGTGTGGCTGAAGTGGCCAACGCCAAAGGGCGTGATGAAGCGCAAGAGTTCCAATGCGGGTTGTCGCTCGCCTGTGGGCGTGATGCCGCAAAAGGTGGTTGTGTCGGCGTCTCCACCAGCCGTCATGCGCGTGAGGAAGTCGCGGCCGGCCCGATCGGCAAAGGCAAAAATGCTGCCGCTTTTGTCCCAAGGGTCCCCTGCTGACCGCAGGGTCACGTCGAGTTGGATGTCGCAGCGCCGCTGGCGGGTGGGGAAAGTGACCGGAACAAGGCGCATGCGCCCTGCATCCAAACGGCAATCGCCTGCTGCTCCCGGCACGGAATCTGCAGCCAATCCCGGGTCAAAATGCACGGTGTCAGCCGTCCACAATGGCACACTATAACCGCCCTCTGATGCCAGGTTTGGGGCGCTCATTTGGCATGAGGACAGGATGGCTGCGGCCACAACTGCTCCAGCTGTTTTGACGCGCAGGTTCACGCAGCCTTGCACGTCATGTCACTCCCACAGCATTGGGGCGATTTGATCTTGCCTTCACAAGAAAGGCACTTGGAAACTTGCACGGTGGTCCCGTCGGGCAGCTCCAGGTGGCCGTTTTCGAGGGGCACATCACACTTGGCACATTGGGCCTTGACGGCCATGCCGCACTGGTCACAAGAATAAGTCGCGTTCATGTGCTCAATTTAATGCCTGCAGACATGGTCTGGTTGGACGCGTCCTACTGCGTTCAAGGTTCCATTGTATTTTGGTGTGAATGAAGAGCACGAAGAGAGGGCTTGTGTTGTGTGGACTGGTCATTTTTGCTGCGGGTGTTGTGGCACAGTCCCCTCCAACCGAAGTGGGATGGATTCCGGAGCAAGGGACCTTTAAGTGGCTCCCAAAAGACATGGGTGAGTTGCCTGAATGGGCGCAACGCATGTATTCGGGCACCACCGACTTTCATGAAATTACAGACCTGCGGGCGGCGTACCTCATGGACCGCCCCTACGAGAAGACCCTGCACGAGCGCAATTTCAAGCACTGGCTTATGCATGTGGAACATCGGGTAGGACCTGATGGGGTGATTCGGGATGCAGGCGAATGGGCGGCGGCGGCTTTTGCCCAAGGAGGGGGCGTGGAGGGTCAGCTCCAACGCGCTGCTGAAGTGGACCCTGAATGGCAGGCCATCGGACCGTTTGAAACCTGGAACAACCAGGAACAGGGACATATTCCAGTGTCCTGGCAATGCAATGTTTATTGCTTTGACCAATGCGCCGCCAATCCAGATGTCGCCATTGCAGGCATTGAGGCTGGGGGCCTGTTCAAGACCACGAACAAAGGGCTGAGTTGGACACCGGTCACGATCAATGTGGCTGGCATACGCACCGTGACCCAATGCGCGGTGGCGCCATCATCTTCAACTGCGTTTTATTTCGTTTCCAACAACACCCTTTACGGCACCACCGATGGAGGGTCTACTTGGGACTTGCTGTACAACCTCGGTTCTTCTGCCAATCAATTGGTGGTGCACCCTTGGAATTCAGACATCGTCTATGTGGCCACGGACAATGGGTTGCGCCGCACCATGGACGGAGGCATCACTTGGTCCACGGTCATCTCGGGCAAGGTTTGGGATGTGCGGTTTCATCCGACAAATGCCATGGTGGTGTATGCATTGGTGCATGAATTGAACCCTGAACGGTGTGCGTTCCAGCGTTCGGATGACGGGGGTGAGACCTTTCAGCTTCACGACGCTGGTTACTTCGTGCCATCTGATGCCTCTAATGCCGATGATCATGGTGGACGCATTGGCACGACACCTGCCGACCCTGATCGGGTCTATGTGGCCTTGATCGGCAAGGGGAAGTCCAGCGATACCGGCTGGATTGGGCTGTACCGCAGCAACGATGCGGGCGACAATTGGACCAATCCCAATGGACAGGATGGTGCCCCTTACGATGTGGATGAACACCCCAGTTTGGCCACGGGAAATATGAATGGAACGGGCATATACCAGGGGTTTTACGACTTTGCAATGGCCGTTTCGCATGTGGACCCTGACCGCGTTTGGGTGGGTGTAACTGCCTTGAATGCGACGGATGATGGCGGTGTCACATGGCAACGAATTGGCGCCTACGGGGCCAGCACGTATGACATCGGATGGGTGCACCCAGACATCCAAGACATGCACGTCCTCGGTGGAGACGTGTGGGTGGCTTCAGATGGCGGGTTGAACTACAGTTCCGATGAGTTGACCACCCATGAAAGCCGGAAATACGGCATCTATAACACCACATTGTGGGGCTTTTCCCAAGGGTGGAATGTAGACGCTCAGACCGGCGGACGCTACCACAATGGCAACACCGGTTTTAGGCAAGATTTTGGCGCGGGCAAACACCTCCGGTTGGGTGGTGCCGAGGCGCCCACAGGGTATGTGAATCCTTTGGACGCCAATGAACTCCGGTTCAGTGACATCGGCGACTTGCGCCTTCCCCAATCGTTCAACGGAACCCCTGCGGGTATCGGCAACCTTTCTATGTATCCCACCGAAAGCTATGTGGATTCGAGGTCGAGTGAATTGGTGGTTGACCCGCTTTATGCCGATTTCCTTTCGCTGGGCAATGGCAGCGGCTTTTACCGTTCCGAAGACGGAGGTGCGGACTTCACTCTGGTGCACAACTTCGGCAGTGGAACAGTGCTCGAAATCGAGCAGGGCAGGGGCGACCGTGCGCTGTTTTTTGCGGTGGTCCGCTCCAGCAATACTTGCACGCTGTACCGGTCGCAGGACGGGGGGCAGAATTGGCAGTCGCTTACAGGTCTGCCGACCAATTGGAGCAGCATGGAGATCGCCTTAAATCCTGCGGACGACAATGAGTTGTGGGCCATCAAGGCCGACGACGACGAGGTGCGACGCTCTTTGGATGGCGGCGATACTTGGTCCAACTTGGGCGTGGGACTGCTGGGCGAGGCTTTGCGCGACGTGGTGTGTCTGGGGGATGCAGGAGCTGTGGTGGTGTCCACAACTGGGGCTTATCACCGCGCCTCAGATGCGGGTTCATGGACGTCATTTGGTACTGGACTGCCTGCGCGCTGGGCGCCTTTTGAGTGCTTGCCGCTGTACCGAGACAATGTTGTCCGTGTCGGTGACAAAGGCAAGGGCATCTGGGAGGCGGCGTTTCCATTTGTCCCATCGCCCGTGGCCCAGCCCATGACGGCGAATCCCGAGGTCTATTGTGCAGGGGACTCCGTGCATTTCGATTCTTACAGTATTGTGGTGGACGAGGGGGCGACGTGGGCTTGGACCTTCGATCCCCAGCCCGAGTTTGTGTCTTCTACATCGGTTCGGAATCCGGTGGTGATTTTTGGCGAGGGTGGGGCATATGACGTGACACTTTCGGTGACCAATGCAGATGGCATGACCGATTCTAAAAGCGTGGCAGGCATGGTGCAAGTGGGGCCTGCCAGCCAATGTGAAGCCTCTGGAATTCCAGGCATGGCGCTCGAATGTTCGGGCTCGAATGGATATGGATTGACCCATGATTTGGGGCTCGAGACCAATACCTACACGGCCATGGCTTGGGTGCGTCCCGACGGGATACAGCCCGATTACGCTGCCATCGTGATCGCCGCGGGCAACGGTGGAGGATTCAACTTTAGGCAGAACAACGAACTCGGTTACCATTGGCCCAATGGCGCGTGGTGGTGGAGCAGCGGCCTCACGGTTGCCCCGAATGAGTGGTCCCATGTGGCCATGACTGTGGCTCCAGATGGCGTGCGTTTGTATGTCAATGGCGAGGAGGCCCAAGATGCTTTTAGTCCTGTCCTCGGCGTTCAAGACGCTCAGTTTTTGGGCAGTTACCGCGGTTGGGGAAGCCGGAACATGAGTGGGGGAATCGATGAGGTCAAGATTTGGAACCGTACGCTGAGCCGCGATGAAATCCGGGAGCAGCGACACCTGACTTTGCCACAGTCTCAAGTTGAGGCTGACCCTGATTTGGTGGCTTACTATCAATTCAACGAGGACACCTATTTCATGGTCAACAAGCAAGGCGGTTCTCAGCACGGGGTCTATACCGGTCCTTCTGCTCTGGCCAGTTCAGCTGCTGTAGTAGGGTCGGGTGTGCTCGACCGCGTGATGGTGGATGGATCGGGGAGTTTTGCTTTGGATGCAGTGGGTGGATCCCTCGAAGTCGCCGTTGGGGCCTCAGTCCCAAATGGTGAGGTGGTGGTTCACAGGTTGGATCCGGCGCCGCCCGACGGGCCAGATCAAGGGTTGCCTATGGGATATTGGGTGATCGACGCATACGGTGTGGGTGCATTTGACGCCGGGACGGCATGGAACATGGGCACTTCTGAGGGCATGTTGACTCCATGGATGCAAGGCATGGCTGACTTGGCCGTCGTTCAGCGCGACCCGCTGGGCATGGAGCCTTGGTCGGATCCTTGCGGTATGGTGCCTGCAAATGATGAGATGGCGTTGTATGACGGCACTTGTGGTCCTGTGGCTTCGGCGCAGTACGCGCTGGTATCGGAGGTCTGCGCATTCGATACAACGGCGATGGAGATGTGTCCGCAAGAGACCATGTTGTGGGGCAACAGCGCCACTGATGGTCCGGGATTGTATTATGCCATTGGGGTGGAGTCAGGGAGTTGTTCCGCTTTGGAAGTCCTTGATCTTGAGTTTCTTGACCCGTCTCCGCTGTACTGGAATCTGGAGGGTCAACAGGTTCAAGCGCCCGATGGATGGACAGACCATGTCTGGATGTTAAACGGGACGGTTCTCGATGCACAGGGGGCGGTCATCACGTTGGTCGGTTCAGGCGACTATACACTGACGGCTACAGAAATTGCGTCGGGGTGCACCGTATCATTCACGGGTTCTGTCGGATGCCCGGGAGACCTTGACGGAGATTTCATCGTAGGTGTTTCTGACATCTTACAACTGCTCGGGAGCTTTGGTTGTCAGGAGGATTGTGACAACAGCGATGTCAATGCAGACGGTGCCGTGAACGTCACGGATGTCCTGTTTCTGCTGGGGCTCTTTGGTTCTATCTGCTAAAGACAGCCATGGGCCTGAGACGCGTTTATTGGAACCAGCGGAGACTTGTATTCCCTTCAAGGGCCGGACTCCATTTCCTGAACGCGGCGTTGAGCAAGATGAGATGGGCCACCAGTGCCACATGGAGTGGAATGAGGTACCACGGCCAAGCCCAGTCAAAGACCAGGGGGTTGTCGGCGACAGGTGCCTCCCAGACGTACATGTAGTTGGCGATGATGCCTTCCGGACGCGCCACAAAGAGATTGAGCACAGCGTTGACGCTCATGACGACCATAGACAGAGCGAAGGTCCATACATAGGTTCGGAGCCAGTCCCATTTGCGGAAGCGCATCCCGTACACCTTGGCCACCACAATGGGGACAAAAATCAGTGCGGCGTGCTTCACAAAGAAGAGCACCATCAAGGGCAAGGCGTCTCCGGAGGGCAATTGAGGGGTGAGCAAGGAATGCGCGCCACCAATGATTCCCAGAAACGTGGTAAAGGAGAAAACAGCCCTGTTGAGCCAGAAACAATTCAGGCCGATGAGGATGGCATTGATCCCGCACAAATGCAAAGGCAGGGAGCGGTGCCAAGAAAAAGCCATGTCGGGCACAATGAGAGGCATCAACAGGTCAGCGCCTTGCAGCGCGAGCATGGCGATGCCCAATCCTTGGCGCGGCCCTTTGCGGTCTGCTCCTTTTTTGGGGAAATACCACAAGGTCCAGGCAGCAAGCGCGGTGCACAAGGCCATCATGGCCCAGTATCGCGGTTCAGTAGGAGAGATGACAATGTCGAGTTGGCCCATTCCACAAGCTAGGTTGGAAACGGATAGCAACGCCCATGGACCAATGGCGGAAGAAATCGACAATACGACAAAGCCCCGGCGCTCCTAGGAGTGACGGGGCTTTGAAAGATGGACCCCCGAGGGGCCATCGGGGCATTGTTATTGGAAAACGCGGATGTAGTCCACGGCCATAAACCCTGGAAATGGTGTGGTGTCGTCGGGGTCACCGGGCCACTGGCCGCCTACAGCCACATTCAGGATGAAGAAAAAGGCATCGTTGAAAGGATAGGCGAAGCCATTCATGTTCTGTGGTGTGATCGTGTGATAGTGCACATCATCCATATAGAACTTGATCAGGTCTTCTTCCCACTCAATGGAGAACACGTGGAACTCGTCGGCAAAGGTCTCTGGGAAAGAAAGCGCTGGTGCTGTGGTTCCATTGTATTGGTGCTGACCATTGTCTGGTCCCCAGTGCACGGTGCCATGGATCAAGCGGGGTTGGTTTCCGACCAATTCCATGATGTCAATCTCTCCGCAAGCAGGCCAGCTCTCGGTGGTGATGTCAGAACCCAACATCCACAATGCCGGCCAAATGCCTTGTCCGATTGGCAACATGGCACGGATGTCGACACGCCCATATTGGAAGTCGAAAATGCCCTGGGTTTTGAGTCGGGCAGAAGTGTACCCTCCCTCATTGCGTGCGAAGATGAACAGGTTGCCGCCGTCGACTTTGACGTTTTCGGGACTGCTGGTGTAGTTCTGCAGCTCTTGGTTGCCCCATCCCCAATTGCCATTGCCCAAGTCGTAGGTCCACTTGGATGGGTCAGGTGCGCCGTCGCTGTTGAACTCATCGCCCCAAACCAAGGTCATGCCCGGATAGTTGTCCGGTGTGGTGTACCCTTCGTTGGATATGCCGAGGGTCTGGTCGTCGTTGCGAATGGTGCCCACGGCTTCCTGCAGGTTGTCCCGAAGGTATCCGCCCTCTGGGTTGCTCAGCGCCACAGTAAAGAACTCGTCGGGTTCGAGAAACTCATCGACCACAATCGACACCTCGATGGTTTTCTTGGTGTCGCCGGGGGCGAATACCAGGTCACCTTCTGTGGCCGTGTAATCCTCTCCAGCGATGGCCGTTCCATCGGCGGTAGCGTAATGCACCCGGACCTCCTTGGTTTTGGCCTCATCGATGCGGACATCAAATGAGAAAGTGGCACTGGCGTCGTTTTCGAAGGCAGTGCGGTCGTTGGAGAATCGGAATTCTGCCGGTGTGTCTTCCTCTCCACCACCGCAAGCAGCGAAGGCAAAGGGAAAAGCCAGAATCAAGAGTGTCCGAGCGGTGTTCATTGTGCTGTGAAAATCAAGGTGAAGTAACCTTCTGCACTCGTGCAATCTCCATTCTGGATGGGAGCCATAACCACGAGGCGGTCTTCGGTCAGTTCTAAAATGTCGTAGGTGGGGCCGCAGTCCCATACGCCCATGAACCAACAGAACCCGGTGTCGTCTGGAATCAAGCGGAATTGGTCTTCTCCGTTGATGCCAGCACCTTCATTCAAGAGGTAGTTGAGCGTATCGGGGACCACCAATTCGTTGACCACATAGCCTTCGAATGGGTTGATCGTACCGCCATTGTTGTTGTAGCCGTACAAGCCATCTGTGGTAAACTGATAGCTGTCGTCGTACTGTTCAGGAACCAGTCCAGCCAGAGGGCTGCTGTACCACTCGGTGCTGCCAGGGGTGGGGCCAACTGAGATGGCGCCAGCCTCTCCGGAGAAAATCCACGTCTTCTGGTTGTCGCAACCGGTGAGCAGAGCCAGGGTGCCTTCGCAGGGAAGCTCTACAGTATTGGCCACGGGGATGGTGACCGATGCCGTACCAGAACCCCCCGCGCTGTACACGGAGTAGTTCACCTCATAGTTGCCCTCCTGTGGGTAGAAGGTGGTGTCTGTCAGGTTGTTGCTGGTCAACCCATTGCCGAAATCCCAAAAATGTAGGAAACCGTCACCGGCCAGCGAAGTGAAGACGACTCGGTTGGAGTCCACATAAGGCGTAGCTGCCGTGTCCACATAGAGGTACTCCCAATCAAATGAAGCACTCGGGGCGCCAGGAAGCTCTATGCCTTCTTCGACAGTAGGTTGGCAACCGACAAAGGCCAATACAACGGCCAGGGGAAGGAAATGATGAAGTCGCATCAGTATCCGGGGTTTTGTGTGATGAGTCCACCGCTCAGGGTGATCTCATTGCTGGGAATGGGAAAGAGTTCGTTGACGCCTGCAGTAAAGCTGTACCCGGCGGCTGGAAAATGCTCGTCGAGGTGCGCTTGCATCACTTCGACAGCGCGGCCTTGACGCACGAGGTCAAAGAACCGGTGGCCTTCCATGGCCAGCTCCACCCGGCGTTCGTGCCAAATGTCTTCGATGGTGATGTCCTCTGCAGAGATGAAAGGCAACACTGCATCTGGTGCCATGGGGTTGTACGTCACATTGCCACGGGCACGGAAACGAACCGCCTCCAGTGCGTTTGAAGCCTCGAGCTGACGTCCTGTATTCAGGCAGGCCTCTGCATGAAACAACAGAACATCTGACAGACGGATGACCCGGTCGTTGGTGTGACCGTTGGGGTTGGGGTCTCCGAAGGGAGCTTCCTCAGCCGCATTGTTGAAGTTCTTCTTGGAATAGTACAGGTGGGGCATGCCAGTGGCATCCAAGGTGAATACGCCCCGGTCGCCCATGACGTCTCCTTCTTGGAACAAGGTGGCTGCAAGGCGGGGATCGCCATCCTCAAACTCATCTACCAGACTTTGGGTAGGGAGGTTGAATCCGTATCCATTGAACTGTCCACGAGCGCGTTGGAAGACATTGGTGAAAGTGCCTTCGAGTTGCTGTCCCCAGTTTCCACCGGAAGCATTCATGTACTGGATCTCCCAGATGGAACCGGGTCCATTTTCACCGAGCTCGGTAAAGATGTTGCCGAATTCAGGGTCGAGGCTGTACTCGCCTTCGTTGACGAGATCGGCGGACACTTGGTAACAGTTCTCCCACTCACCAAGGAAAGCGTGCACCTTGGTCATCAGGCCTTGGGCAGAACCACGCGTGGCACGGCCCAATTGGTTCAGGCTGTATGCACTGCGGGTCGGCAAGTACTCAATGGCAAATTCGAGGTCCTCTTTGATGAGGGCGTACACTTCGTCTGCTGTAGCGCGTGCTTGCTGGTACTCCGAAGAAGCCAATGGTGTTGTGACGAGGGGGACCCCACCAAAAGTCTTGACCAGGTTGAAGTACCAATAGGCGCGAATGAAGCGAGCCTCACCCAAGTAGGCGTCGCGCACATCGGAGTCCATGTCGATCTCAGGCACTTTTTGAAGGGCGAGGTTGCAGTATGCGATTCCGCGGTAAGCCACTTGCCACTCGACCAAGAGCATTTGGCCTGAGCTGTTGCCCTGGAAACGCTCATAATCGTAGAGCTGTGGGTCGTCGCCATCGCCAGAACCTCCTTTGTCACTGTCATCGGAGATGATGTCTCCGAAATACCAGCGGAAGTGTGGCTTCAAACCGGACGACCCTTGAATGTTGGTGACTTCCTGCTGCAATGTGTTGTAGCAGGCGATGGTGGCTGACAAGGCGTCTTCAGGCGTCTTGTAGAAGTTGGCTTCCGTAGCACCTACGACAGGTGTGCGCTCGAGGAATTCCTGCTTGCAGGAGACCAGAACGGCAGGAATCAGGAGGAGAAGGAGTATGCGCTTCATGGTTTCCTGGATTAAAAGGTGACGTTAATGCCGGCGATGAAGTTCCGTCCGACAGGATAAAAGCCGCGATCGATGCCGATTTCCAGCGTGCCGCGTGATCCGATTTCAGGATCGAGGCCAGAGTAGTTTGTGAGGGTCAGCAGGTTGCTGGCCGAGACATAGAACCTGCACTTGCCGATGTCGAGCTTGTCTTGAATGCTCTGGGGCAAGGTGTATCCAATTTGGAGGTTCTTGATGCGCACGAAGGATCCGTCTTCAATGAAGCGATCAGATACCCGGTTGTTTTGGTTGGCATCGGTGTGCGTGATCCGTGGATGCTCGTTGGTAGAGCCTTCGCCCGTCCAGCGCTCCAATGCGGACACAGGAAGGTTGGTGGTGTTGAGGTCGTAACGGAAGATGCCGTTGAACAGGTCGTTGCCTTGTGAGCCCTGAATGAAGATGCTCGCATCGAAGTTCTTCCACTTGACGTTGCCTGTGAGGCCAAAGGTGAAGTCAGGGTGGGGGTTTCCAATGACGGTCTTGTCGTTTTCGTCCAAGACACCGTCTTCGTTTTGGTCCACAAAAATCACGTCGCCGGCTTGTGCTTCTGGCTGTGCGGTGTTGGCAATGGCTTCTTCGTCGGTTTGGAAGATGCCAGCGGTTTCATAGCCATAGAACACGGCCATGGGCAATCCGATGTCGGTGTAAGCCGTAAAGTCGTTGCCGGCTCCGAAAACGCTACCCGTGTTGATGGGCTGTCCGCCTTCACCCAGACCGGTGATCTCATTGCGGATGACGCTGAGGTTACCCGTGACGTCATATTCCCAATCGCCTTTCTCACCACGGTAGGTGAGGGCGAGCTCGATTCCTTTGTTACGGGCCGAGGCTACGTTGGTGGCTGCAGGCAAGAACCCGACCACGCCAGGCACGGGCACGACCGCGAGCATGTCGTTGGTGTTCTTGACGAAGTAATCTAGGACGATGTTGAATCGGCCGCGGTAGAGATCGAGATCAACACCTGCATTGAATTGATCCACGGTTTCCCACTTGAGGTCGGGGTTGGACGTGGTGACAGGTCCTGCTCCGTTCACTTGCTGTTGGTCCGGTCCGAACGTGTAGTTCTGGCCGTTGAAGACTACAGAGGTGAAGTCGAAGTTGCCAATGCCGTCTGCGTTTCCGTTGCGGCCCCATGAGGCGCGCACCTTGGCAAACTCAATCCAATCCTTCTCCAAGACCCAGGGGACCTCAGTGAGGTTCCAAGCGGCCGACAAGGATGGGAAAATGCCGTAGCGGTTGTTGGCACCAAACTTGGAAGAGCCATCGCGGCGAACGGTTCCGCTCATGGAGTAGCGGTCACCGAGTTCGTATTGGACTCGGGCAAACGTGGAGAGATAAGAACTCTCACCGAATCCGCCGCTGGCGTTGGGTGCCTGCTCATTGAAGTTGAGGCTGTTGTCGAGGAAGGCCAACTCGGGATCATTGGAGTTCAAGCTGTCCCGGTAAGTGCCGATGTTCTGGTAGTTCCCATACAGAGCAGAGTAGCCCAAGATGGTTTGAATGCGGTCTCCGTTCTTCAGCTCCTTGTCGTACTGGAGGGTGTTTTCCCACTGCCAGTTGGACCACTTGTTTTCGTTGCGGATGAGTCCGTTGACTTCCCGCCATTCGTAGGCCGGACGGTTGGGGTCGTTCTCGCCGATGCCCAAGTCGTATTGGGGGAGGAAGATCTTTTGGGATCCGAGGGAAAGGTCAATGTTGACCGATGAACGGAACTTGAGCTCCTTGAGCAGGTCGTATTCGCCGTACATGTTGCCCACGAAACGGTTGGTGACCCAATTGTCAAAGGTGGTCTCGACTTGGTTGATGGGGTTGGCGATGTCGCTGCCGATCAATTCTGAGTAGGCGTAAGAGCCATCGGGGCGCGAAACTGGTGTTACGGGGTCCATGTTCAAGGCCCGAACGACAGGGGTCGCAAATTCATTGTTCTCAGCCAGTGCATTCCGGCTGATGTGGGTAAAGTTGACCGTTTGTCCGATGCGGAAACGGTCGCCAGCATCTTGCTGTGTGCTCACGCGGAAGGTGGTGCGCTCGAAGCGTCCTTTCTCGCCGCCAATGATGCCGTCTTGGGCGAAGTGGCTTCCACCGATGGCGGTAGAGCTTGTGGCTGTTCCCTTGGTGAAATTGAAACTGTGGTTCACCATAGGGGCCCGCTGGAACAAGGCGTCTTGCCAGTCGGTCCCCTCGCCGAGGCTGGCAGGGTCCGAGAGTTGGGCAAGGGGGACGAGGCCCGCAGCAGCGCGGCTCTCATTCATCAGAATGGCATACTGCTCGGCATTGAGCAAGCCGATCTTTTTCCAGGGCTCTTGAAAGCCATAGTATGTATCGTAAGTCACCTGGGCAGGTTGGCCCTTGGCTCCTTTTTTGGTGGTGACAAGGATGACGCCGTTTCCTCCACGGGCGCCATAGATCGCGGCAGAGGCCGCATCCTTCAACACAGAAATGGATTCGATGTCAGCAGGGTTCAGGTAGTCGATTCCACCTGACGGAATGCCGTCCACCACCCAGAGGGGCTCTGCGTTGTTCAGGGAGCCTGTTCCCCGAATCCGGATGGATTGGGTAGAACCTGGCTGTCCTGAGTTTTGGGTGACTTGAACACCTGCAGCCCTTCCTTGGAGGGCCTGTTCCGTGCGCAAAACTGGCACGGAGGTGGCGTCCTTGATGTCAATGGTACCCACAGCACCTGAAATCTTGCTCCTCTGCTGGTTTCCGTATCCGATGACAATGGCCTCTTCCAAACCGGCGATGTCGGCCGAAAGGGCATGGTCTACGTTGGAATTCCCTGCAATGGCCACATCCGTGGTCTTGTAACCGATGTAGGTGAACATCAAGGTCGCTTCGTTGGAAGAGACCATAATGGTGTAGTTACCATCGATGTCGGTCACAGTGCCGTTGTAAGTGCCTTTTTCGACTACGGATACGCCCGGCAGGGCCATTCCATCGTCGACATCGGTCACCTTTCCGGTGATGGCCGTGGATTGGGCGAATATCCCGAAGGGAATCAACCAACCCAAGAGGAGCAAGAATCTCATGGTGTCTTGTGGTGTTCTGTATTAGTGCTGCTTCACTACCACTTCGGTAGCAACCTGCAGGCCGGCAGTAACGCGGATTACATAGAATCCGTCGGTTTGGCTGTTGAGGTCAACTTGGATCTGGGTCAAACCTTCTCCCAAGTTGTTGTTTTGAACCAACCGTCCGCTCATGTCACGAACTTCAATCTGTGCTGCTGAAGCGAGGGGAGCAGGGAAAGCAACCGTCACAATTCCGTCGGTCACGCTTGGGAAAACACGGAAGGACAGGTTGTTCTGCTCAGCCACTGCGTTGACAGGAGCGCAAGCATCGCAAGATTCATAACACACTGTGGCGAGGTCGATGGCCGCTTCAGATTCGATGAAGAGGTAGCGGTTCGTGAATCCTCCGGTGGTCAGGGTGCAAGCAGAATCGCCTTCAGCTTCCAAGTTCTCGCTGGTGTCCCAGCTTCCAATCATGTACTTGTACTCGTGTGCGCCTTGACCGAGTTCGAGGGTCACAGAGTACACATTGTCGCCGTCAGCGTCCGAGAGTTCAACTTGAGATCCAGCCCATCCATCGATGGATTCACCGGAGATGTAAACGGCACCGCTTACGGTCTGCTCGCTCATGTCTACGTTGAAGGTGACAGAAGTGTTGGGCTCCTCCACAGTTTCGCAAACAGTGCAGCTGTTGAAGCATACGGCGTCAATGGTCACATCACCAGATCCAGCGCTCAGGGTAAAGATGCGGTTCACAAATGTGCCGCCTTCATCGACGGTGGTCAATGTGCAGGCAGCGTCCTCGTCAGAATCGAGGCTTTCGGTTCCGTCCCAACCTCCGTTGTTGAACTTGTACTCGTGGTCTCCAGAATCGAGCTCAACGGTGGCTTCATAAATACCATCCGCATCGCTGTCGGTCATCTCAACGCAGGTGCCGCACCATCCGTCTACGGAAGCGCCAGTGACGTAGATGGGGCCGAGAATGTCCTCATTGCTCATGTCTACTTGGAAGGTGACCATGGCTGAGTTGGCGCACTCGCCTTCAGTCCATGAGGTCACACCGCCGTAGTTCTGTGCTTCACAGTCATTGCTATAAGTCACTCCGTTGCAACCACATACTGGAGCAAAAATGGAGGGGCAGATGGCCGTGGTATCGATCAGTGTGGGGTCTACACAAGGAGCTGAGTCGCAGGCGTCACAGCTGTTAAAACACACCACATCCAAAGTGATGGCGTCGGAACCTTCTACTAAGATGAAGCGGTTGGTGAACTCACCAGAGGTCAAGGTGCATTCGCCGCTCACAGCAGGATCAAAGGTCTCTTCGCCATCGCCGCTGATGTACTTCCACTCGAAGCCTCCAGGCTGGGCGTTGATGGTCAAGGTGTAGATGCCGTCACCGTCTGAATCATCCATAGGGTTGCCTCCGGCGTTCCATCCGTTGAAGCCACCGAACATAAAGACACCGCCGTCGGTGTTCTCGTTGTTCATGTCCACTTGGAAGGTCACGTCTACAGCGCTGGATGCCTCGCAGCTTCCGTCAGTGCTGCACTGGCCAAAGCAGGTGTTGATCACCGTGTCCTCTGTGATGTTCTCCAACTGGCGGTCATTGTAGTTGGCGGGATTCGCGCAGTCCTGACCGGCGATGTTCTCCTTGCATGACCAGTCGCCACAGGCTCCGTTGGTGAAAGTGTAGTATCCAGTGTATCCGGATTCGACTTGAAGGGTCAGGGTGTAGATGCCGTCGCCATCGGGGTCACTCATGGGGTTGTCTCCAGGAAAACCGAAGTCAGCTCCACCGGCTACGGAAGGGCCTTCTGTTGCGACCGTTTCATTGGTCATGTTCAGGTTCCATGTGACGGATACCATTTGGGCGTTGACGCCCATTGCCACCATACAGAGGGCAATGAAAGAGTAAAGGTGTTTCATGTTGATTTATGTAAGGGTTGTTATTTCGTCAATTCAAACTCGACCACCTGGTCCTTCACCCTCAATCCAAAAGTTCCAGTTTCTACGATGTAAGTGTTGTCCATCCCAATGAAACCGAGCTCATTGGTGGAAACGCTGAGTTCTACCTCGATGGTGGCACCTGCTGGCACCACCACTTGTTTGAAGGCCCTGAGTTCATCTACAGAAGGTGTAATGCTGGCCACGCGGTCTTGGGAATACAGGATGACCGTTTCAGTGGTGGAGCGGTCGCCTGTATTTTGGAGGGTGACCTTGACGGTAACATCTTCGCCCAAACTCACTGTGCTGTCGCTGACCAAAGTGAGGTTGGTGCTCTCCACGGTAGAGTAGGAGAGGCCACTTCCAAAGGTGTAGAGTGGATTGAATGCGTTCAAGGAGAAGTCTGAATGGACATTCTCGGTGTGCTTGCGGTCGTGTGTGAGGTGCGCTGAAGCCTCGCGGGGCCAGGTGAACGGCAGTCGGCCAGAGGGGTTGAATGCACCGCTGAGCACGTCGGCGATGGCCCGGGCACCATAGTCGCCAGGCAGATAGGCCATCACGAATGCGTCGAGCAAGGGTTCGATGTTCGCCAGCGTGCGCGGACGTCCACCTGCGTAAACGCCAATCACGGGAACGCCTTGCTTGTGGAGGGCCTTGACCAAGTTCTGTTGGTTGTCAAACAGCTCGATGTCCTCGACGCTGCCCACCCCTTCGGTGTAAGGCATCTCTCCCAAGAAGACCACAGCGCATTGCGTGGTGAAGGGGTTCAGGTTGCGTGTGATGTCGGCGATGTCGGCGTCGGTGAAATCCATGCCGACCTCTGCAAAGGAGATGCGGTCTTCGCCAAACACCTCTTGCATGGCCTCGACGGCCGTCGGACGGCCGGGGGTGTTGTACTTGGTGTCTGTTCCTTGCCATGTGCCGGTCCAGCCTCCGTTGAGGGCGTTCAAGCTGTTGGCTGTAGGTCCCGTCACGAGGATCCGGCCTGCGCCTCCGATGGGCAAAATGGGGTCTCCGTCGTTGACGGCGTGGTTGCCCTCGTTCTTGAGCACCGTAATGCTTTCCAAGGCTGCTCGGGCGGCGCCACCTTCAATGGTGGACTTCTCGGGGTAATCGGCCAAGGAAGGGGGGACGCCTCCTGACTCAAACAGCCCCAAGTCATACTTCATGGCGAGGATGCGACGAACGCTCTCGTCCATCCGCGCTTCGGTCACGCGTCCTTCTCTTACGAGCTCTGCCAAGAGCACAGGAAACTCGAGGTCGGTAGGGACCATGCTCATGTCAATGCCAGCATTGATGGCCATGTCAATCGCGTCTTTGTAGTCAGCGGCCACCATGTGCCTGCTGAAGAGGTACTTGATGTCTTCCCAGTCTGTGACAACCATGCCTTCAAAACCCAACTCGTCCCGAAGGATGTCGGTCAGGATGTGATGGTCCACGTGAACAGGGATGCCGTTGATTTCACCGCTGTTGACCATGATGCTTGCGGCACCCGCGTCAATGGCTGCGGCAAAGGGTGGAATGAAAATCTGGCGCAACTGGCGCTCAGGGATCCAAGCGGGGGTCCTGTCCTTTCCTGTGAGTGGACGGCTGTATCCCACATAGTGCTTCAGCGTCGCAGCAATCGGAGCAGGACCTTCTTGGTACCCTTTGACCATGGCCACACCCATATCGCTGACCAACTTGGGTGCCTCGCCAAAGGTTTCCCAGAAACGGGGCCAACGGGCGTCGCGCGCCACATCGAGGACGGGAGAGAAATTCCATGGAATGCCAGAAGCTGTGACTTCCATGGCAGCGTTCTCAGCGAACTTCCGAACCAAGGCTGTGTCCCATGTTGCGGCCAATCCAATTTGCTGGGGGCCGAGCACAGATCCTGAAGTGTAGGTCGCGCCATGAATGGCATCGATCCCATACAACACGGGAATTGCGGTTTCTTTTTGTGCAGCGGCTTCTTGGATTCCGCCAATCAACTCGTGCCATTGGGCTGGACCATAAGCATGGCCTCCACAATTCAAAATGCTGCCCACCTTGAGATCGACGAGCACGTTGCGCAATTTGGCGGTGTCGAGTCGATGCGGCTCTTCGAGCGCATAGGGTGCACCTACACACACCATGTCCAAAGTGAGCTGGGTCATTTCCCCGGCTTTGTCTTCGATAGACATGGTCCTAAGTACACTGTCTACAAAAGCAGTGCGGTTGTCAGTTTGAGCTGGGGTAGAGCTGGGCTGGCAGCCTGTGAGGATGCTGAGGCCAATGCAGGCGATTCCGGAGAGGAATAAAGGGTATTTGCGCATGGGAGCGTATCAGAAGTGCAAGTGTAAGAAATACACTAACTAAATGCACCAGTTTGGCCTCAAAGTGCACAAGAAGGTTTTCTGCGATGCTCAAGAGTGATCAGCTGTTTCTTGGGGCTAAAGAGGGACGCGCATGGTCCTCAGCGTGCCGACATAATGGTGTAGCTTTCCGCCATGATGACTTCAAGAATGAGGAACGTTCAATGGGCTGGTGTGTTGACAGTACTCGTGTGGGGTGCAGGATGTGCTGGCGGTGAGGAGGCCCCAGTGGAAAGCGATCCAGAAACCGGACGGATGTATTACGGGTCGGTGATCGACCTCGATGGTGCTGTAGATGCAGAGGGATTGCGTTCGGCGCTGAAAAACGAGGGGCGTGCGCAGGCAAGATTTTCTGGAGAAATCACAGGCACTTGTGCCAAGAAAGGGTGTTGGATGGACGTGGCATCGGGAGAGGATACTGTGTTCGTGCGGTTCTTGGACTATGGTTTTTTTGTTCCGACCGAAGGAGCCGAGGGAAAGCGCACGGTGATCGAAGGAGAGGCCTTCTACGATACTCTGACGGTGGACATGCTCCGCCACTATGCTGAAGACGCTGGGGAATCCGAAGAGTTCATTGCGGCCATTTCCGAGCCAAAGTTGCAGCTTGCCTTTACGGCAACCGGCGTCATGATCGAGGACTGATGCGGTCCAACCTTCATGTGAGCCGGTCCCGTCGATGGACGGTGTTCTGCATGGCTGCGTTTGTCGCTGTATGGTCCCAATGCGGTACGGCTCCCTCTTCCTCAGGGCCACGCCTGGCGCCCGTGCAGCCGAACCGTACGAGCCCTTTGGCGGAGTCGATGCGGCAATTGGATGAAGAGTTGGTCGATTTCCGGACCCGATTTTTGGATGTCGGTGGGGAATGGCAAGGCGCCGCTTTTACTGAATATGACCTCAATGATCTGGCGCCAACGGATTCGAGCATGTTTGTAGATGGATACCAAGCGCTGGCCATAGCTTTTGAAAAGCGCATTGCAGATTTCAATGCCCATCCCAGTGATGACGCGTATTCTATGGTGGTGTCAGGCTGCATCTCCTGTCACCAAAAGGCTTGTCCTGGGCCTTTGGAGCGCATTGCCAAGCGGAAATTGCCCTGATTGAAATGCGACCTGGCCTGTCGAGGCCCAAGAGTGGGGTGGGATGAAATAAGAAATCCGCACCGTCCACTTCAGCCTGAGCTTTCTGTTTCTGGTGCGGATTCTTCCAGGCATGGTCCACCCGAGGGTGCCCAGCTCATGAAGTAACGGGGGTTCTTCATGCTTCGCCTTTTGACGGGCGATCTGGACCTCTGAGCGTCGGAACCGGCGTGGTCTATGACCGTTGGCTTGTCCTGGATGCACCCGGCCTTCCTTGCGGTTGGCGCGGTTCAATTCGCAAGCGAATTGAGTCGGCTTTCTGGGTTTCCCCTTCCGGCCCGAGCATCCCGGGGTCAACTGCCTTGCGGCGTGCCTTTCCCTGGGCTCTTTGGCACATCGTTTCACACGGGGTGATCCGATGTCGGACCGTCCACCTTTCGGCTTTCGGGCCTTCCTTCAGCGCTTTGGACCGGGGTCCTCTGCACTCACCGCCTTTGTCTCCGAAGAGATGACCTTGACTTTCGTCTCAGTCCCCCGCTGCCGAGGCAGCTCCGGTAAACCGGTTGGGTGCGGTGCCTCCTTTGGTCTGGTACAGGATTGCTCCTGTGTGAGCTGGGCTCCATCCATTCTCAGGATGCCTTTTCGCCGGAGGTCGGCGTCTCCATCACTTGCGTGCTGGAGGCCAGCAGAACCGAAGTTCTTCCCGCTTCCTTGGCCTGGGCCATTTCTTCGGGGGTCCGACAGAAGGCAAGCCTTCACCCTGTGAGGGGTCGCCTCGCCGAAGCGTTGCGTTGTCGTTGCTGACAGGACAATAGTGGGGTATAAAAACGAAACGGACCCCCAATGGAGGTCCGTTGTCGTTCACAATGTGATAACATCAGTTATTCACAATTGTTGATACCTATGCGGTATCCGGCACGAAGGTATTTCTGGGTTATCCATTCATCCATGGATGAAGTCCAGAATTTTGTGGGCGTTGAATCGGACAACACCCTCGACCGCTCTTATCGAGCGACCATCACCTTGCCGACCGCTACGCTGGTGCCTTGTGTTCCTTCGGCAGTGTAGATGCCGGCGGGCCAATCGCGAACGTCGAATTGCCATGCGGCCTTGCCCTCTCCAGGAAGAACGATGCGCTCTGCCATCAGCTTGCCCATCATGTCTTTGATGCGCACCACTACGGGCATTTCATTGTCGAATCCATCGCCCAGAATGTTGACGATTTCGCCAGTAGGGGTAGGATAGATGCTGAAGTCCACGGCATTGTCCCAACCGCTCATTCCAGGGTTGTTCACGCCGGAGTCACCCTCTTCTGGTTCGATGGCGCAGTCGACACCGATGCCCAAATTCATGCTGTTGACCCCGTTGACTTCGTAGCTGGCGGAGGTCATCAATGCACCATCCATCCAGACTTCCAACCAACCTTGGTCCCAGCCGTCGTTGCCGGCATCGTGCAAGGTCATGTTGTAACACCCTGGAGCCATGCATGCGATGTAGGTGTGCGCTCCAAAGTCAGTCATGGCATCGGATTGCATTGAAGCTGTATCTCCGGTAGCGGTCGCCTCTGACTCGAGGGTCCATGAAACGTCACTTCCGTTGTTCATGGTGTAGGTAATGATGGTCACCTCAATCAAAGGACAGGAAGCGTTCTCGCAAGAGCCGTCGTCTTCCGTGGCGTCCGGGTTGTAATTGATTGCGCCCGGATCCGTGCAACCTAGAATGGTCAGAATGTCGTCACAACCACTTCCGATTTCGATGGGGAACGCATCAAATTCTCCCTCCTCTAAAGAGAAGGTTTCTGCAATGTCGTCCACGGCCAAGATGAGGAGTCCGCCGCCCCATCCGTCTCCAAAGCTGTCATACACTTCCAAGGTATAGCAGCCGTCTTCGAGACAACCGGTAACACCGGTCAGCACACCGCTGGGTCCCACGTTGGAACCGTCTCCACTCAACACGGCATTGCCTTGATCGTCAAAGAGCGCCCAGCTGACCTCAGAAATGAAAGGGTCAGCTTGGAAGAACAATGCCGTTACTGTGGCCAAGTCGCCACAATCGACTACCGTGGTGTCCACATTGTCATACAAGCAAGATCCGTCGTCAATGAGGGCGAAGGGATTGTAATTCAGAGCGGCAGGGTCAGTGCAGCCTTCAGGGAAGTCATTACCACCTCCGGTGGTTCCTTCACAACCATCTCCAGTACCAAACTCGATGTCCTGTCCACTGGCGCCTTCCAATGAACCATTGACCCATTCTACGTTGCCCACATTCAGCCAGAAGTAGCCGCCATTCCAAGACATGCCACCTGCAATATTGCTCATGGTCGCGGTGTAGCATTCTTCCGGATCCAAACAAATGTCGATGTGCTCGATGGCCAGGTCAGGGAAGCCTTGTTGATCATAGACCACGTTGCCTTGGCTGTCGGTAATGGTCAAAGCCACTTCATAGCCATTCGAGAATGTGCAGATGTAGAGCTGACCAGCGACGAGACCGTCATCACAACCGAAGGGGTAGAAGCAAGTTCCATTGTCATCCGTGGCATTGGGGTCGTAGTTCAACGCGTTCTCGTCGGTACAACCAGGGATGTAGACTTCGCAGTCCTCAGTGTTGACGCCAACAGCAAAGACGGCGTTGATTTGGTCGTCGTCCAAACCATAAGTGATAGGGTCACCGCCATTGATGGACACTTCGAGTGTGCCAGATGGATCCCAACCGCTCGAGTACAGGTGGAAGTTGTAACAACCATCTGCCAAACATCCGTATTGGCTGCTGTATCCATCATTGACTCCCGTGAAAGTGATGGCATAACCATCGATGCCGGTGAAGTAGCCATAAATGCCGCCTCCGAAGATGTTCCCCGTGAGCGAATCCAGTCCGTATTCTGATTGTGAAATCACAACAAGGTTGTCGTCGCCACATTCCGGGATGTACAAGCAATATCCGTTGTCTACGGTGGCCGTAGCGTCGTAGTTCAAAGCTTCTGGGTCCATGCAACCATAGACGGGAATATCGCTGCAGTCGCCATCCCATTGGTAGTAGGCCCCAGCGCATTCCAATTCGCAAGGGTTGCTGAATGTGATGGTTTGTCCACTGTAATAATCGTAGCCACACACAGGGTCGTATTCATCTGGGCAATCGCAGGGCGCTAAGCAAGTGCCATTGTCCTCGGTCGCCTCTGCATTGTAATTGGGAGCCTCAGGGTCCGTGCATCCCAAAACAAAGAATTCGCAGCCGCTTGAATTGATGCCCAGTCCGACATTGACTTCCATGTCACCAGGTCCCACCATGATGCTAGAGTCGTATTCACCATTGATCAGAATGTCCACCTGCGTGGTGTCTGCACTCAAGTAGTTGAACAGGGTCAAGTTGTAACAACCATCGGCAATGCAACCTTCAGAGATCCAGTTTCCATTGTCGTCGACGCCGATGTAGCTGGGATTCCACCAAAACCCGTTCAGGCCTTGAATGGAGTGCTCTAAAAAAAGGCCGCCAAAAACATCGTCCGGGCCATATCCGCTTTGGACCAAGGTCAATGTGTTGGAAGAGGAGCAGTCTTCTGGATAAGTGCAGCAGCAGTTCTGGGTTGCTGAAGCGTCATAATTCTGAGCTGCAGGATCAATACAGCCCCAAATGTCGGTTTGACCATTGCCGCCGCCATTGCCGCCGCCATTGCCGCTGTCCAAGTCTGAGCAGTCGCCAGCACCGAGACCGAATGTGCCATACTCCCCAGTTTCCAAGGTAAACGGCCCCATCATCAATCCGAGGAATTCAACATTGGCGGTCAATGAAGCGCCATTCCAGCCGTCACCAAAGGTGTCCAGCAATTCGAGGGTGTAACATGAATCTTCAATGCAGAAAGAAGTGGTGTAATCCGTGTTGTCCTCATAGTTGTCTCCGGAAGCCACAATGGTTCCACCTGAGTCGTACAAGTTCCAGCTGATTTCACTGGCCCATTGCCCTGTGTTGATGGCAATGTTGGCTTCGAGCAAACAGTCGTCCTGGGCTTGAACAAACAAGGCGGTAGCCAAGAAGCTGAAGAGCAATAAATTTTTCATAATGGTCCTGGTACGCATAGACAATAGGTTCAAGGCAGAAAAAGTTGCATGGGTCTTTTGAGATTGGAAAAATAATTCACGATCGCGATAGGTCGCATGGTGTCCAGCAGACCTGATTCTCTCTGAAAACTGGGAAGGCATTGACCCTCTATTTCGGTCTTATAGTGCGGTTTTTTGAACCTTCAGAGTACCGGATCTTCCTCGGTTGGAGAGGGCGTTGCTTTTTTGGTTCATTTCCTTCGATGGAGTTTGGTTTCACATCATTGTGACTCAAATGCATATTCTCTGCTTAGAATTCGGCATTTTTGAGGCATGTCTAAGTGTGGAATTTTGCTCCTTTTAATGTCTTGCATGGGCCCTTTTCAAAGGACATGGGCCCAAGGGGTGGACAGCAGCTGCCCGAAGGGTTGGAAGGCTGCAGCCAAGGGTTTTTTGAGTGCCAATTTGAATGGAGATGTTTCCGGGGCTGCGGAATTCATCAGACCGGTCAATAGGGCAGCATGGACGGAATGGACAACGTGGTCCAACGCACGGACCCAACAGCGCATCAGCAGTTACGCTGAGGAGGTTCAAGCCAGGGCGCTAAGCGAAAAGAAAACGGCCAAACAGCGGCTGGAGGTTTCGGTTTTTTCTTGCACGGATTCACCCGAAGAAAAAGGCCGATACACCATTAAGGTCGACCCAGACGGGCGCTCCTATCAGTTTTTGACTCTGGCCCTTGAAGGGCAGGACTGGTGGGTAGAAGACAACCTGTACACCTTAAATCCGGAACAGAGACGCGTATTTACGGCCTACAATGAGGCCCTCGATGCAGGAAGTTGGGGAGAGGCGGAGGCCTGGGTCGCCCGGTCTGCGCTTCCTCGGTTCGATGCCTATCGGTCTGAAGTTTCTGCATTCTTGCAGAGTGGAGGGCCTTTTGCCGCGGCACACAAAGTGAGGGTTGAAAAGCGCGCGGCTGAATGGAAGGACATGTTCATACGCGCTGAGATGGAGTCAGACCGCGTGATCGTGGTGCATGGAGAATTCCCCACTGCAGATGGCTTTTCGTCGGAAATGGTGATGGTCGACGGCACTTGGCGCATTTTGTTGCGATGAATGAACCGATTCGCCAACAGGTTGTAGCGGCTTTGGAAGCATCGATGGAAGCAGGGCTTCTTCGCGCCCGCGCCGCCTTTGAAGAGCTTCAAGGAAGCCTCGAGGGCGAATCCAAAAGCACGGCAGGAGACAAACACGAAACGGGCAGGGCCATGGTCCAGATGGAGATGGAACAGGCTGCCGGAAGACTGTCGAGGGTGGAGGGGATGATGAGACAATGGCATGCCTTAGAACCTGGGCAGTCTCGTGAACAGGTCAGGCCAGGCGCTGTGGTGAATACAGATCAAGGAGGTTTTGTCATCGGTGTAGCATGGGGGAAGTTCGTTGTCCCTGAATCCGATGATTGGCGGGCCATTTCTGCTGATGCTCCGCTCGCTCAGGCGATGCAGGCTTCGGGTCCGGGAAGCACCGTTGAATTCAGGGGCCGAACGTGGCGCATCACGTCGGTTGGTTAAGGCTCAGGTTGGCTCTCTCGTTTGATTTTGGTTGAAAACAGTTCGCTCGCGTGACTGCAAATGGGCTTGAAGGCTCTACATTTGCAGCAAAATCAACGATTTGGGACGATCTCAGGAAACATTCGGCAAGCGCGAAAGAGAAGCGAAGCGCGCCAAGAAGAAAAAGGAAAAGGACCTCAAGAAGCAGGAGGCAAAGGGGAACAAGCGCACGCTTGATAGCCCAGAAATGTTTGCTTATGTGGACGAGTTTGGGCGCATTGTCGATACTCCTCCCGATCCTGCAGAGCGCGAGGAGATCAACCTCGAGGACATCCAAATCAGTGTTCCTAAAGACGAGGACATGGAGCCGGTTGACAAGACCCGCCGCGGTGTTGTGACCATGTTCAATTCGGACAAAGGCTTTGGCTTCATTCGGGATACAGACACGAGGGACAGCATTTTCGCCCACGTTACCAATATGAAGGAAGAGGTTTCCGAAGGAGACAAAGTTCAGTTTGAGGTAGAGCAGAGCCACAAAGGCCCTTCTGCCATCAAGGTGACCATCGTCAAATAAAGCGGGGCCTCAGCACTGGGCAATTTCTTGAAGCAGCCTCCGCCTCGCAATGGGCAGGAGCGTGGGCTCAATGGGAATGGCCCATTCCATATGAACATGATATGTCGCAGGCTGCGGCAATTCACGGTATCGTCGGATCAAGCTCCATTTGATCCCGTTCGCGGTTTCGAGCCTTGACAAACTTCTGGACTCCACACATTGGAGGTTGAGTTCCAGAAAGGCATCCCCACCCCGGGTTATGCGGGATTTGTTGTATCGATAAGCGATGAGTTTACGGTCGGCGGATTCACCGTGGGTGACGATGAGGTATCCTTCGTTGATGTGCAAGGGCTGGATGCCAATAGGGCCAAATATCACTTTGGAATCAATGAGGTCATACAGCATTTTGCCCTCTTGCATGGTGGCGTCCAGATGTGGCAATGCCCTGCCGATGACATCTTGGAGATAGTCTTCCATGGAGGAAGGGTGGGTCATCTGAGCTCTGAGAAGTTGCATTTTGGCAAAATCCAAACCGATGACAGGCCCGCTTTCCTTGCCTTGCTCGAGTCCTTTTTTAATGGCGGTGAGCTCCCTGTGTTTGTCGATGACATTGGCCAAGGCGGGATACAACCTGGAGCCTTGGAGGTCTTGTTTGACCTTTTGAAGCCAGGCAAGTAGCACGTATTCCTTGTATTCAGCGTCCATGAGTCCCTCTGTAAGCCAGCTTCCATGCTGCTTGGGCAGGTGGCTTGGGACCCTTGAGTCGCTACTTATCTTCGACATATCATATAATTTAGTCTATAAATTGATGTAAGTCAAGAGCGGTTGGTATTATTTCAATTTTGCCTTGAGGTTTTGGTAACATTGGCTTAACATTGTCCGTAGAGGATGTCTATGTTGTTCCGTCTCCCCATCATCGCGGCCTTGGCCTTCACAGCACAGGTCGGCATGGCCCAATCTGTGCAATGGTCTGTGGGCTCTGATGCCGTCAGGTGGATGTCCGGATTTCGGAACGTCCAATGTGGCGCCCAGCTTCATCCGGAGTGGGGAGTGGTGGCAGGATTTGGATGGATGAACGGCAGCGGATCACAAAGCGAGCTGTTTCAATCTGCCCCATCTGAGTTTGATGCAGCGTGGACGGGCAATGTTGGAGTGCGGTTGTATCCATCAGCCACGCCAGGCCAGAGGGTCACAGGCTTGATTGGCTTGGATTACAGCCAAGAAGTATACCAGCGCACCATCGGTGCCGGACCTTCCGCTTCTGAAGAGACTCAACAAGGTGTCTACCAGTATTCCAGAAAGGACTTTAGGATGCTGGCAGGTGGACGCATGCTCGTTGCACAGCGCATCACCTTATCTGCCCATGTAGGGGTAGGATATGCTGTAGGGCCAGGCCAGTTGCTGCCTGCCACAAGTGCACAACAGCGGCCGATATCCCGGCTTCTTGGCGTGGAATTGATGTGGAACCTTTGAGGTTCTCACCCCACCCGAATTAAGCCGTTCGGCCCAATTCTCTCAACTGATTGATGTGCAGTTGAATTGCACCAGCAAATGAAGTGTCGGCGCGGTAGGGAAGCCCATACTCTTCTGCAGTTGCCTTCACAATGGGTGAGAGTGCGCGGTAGTGCACGTGGCAAATGTGGGGGAAGAGGTGGTGCTCAATTTGGTGGTTCAAACCACCGCTGTACCAAGTCAAGAACTTGGACTTCGTTCCAAAGTTGCAGGTGGTCTTGAGCTGGTGGCTCATGGGGTCAATCTCCATTTTGCCGCCTTTCTCAGCCAAAACATAGTCGTGGTCTTCCATGACATGCGCCGGTTGGAATACCAAGGCCAAGGTCAGGCCTCCGAAGAAGTGCATGAGCAACCAACCCGCCATGATTTGTCCAACGCCCAAGCCGCTGAAGGCCAATGGAAGCCCCAAAACGATGGGGTAGTAGATGACTTTGGCCAAAATGATGCGGAACATCAGATTGTTGTAAGACTTTCCCATGCGCTCGAGCAGCCCCAATTTGCGGTAACGGTTGAGGGCAACGAAGTCCTTGAATGTGACCCAAATCAGGGTCATGAGTCCATAGAAGAACCACGCATAGAGGTGCTGAAACCTGTGCCAAGGCTTGTGTGGCTTCAGCGGGCTAAAGCGCAACAGCGGGCCTGGATTGATGTCTTCATCAAGGCCATCGATGTTGGTGAAGGTGTGGTGTAGCACGTTGTGCTGGATTTGCCACATCTCACTGTTTCCTCCGACGAGCTCTAGTACACCTCCAACGAGTCGGTTGATGGATTTCTTTTCGCTGTAGGCACCGTGGTTGCCATCGTGCATGACGGCCATGCCGATTCCCGCTAGGGCAAGGCCCATTACAATTTCTGCGGCCCAGAACATCCAACCCCCACCGGTGATGCCACCAGCGATGAGTCCGACGGGACCCAAGTACAGCGACACCAACAGAATGGTCTTGAAGACCATGGCGCCATTGGCCTTTTTGTGAATGCCGTTATCCTTGAAATGGGCCTCCACACGCTGGCGGAGGGTCTTTGCGAAACCAGTGGTGTCCCGTGCAAAGCGCACGGTAGGTAATTCGAGCTGAGGCTGCGTCATATGGGCGCAAGGTAGCCTCGGAATCGGAGTGGCTTTCCCTATAAGCGCAAATCGTTCCACATCAGGGGTGTGGGTGACATCAGGGAATTTTGCGTACCCGCATTGCACCCGGGGTGACCTCGAGATATTCGCTGTCCGCGATCCACTCCAGGAATTCCTCCAGAGACAGCTTTTTGGCAGGGGCTATGCGCAATCCTTTGTCACTGCCTGAGGCCCTCATGTTGGTCAGCTTCTTTCCTTTGATCAGGTTGAGCTCCATGTCTTGGTCACGGGCACATTCGCCCACAACCTGGCCTTTGTAGATGTCCTCGCCCGGATCGATGTAAAACGTTCCGCGGTCTTGCAGTCGGTCGATCTCAAAAGCCCGTGCTTGTCCGGTTTCCATGCTGACCAAAGAGCCGCTTTGCCGGGTTTCGAGGTCTCCAGCGTACGGGCCGTACTCGTCGAAACGGTGGGTCATCACCGCTTCACCTTGTGTGGCTGTGAGTACCATGTTGCGCAGTCCAATGAGTCCACGTGACGGAATGCGGAACTCCATGTGCTGAATGTCGCCTTTGGCTTCCATCACTTGCAACATGCCTTTGCGCATCATCACGAGTTCAGTGGCCTTTCCGGCATTGGCTTCGGGCACATCGATGACCAAGTGTTCAAAGGGCTCGTGCTGAACCCCATCGACTTCCTTGAAGATGACCTGTGGCTTGCCGATTTGCATTTCATATCCCTCGCGGCGCATCGTTTCGATCAGAACGGACAAATGCAGGATGCCACGTCCAAATACGGTCCACTTGTCCTCGCTATCGGTAGGGTGAACCCTCAAGGCGAGGTTTTTTTGAAGTTCCTGATCCAACCGCTCACGGATGTGTCTGCTGGTGAGGAATTCGCCGTCCTTTCCTAAGAATGGCGAGGTATTGATGGTAAACAACAGGCTCATGGTGGGCTCGTCGACTGCGATGCGCTCCATGGGCTCTGGTTGCTCCAGGTCGCTCAATGTGTCGCCAATTTCAAAGTCCTCGATGCCCGTGATGGCACACAAATCCCCCGACTTGACATGGTCCACTTTCTCCTTGCCGAGTCCGCTGAAGACAAACAGTTCTTTGGCGCGCACTTTGCGGTGTCCATCTGCGGTACACAGCGCATAATCCCGGTTGGCGTGCAGTTCTCCTTTGAAGAGACGGCCGATGGCGATCCTCCCCGTGAACCGGCTGAAGTCCAACGACGTGATTTGAAGTTGAGGGGTGCCTTCCACATAAGGGGCCTCAGGGACCGTCTCCAAGATGACCTCTAAGAGGTGTTCCAGGTTGTCGGTTGGATTTTCCCAATCTGGTCCCATCCATCCCATTTTGGCCGAGCCGTAGACTGTGGCGAAGTCCAACTGCTCCTCGGTGGCCCCCAGATTGAACATCAGGTCAAAGACCTGCTCCTGAACGATGTCGGGTGTGCAGTTTTCCTTGTCCACTTTGTTGACCACCACAATGGGGATCAAACCGAGTTCCAGTGCTTTTCCGAGCACGAATCGCGTCTGTGGCATGGGCCCTTCAAACGCGTCCACCAAAAGCAGCACAGCGTCTGCCATCTTCAAGACCCGCTCCACTTCTCCTCCGAAATCAGCGTGGCCGGGGGTGTCGATCAGGTTGATCTTGACCCCTTTGAAGTTCGCGGCGACATTCTTGGAGAGGATGGTGATGCCCCGCTCGCGTTCCAAGTCATTGTTGTCGAGGATCAGGTCACCGGTCGCTTTTCGCGGGTCAATGACATTGCAATGGTGGATGATCTTGTCGACCAAAGTGGTTTTGCCGTGGTCGACGTGCGCGATGATGGCAACATTTCGGAGTCCGCTCATGGGGTGCTCTTGAATTTGAAGGCGCGAAATTCGTTCGGATTCCTTTGTCGGACACCATGTTGGCCCTGAAATCTGCATTCAAATTGGTCAGTCCTTGCATGGGGGCGCAATTCGCCGCATAACTTTGGACCGCAATGCGGCTTTTTCAAAGGCTTGGTGGTGGTGTCTTGTTGGTCCTCTGGGGACTGGCTCCTGCTTTGCATTTGCAACACCTTGTGGAACACCACATGCCTGCGCTTCACGGGGGTTCTGGCTGTACTCACCATGTGCACCACGCCTCTGAAGATGGAGGTTCCGACCCTGCGTCGGGCCTGTCCGCATCGGATGCATGTGACCTGTGTGATTGGCAATGGGCCCCAGCTGATGAAGGGGAGTCATTTTCTTCCTTGGCCAACGCCAAGGCCTTCTGTTTGGAGGGGAAACTGGGTCGGACTTCACCGGCCCTCAAGGACAACCTAGCGGATCAAAGCCGTTTTAGGAGGGGACCACCGGGTGGAATCAGGACCGTCTGATTCTCATTTTTTTTCCCTCTTTTCATGTCACCTTTCCCAGATCTGCTGGGGACGATGCTGTGGAGACCGTTGCGTCCATCGCTGCTTCGCGCTGTGGTGGGTGCCTGCTTGTGTTTGTCGGCTTTTGACAGCATTGTAGGCCAGGACGCATCGGTTGTTCATGGACACGTCTACCATGCAGGGTATTTGACCCCTTGTACTTCGGCGGCCATTCAGGCTTGGCCTTGTGGCAAGACTGTTTTTGCAGATGAACTGGGCCACTTTGCCGTGGCTTGTTCTGCTGCGATTGACTCCTTGAGTGTCATGTCCCATGGGCATGAGGCTGCTGTGGTGGTGGTCAATGGACGCACCCATGTGGACATTGAGCTGGAGGCCTTGCATGTGGCTTTGTCTTCTGCAGAGGTGTCCAGTGCAGGTGCAGAGGATGAGCCAGAGGGGATTCTAGCAGAAAACGCTGGAGATGTGTTGTCCACTTTGGAGTCGGTCTCTGGATTGCGCGGTTTGGATTTGGGTGCAGGATTGATTCAGCCTGTATTCCGAGGTTTGATGGGCGCGCGTGTGGCCGTGTTGGAAGATGGAGTGCCCCAAGCGGGCGGTCGCTGGGGAGCCGATCACGGCCTCTTGGTGGATGCCGCGTTGTACGATGGTGTAGAAGCCGTCCCTGGGGGGGGCCATGTTTGGCTCGGTCCTGAATCCATGGGCGGTGCGCTGCGGCTGGCTCCCATGGGGCTATTGGAGTCCGATGGAACCCGCACTCAGAGCGGTATTCGTTACCGTGCTGGTGATGGTGCGGGCCGGTTCTATGTGCTTCACCGCAGCCGCAAAGGCCAGGTTCAGTGGCATTCAGGATGGTCCATAAGCCGTCATGGAAACCGCAATGTGGCGCAGTCCTCCTTTGAGTATATCGGTCGGAAGTTTGATCTCGCGGCTCCCCGTCTGCCCAACACCTCGGGCCGAGGAATGCATGGCGTTGTCGGACTCCGATTGACGGGGAAAAGCGGCGACTGGGGTACCCTGGAGTGTCGCTGGGGACGGGTGCATCAGGGATTGTTTCCCGGGATTGTAGGCGTTCCCGATCAAAGCGACTTGGAACAAGACGTCGATGCGCATCAATGGAACCTTCCGTTGCAGCAAGCCGGACGGATGCAGCTTCAAGGCAAATGGCGCCACATGGGCCGTAGGCTGAGGACGCTTCGTTTGTCCATTTCACGGCACAACAGAAGGGAACTTGCACCGCCTCACGCCCATGGTTTCGGTCCGGAGCCAGAAGGCGACCTGAGCCTCTCCTTGGGGGAGTTTCACGTCTTTGGTGAAGGCAAGTGGGAGGGCAGTCAAGGTGCGTTCGGCGTCCAATTTGAAGGGCTCAATGGCCAAACTTCGGGATGGGAGTTTTTGCTTCCCAACCACAGCCGTCAGCGGGCTTCTTTCATAGGCGAGCGTGTCCATGGTCAGGACCGGGTCGGGGTGCGTTTGGATGCCGTTCACAACGCCCACGAGGCCCACGCAGAGCCATTGTACGCTCCAGATGGAAGTGAGGTCGGTGTGGACGTTCGCACCACAGCCACCAGCCGGTGGTTTCCCGGTGGGGCCATCAATTGGTACCATCCAATGGTATTGAATCCGCACCTACGGGGCAGTTGGACGGTGGCATTTCACTCCCGAGCTCCAAGCAGTTATGCATTGGCGGCCAACGGCATTCACCACGGAACGTTTCGGTTTGAGCAGGGCAACCCTGACCTCCGGCCCGAACAGAGTGTTGAATTCCGGATGCAACTGATGCAGCTGAGCAAAGCGCCTGAACGCGATTTCTCTTGGAATGTGCGCGGGTTTTGCGCCTTGCACAAGGGGTTTATTCACTTGACTCCGCTGGCCGCATTTGCCCCCATTGCCCACGCTGGTCAGGTTTATGCCTTTCAGGCCAAGGACGCTTTTCGAACCGGACTTGAGGCAGCATGGACTTGGTCATCGCAGACTGTGCGGTTGGAGAATTCCATCGCACTGCTGGGTCAATGGGCCTTGGAGACGGGGTTGGGACTGCCTTTCACGGCTCCTGCAGATGTGCGCAGCTCGGTCGGGCGAATGTGGGGCGAAAATGGCCGGATGGCATTGACGCACAGATGGATTGCAGCAGCACGCCTGACGGCACGCAATGAATCGGTGACCCCAGCAGCCTCCTTATGGGGAGTGCAGCTGGGTTGGAAATGGTCGGGGTGTGCACTTGAATTTGAAGTGCACAACCTGATGAATGTGGCGTGGCTTGACCACGTGAGTGCGTATCGCGCTCTGGGATTGGTGGCCCAGGGGCGTTGGGCATCCCTCCAATTTTCCCTCAACGTGAGGGGAGGAGATGCCGGGAGATCACCTCAACAACAACAACAACAACAATTATAGAGATATGAAGATGTACAAAGTTTTGGCGGTATCCACCGTCGTTTGTGGGCTGGCCTCCTGTGGAACAACAGATACTGAGGTCCCCTCGATTTGTGATTCGGACAATGTAGAGGGCCATGTCAGTGTGCTGGCCGACGAGATCGAGGCAGAGGCTGGAACCAGTTTTGTGGTTTCTGATATTTTTTGCGACGATTCAGAATTGGGAGAGGTTCGCTGGGACTTGCACTCCGCAGAAGGCCATGAACATGAGGAAGGAGAAGAGGAAGGGTTTGTCCTGAACTCTGGTACCGAGTGGTCAGTCTTGGAGATCCGCAACTTGAGTGGCACCGAGGCCGAGGAGCAATTGGTCATCGATGTGCCGCTCGAAGCGCGCGGCGTCTGGGACCTTGTGGTTTCTCTGGTCGATGCCGAAGGAAATGCGGCTGCAGATGTGATCACATTGGTCCATGTAGACAATGACCACATTCCCGAATTCTCCCTCTCGGTTGTAGACGGAGTGGACCCCGCATCGTGGACCGAAGAGCCCGTTTGGGACCCTGGCAGCGAAGTGAGTGTTCAGGGCACAGTGAGCGATTCAGATGGCATCTCCGAGGCTGAAATGTTGCTGATCAGAGAGGCAGATGAAGCTGTGATTTGGTCAGCGGCATTAGAGGCTCAGGGAGACACCCTCTTGCCTTTTTCAGTCCAAGTGTTGGTTCCTGCCGATGCTGAAACGGGTGAATACCACTTCGAAATGGAGGCGACCGATGGAACGGGTGTAGAAATGCACACGGGCTTTCATCTAGAGGTAGAATAACAAACGGCGAGTCCCGCCTGGACGATGGGGGCGTTCAGGTGGGACTTTTCTCCCTGTTTTGTGGAGGGAAATGTGATTGATGCACTTCGGGCAGGGATTTGTGATCTGCCAGAGCCTCTGACCCAAAAGGACGCTTAATTTTGGAGCACAAATCCGAAAGTATGCGCGATTCCATCATTGCAGATTTGATTCAACAGGAGCAAGTGCGCCAGACACAAGGCGTCGAGCTGATAGCTTCTGAGAATTATGCCAGCAACCAGGTCATGGAGGCCCAAGGTTCAGTGCTGACCAACAAATACGCTGAGGGCCTTCCCGGCAAACGTTACTACGGTGGATGCGCCGTGGTCGATCAAGTCGAGGACATCGCACGGCAGCGCCTGTGCACCCTCTTTGGCGCTGAGTGGGCCAACGTTCAGCCACACAGTGGTGCCAACGCCAACAGTGCAGTCATGTTGGCCTGCCTCAAGCCGGGAGACAAGATCATGGGTTTCGATTTGGCACACGGTGGCCACTTGACCCACGGCTCGCCCGTCAACTATTCGGGTAAGCTTTACGATCCCGTTTTTTATGGTGTTGAAGAGGAATCGGGCATCATCGACATGGACAAGGTGGCCGAGACCGCCGAACGTGAGCGGCCCAAACTGTTGATTTGTGGTGCTTCGGCATACAGCAGGGATTGGGACTATGCCCGCTTCCGTGAAATTGCGGACAGCGTTGGGGCTTTGCTCTTGGCTGACATCAGCCATCCTTCTGGACTGATTGCTGCCGGCCTGCTTAAGGACCCCATGCCGCATTGTCACATCGTGACCTCTACAACCCACAAAACCTTGCGTGGACCTCGCGGAGGCATCATCATGGTGGGCAAGGACATGGAAAACCCATGGGGCTTGACCACCCAAAAAGGAACGGTGCGCAAGCTTTCATCTCTGCTGGACAGCGCGGTATTCCCTGGCATGCAGGGCGGCCCATTGGAGCATGTGATTGCCGGAAAAGCCGTGGCATTTGGAGAGGCTTTGGAGCCTGCCTACAAGGCCTATGCCCAGCAAGTGGTGCGCAATGCTCAGGCAATGGCCAAGGCGCTGACCGATCGCGGTTATGACCTCATCAGCGGTGGAACAGACAACCATCTGATGCTCATTGATCTGCGCAACAAGGACATCACGGGCAAAGCCGCAGATGCAGCTTTGGGTGCAGCCCACATCACGGTCAACAAAAACATGGTGCCCTTTGATACGCGCAGTCCCTTTGTGACGTCGGGCATCCGGATCGGCACCCCTGCGGTGACCACCCGTGGCATGGTCGAGTCCGACATGGAACAACTGGTGGCTTGGATGGACGAGGTCATCGTCCATGCTGGCGATGAAGCGGTGCTGGCCAAAGTTGGCGATGCCGTCAAAGCCCGGATGTCGCAGTTGCCTTTGTTTGCAGAACCTGTGACTGCCTGAGCCATGGCAGAGTGCCGCGTCGAGGTTGTGGCCTCTACTCCAGAGGATGTGTGTCTGGCCGCAGAAGGCGGGGCAGACCGGGTAGAGTTTTGCACCCACCTCGCATCGGGGGGGCTCACACCAGGACGCGGGCTCGCCGAAGAGGCCTTGACCATGGCCCGGCAGTTGGGCTTGGGGTTCAGGGTGTTGGTGCGGCCCAGAGAGGGAGATTTTGTGTATTCCCGTGCCGAAAAGAGGGCCATACTCAGGGAGGCCGAGGGGTTTATGGCGCTGGGTGTGGACCGCATTGTCACAGGGGGATTGGACCGAGATGGATTGCCGGATTTGGATTTGCTCGCCATGTTGAACCAGGCCGTGGGGCTGGATCATGTGGTGTTTCACCGCGCTGCCGATGAGGTGGACCCTGCTGTGGATTGCGCGGCCATCTTTCGAGATGCGGGCATTGGATCGGTGCTGACCAGCGGCGGCGCTGTCCGGGCCGCCGATGGATTGGAGCGCATTCGCTTGTGGTCGGATTCGGGATTGCAAGTGGTAGGTGGAGCCGGGGTTTTGCCTGTTCATGCCAAATCTCTGGTGGAAGCCGGCGTCGAAGCCGTTCATGCCAGTTGTCGTGTAGCCGCCGAACAACAGGGTGATGGCCGGCTTTTTGACCACACGCGTACAGAAGTTTCTGCAGCGCACGTTTCGGAGTTGGTGGCTGCCGTTCGAAGCATTTGACGACCTTGGGCGCATGAAGCGTCTCCGGATTTCTTACTTGGCCCCGTGGCTTGCGGCGGCTGTTTTGCTGGTTTCTTGTGGCCCTGATGGGACGCTGCCGAAAGGGGGTGTCGCGGGACTGATTCCGGCTCCACAATCCGTGACAAAAGGAGGCCGCCCATTTGAATGTCATGGACGTTTGAAGGTGGAGTGGCCATCGAATTGGGCAGCAGAAAAGGCCGTTGTAGAGCAATGGTTGACCCAAGCGGGGATTGCACTGGATTCCCAAGCGACGCCGACCCTTCGTTTCTCCTTGTCCGACGCGCTGCAAGGGCAAGAGGCTTATCAGATTGCGGTGAACGGCACTTTGGTGACCGTTGAGGCTGCGACTGCTTCAGGCCTGTTTCGGGGTTGGATAACCTTGCGGAAGATGCTGCCTTTGGAGTGCGAAACCGATTGTGCTCAGGGGTTTGTCTTGCCTGCGGTAACCGTAGACGATGCGCCCGTGTTGGAGCACCGCGGCTTGCTGTTGGATGGGTGCCGGCATTTTCAAGATGTCGCTTTTGTCAAGAAGCAGATTGACCTGCTGGCCCTTCATGGCATGAATGTGTTGCATTGGCATTTGACCGAGGACCAAGGCTGGCGCATAGAAGTAGAAGCGCTACCAAGGCTGGCTGAAGTCGGAGCATGGCGCACAGAATCCGATGGCAGTGAGCACGGTGGGTATTATTCCAAGCAAGACATCCGAGATGTGGTGGCTTACGCGGAAGCGCGGCACATTGAGGTCATTCCAGAAATTGAAATGCCCGGACACAGTTCGGCTGCCATTGCAGCCTATCCCGCATTGGGGTGCACGGGCTTGCCACTGGAAGTGCCCGCGCGTTGGGGCGTATTCAAGGACATCTATTGCGCTGGAAACGACGGTACGTTTGCTTTTTTGGAGGCTGTTTTGGACGAGGTGGTGGAGCTGTTTCCCGGGCCGCGCATTCACATTGGTGGCGATGAAGCACCCAAAGTGCGTTGGACATCTTGTCCCAAATGTCAACGGAGGATCCGGGAAGAAGGATTGGCCGATGAAGAGGAATTGCAGCGTTGGTTCATTGAGCGGATGGGGCGTTACCTCGCATCCAAAGGCAAAACCATCATCGGGTGGGACGAAATCTTAGAGGGTGGACTGCCAGATGGCGCTGCCGTCCAGAGTTGGCGTGGCATGGAGGGGGCTGCAGAAGCGGTGCACCTGGGCGCCGATGTGGTGGTGTCTCCAACCAGCCACTGTTATTTGGATTACCCTTTGCGCAGCACGGATTTGGAGGAAGCATACAGCTTCAATCCATTGCCAGATTCACTCTCCCACGGGCCCGGTCGCATCCTCGGTGGTGAGGGCAACATGTGGACGGAGCATGCCCCGCAGCACCTGGTGGAGTCCAAGGTGTATCCGAGGCTGACGGCCTTGGCCGAAGTATACTGGAGCGGTCCAGGACACACACGGAGGGAAGGCGCCTATGCCGATTTTTTGGAGCGTCTTGACCGCCATTACCTGCGCATGGACGCCTTGGGCGTCGAATACGGCCTCGAATCGCCTCCTTTTCGCTTGGAGACCGAACGCGCGGAGAAAGGCGGGGTTCAGGCCACGGTGGTCGCTTTGGGCAGGGGTGTTGAGGGCCGGGGTCAATGGGATGGCCGAGCGGTGGAGCCGGTTCGCGCAGGCCAGCCTTTTGTGGTCCAAGGACCCGGGCGTGTCGAGATGGAAGTGGGGCGCAGGGGCCAATGGACGGGCCAGCGCATTGCATTTCCGTTGGATGGTCACGATGCCGCATTTCAGCCCTTGCTGTTGGGTTACTCCCCGAGTGCCTGGTATACAGGGGGTGGCGAAGGCGCTTTGGTGGATGGCAAATTGGGGTCGGAGGACTTTAGGGACGGCACTTGGCAGGCTCAGCAGGGCCAAGAAATGGTGGCCACTGTAGACCTGGGCAGTCCACAAAAAGTCGCTGAATTGTCGCTGGGAACGTACCTCTACCAAGACGCCTGGATTTTCTTGCCTGCGGCGGTATTCTGGGAGGGATCGGCCGACGGGGTCAAGTGGGAAAGCTTGGCGCGGATTGCGGTGGGTGATGTGCTGGCACGAGACGACCGTCAAGAGCGGATTTCCCTGAGCGCCACGGTGCGTCCAGGTTCTTCCGATTCCCGTTATGTCCGGATGACCGTATCCAATGCAGGACCCTGTCCAGACTGGCACGCAGCAGCAGGTGCGGAGAGCTGGCTGTTCCTCGATGAGATGGTGGTGCGCGCGGAGTGATGCCTTGCTGAGGTATCTTCCCACCATGCCTCGATTCTTTTTTATTGTGTTGCTCTTGATGGCCACAACTGGGCCGGTTTTCTCGCAAGAGGATGCGCCTCTGTTGCGCCGGACAGTGCCGCGTGATTTGCTCCACAACGGATGCCGCCATACCCATGCTTCGGTATCGGACTTGGCCACAATGCGTGCGGCCTCTTCGGCCAACATCGACATGACGGAGTCGCTCGCCAGGAGCGATTCGTTTGATGTGCTGCACTATGGCTTGGAGCTCGACGTGACCACAGCGGGCATCCAGCAGGTTTCGGGTGCGGCTACGGTCACTTTTGAGACGTTGGAAGACGGGGCGGGCCAGTTGTGGTTTGACTTGAAGGGGTCGTTGGAAGTGAGCGGAGTCGAGCTCGATGGGGAGACTTGGCCGTTTGTCCAAGTAGGCGACACCATTGCCATAGAGGCCCCAGTAGGAGGATGGCCGGCAGACGGTCCCCACGAGGTGGAACTGGTGTATGCGGGGCAGCCAGGAAAGGACCCGTATTGGGGGGGCATGTACATGACCACGAATTACATCTACAGTTTGGGCATTGGATTGACCAGCATTCCTCCCAATCATGGCAAGGCATGGTATCCGTGTTTTGACACCTTTCGCGAGCGTGCCGCTTACACTTATGCTGTGACCAGTGCAGGGGGCAAAGCCCTTCATGGTCAAGGCAACCTCGTGGCCACCGACAGTTTGGGGGGCGATACAGTGCGCAGGGTGTTCGATATGGAGCAGCCCATTCCCACCTACCTCAGTACCATCGCTGTCTCAGATTATGTGGATTTTGACACCCTCCATACCGGAGTTTATGGAGAAATCCCCATCCGCTTGACGGCCCGTCCTGCCAACCTTCAATCCATGCGAAACCGCTTTGTGGACTTGCCTGTTTGCATCGATGCTTTGGAGGACTGGTGGGGACCCCATGCATGGGAACGGGTGGGGTATGTCATTACCACTGATGGTGCGATGGAGCACCCCACCAACATCGCGTATCCGTTGTCCATGTTGGAGCAGTCCAACTTCCAAAACGAAGGGCTCTACGGTCACGAGTTGGGCCACCATTGGTGGGGCAACATGCTGTCTCCCCTCGTGCACAACCACATGTGGATCAAGGAAGGCTTTGCAGAGTATTCGAGTCACCTGTTTGAGGAGGTGCTGAGCGGACGCTCGGATTTTGTGGAAATGGTCAAGGACAACCAACAGTTTGTCCTTGAGCAGGCCCATTTGGACGACGAGGGTTTTTGGCCGCTCTCGCCCATTCCTGACGCCCATATCTACGGACGCCACAGCTACAACAAAGGGGCATCGGTGGTCCACAACCTGCGCAATTACTTGGGAGACGACCTGTTTCGGACGGGTGGCCAGGCGGTATTGGCGGCCCACTATGGCGGGGCGATGGACGATGTCATGTTGGAGGAAGCTTGGGAGGAAGCCACGGGCGTGGACCTGGCCCCCTGGTTTGATGCCCACATTCGCCAGCCTGGATTTTCGACGTGGGTGCTGGACAGCAGCTCCACCATGGGGCTTGGTGCACCGACAGGCCATTTGACTACGCTCCACTTGCAGCAAAAGCTCAGGGCTTGTGAAGGCCATCACGAGAACGAACCCCTCGATGTCACCGTGTGGGATGCCGAAGGAAACCGGGAAGTTGCCCAGATCGTCGTGGGTGGGCAATACGCAACGGCAGATGTGGTGACCACCATTCATCCGGTGATGGTCGCGCTGAACGCCGAAGGAAGGCTAAATCAAGGCCGCATGGACTTGGATTACTGGTTGACGGAAACCTCCTCATTGCAGAACCTGCCTTGGGTTGACATGCGCATTGGATGCGACGCCATTCAAGATGGGGACAGCGCCTTGGTGCGGGTAGAGCATCATTGGGCGGGACCGGATGGCGCAGCAGGGGAGACCCCTGCAGAAAAAGCCGCCTATGTGGATGAACTGAGCGGCACCCACTTTTGGACGGTGGACGGCATTTGGCCCGAGGAGGGATTGCTGTTGGATGCGCGCTTCACCTACCGTGGTGGCGATGAAGAAGAGCTCGATTTCGACCTTTATGGAGACACAGAGGCATCGGCCTTTTTGGCATGGCGGGCCACTCCCGGAGACCCCTGGGTCGAATATCCCGATTGCGAAATCCAAATGGGTTCGGCGTTCAACGGAAGCGGGGTGTTCAAGGTCTCGCGGTTGAGGCGGGGACAATATGCCTTTGCCAATGGCGATGTTTCGGTGGGCATTGGAGGGCCTCAACTGGCAGAAACTGTGGCCGCAGGTGCAGTCTACCCGAACCCGGCTCGGGACGAGGTGCGTGCTGTGCCTCCAGCTCAGGCAGAGCGGCTTCAAGTGGTGGATGCCGCGGGCCGAAAGACGGTGAGCTTGGTGGTGGCAGGTGTTGGGCAGCAGACTTTGGATGTGGCTGGGTGGCAACGCGGAGTCTATGTGATGGTGTGGACCGGGGCCAGTGGTGAAGTGCTGGGACGTGAGCGTCTTGTGCTCGAATAGACCGATGTCAAGTACGCCGCAACAGAGGTGGTTGCTTTTCTTCTTATCTTAAGTAGACGATCGAATTGCCATGAATGCGCCTTTGATACAGCCCCTTTACGACGAAGTCCAACACGGAACTTGGGCCCTTTTGTACGGCCGCCAGCGTCAGAACTTGGACGACAAGGCTGCACACCTTTATCTGGAGTCATTGGATGAAATGAGCGCCCTGACCGAGGCGGCGATTCCGAGGGTTGACCTCATGAGCGAGCAGCTTCGTGCCGCGACCGGTTGGTCTTTGGCCATAGTGCCGGGCCTCATTCCTGTAGACGATTTTTTCGCTTTGCTCGCGCAGCGTCAGTTTTGCACGTCCACATGGGTGCGCCGCAGGGACCAGTTGGATTACTTGGAGGAGCCCGATATGTTTCACGACACGTTCGGACATGTTCCCCCCTTGCTCAACCCTGAGTTTGCCTTGTTCATGCAGCGATTTGGAGAGATCGGGGTGTCCTTGCGCGGCAATGAAAAGGCTGTTCTCGCCCTCCAGCGCCTGTATTGGTTTTTCGTGGAATTTGGTTTTGTGGAAGAGCAGGGTGTGGCCAAGGCGTTTGGTGCGGGCATCATGAGCTCGTTTGGTGAGACGGGCCATGCTTGGGCCCAACGCACCGACCTGCGCAAATTCACATTGGACGGAATCATGTCGACGCCGTTTACCACCACGGAAATTCAGACCACCTACTTTTTGATCCAAGACATTCCCGAAGTGATTCGGGAGATGGAAGAGTGGCACGCAGGATTGGGCTGAACCCTGAGCTGGGATTTTCGAACTTGGGGCCATGTCCGATATGAAGACCCCCGGCAAAATGTGGGATGCCCGGTACAAGAACGAAGCCACCGTTTACGGTACTGAACCCAATGCGTTTTTGGCCGATCAATTGGCCGCTCTGAAGGCAGGACGGGCGTTGTTTCCGGGTGATGGTGAAGGCCGAAATGCCTTGCATACTGCAGCGCTGGGGTGGTCGGTCAGGTCCTTTGATGCGTCTGGAGTGGGCGTAAAAAAGAGCTTGGATTTAGCCGCCACCCGTGGGGTCACCATCGACGCAGAAGTGGGGGACTGCCGCACATGGACTCCGGGTGAGTCCTTCGACCTCATTGGGTTGTTTTATCTGCATTTGCTCCCGGAAATGCGACTGGATTTCCACGCAGCCGTGACCAAATGGCTCAACCCTGGCGGGCTGCTGTTGCTGGAAGGGTTTGGACCGGGACAACTCCGGTTCACTTCGGGTGGCCCAAAGAATCCCGAGATGCTGTTTGCCGAAGACATGATGCGCAGGGATTTCTCTGGCCTCGACGTTTCTCTGTGTCAGACCCTAGAAGTGGTGTTGGACGAGGGCCCCTATCACCAAGGCCCCGCCGAAGTCACACGGTTGGTGGCGCGCCGCCCTGTGGCTTGAGGCTTACCACCCCAGTTTTTGACAGCTGATGTGGCTGATTTTCCCTTGTCCGGAGAGCCAGAGCAGCCCTCCTTGAGGACTAAAGCGCGCCGTGTAAAAGGCGCTGTCCGAAAAGTGCCGCCAGGTATGCCCACCGTCCTCGCTCAGGTCGAGCCCCCCAGGTGTGCCCACAAGTGCGAGCTGCTGTCCGCCGCTCCCAGGGCGGTAGCGGACCGATGAAGCATACCCTGGCCCTTGGCCTTCGGAGATGAGCGTCCACGTCTCACCGCCATCGCGGGTCACTGCGCCGCGGCCGTTTTGTCCTGTTTTGTCTTCCCAATCGCCACCCCAGATGATGCCTTGAAAAGCGTCGGCGAAATCCATAGAAAACCCGCCTGTCATAGTACCGCCTTGGAGCAAAGGGGTGGGGAATGCCTTCCAGTTCTGGCCCCGGTCGGTGCTCCGGTACACCCGCGAGGCACCTCCGCCGGACAGCATCCAGACGGTGTCTCCTGCTGCAGCGAGGTTGCCATTGGAAGCGGCGAAAGCGGCTTCACCTGCCATGGAGAGGGGCACTCCTTGTCTGCCATTGCCGGTGCAGGGGACACGCTGCCAAGTCTTCCCTCCATCGTCGGAACGAACCACGCAGAGACAAGAGTCCAGGGGGTCTCCCATGGCGATGATGGTCTTGTCGTCGAGTTTGACAATGGCATCCATAAACGCGGCGCTGTCCTGCTCGGTCCATGTGCTTTGGCGTGGAAGCTCCAGCATGCCATCCTCTTTGATGCGGGCCCGTTGGATGTGGGCAGGAGATCCAATGGCGGTGGCCAAGACCGCATCATTGGTGACGGCTATGCCCCTGAAATTGAGCGGACTCAATGAGTCAGAACCATTTCCGGTGCGGTCTTGCATTCGCTGAACACTGGAGGTGTTGCCGTCCAGTCGCACATGTACCCATTCACCTGTGGACCCGGCCAACCAAACGTCCTTTTCCGAAGGGGCCTCTAACGCCCGCCAACTGCCTTCTATGGATTTGTGCCGCATTCCGTGGTCGTCCTGTTGCCACGGTGCCTGTCCGCAAGAACATGCAAGCAAGGGCAAGGCACACAGGACGACCTTGTGAATTCGGACTGATTTTGATGGATTTTTGAGCATGGAAATGGCGGTTGTGTTCGCTTGGGGCAATTTGGTTTTGAATCTAATACCGGGGGCGTTTTTGTGGGGGATCCAAGCTGTGGTGCGCCGCAATATGCCCAAGAATCCCAATGGGGTTTACGGGTACCGAACGCCTCGATCCATGGCGTCTCAGGCAGCTTGGGACTATTCCAACCGGCGCTGTGTTGATCTGTTTGCGTGGTTCAGTTGGCCTACCATGGCAGCGGCTGTGCCGTGCACGTTGTATCTCGACATGTCTGCGGCTCAAGGCGTGCTATACGGTGCCATGACCGTGTTTTGTCTGGTGCCCTTGGCCATTGTAGAATGGGAGTTGGGTCGGGGCAAGCATGAGGAGGATCACCGCGATTGAATTCAGTGCAGGCTGAGTATATTCAACACGATGAATGGACGGAAATGGGCAGGAATGGTCGCTTTGACCGTAGCACTGGCAGGGTGCACTTACGATGACTTGGAATCCTTGGGCGGCACCGGGGATTGTGCCACGTTGGACGTGGGTTACG
>CBFHUP010000013.1:0-46673 GCA_965659115.1 uncultured Flavobacteriales bacterium | reverse complement strand
CCACCAATGCAGAAGATTCCTTCGCGCCGTTTTCCGTAGCCAACCGAGAGGCGGTGGGCGCCTTCGATGCGGCCGACAGTGCCATACAAATAGTGAACGCGTTGTTCGGGGTTAGGGTTGCCGAAGTTGTACTGGTCCAGCACGGAGAAGAACCAATGGGGGCTCACGGAGTATTCCGCGAGAACCGTAGCCCAGTCGCCTTTGTCCTGTTTGACTTCTTTCATGACACCGTCTACCTCTTTCATGTCGGTGCCGGTGAACAGGGCTTGTAGTTCTGTGCGGAGGCTGTGCCCTTTTTTGATGCGGACTTGCGTTTCCACCACGTGGACGTTGGCATTGACAATGCCCTTGTAGTCTGTGGTGACGGGGGTAGCGAGGGTATTGAAGTCAAAGTGGAAGAACGCGTACTTGGCTTTAAAGCCTTTCGAGAATTTCCGGCTGATGTCGAAGTTGATGTCACGGATGTACAGGTCCTCACCGGCCTTCCAGCTGTTGCGTTCATACCCATACACGGCTCCGTCTGTCCCTGTCAAGTTTGTGGTGTCAAGGCAGCTGGCGGTGGCGTATTGGAAACTGATTTTGGTGCCGTACTTGCCGCCAAGCTTGCTCTTTCTGGGGATGGTATAGAATACTTCTGCGGACCAGCCGACTTCACCTTGGACCACGGTCGCATAGGGATAAAGCGTGGCGGCGAGGTTGTAAGTGTGCTGTTTGGTGATCGCCGGGATGTAGTTGACGGGCAAGTCGAACAGCTGGAGGTTCCGGTCTGAGCGGAACTGCATGTTGTCGACCCCCTTGAAGCCGAAGTTGATGCCCAGTCCCTTGGTGGACCATCCTGCATTGAGCAGGATGCCTTCGCCGTCACGATAGGTGTAACCGTTGTCGGCATTGGGGTCGTTGATTTTGCGCACGTACTCACCCATGAACTGAAACCCTCCTTTTTGGACCTGTGCACGGTATCCCCATGAGCCTACGTTTTGGGGAAGCTCCAGGATGAGGGTGTCCTTGGAGATGGTGCTGCCTTCTTGGAAGCGGGAGACGAAGCTGGCCCCAAGAGTGACGCGGGTACCAGCCGATGCCCAGCGTTCGAAGGCGTCATTGAGGTTGATTTCTCCATCAAAAGCACGGATGATCCCCGGGCTGTTGATGAGTCGGGAATCGAAATCAAACCGCTGCTTGCCAACCAGGCCTTTGATGGCTACGCCATCGGCGGGGCGCAAAATGAGGCGGAACCCGTCCATTGCATTGTCGATGCCAAGGTTGCGCTCTTCGTAGGAGCGAAGCACCAAGCCGGAACCGAATTGCTCGTAGAAGTTTCCAATGGTAACCTCAAAGTGTTCCTTGGCATAGTTGGCGTAGCGGTATCCAATGCCAGAGCCCCTAAAACGCCCAGGATACCCAAGAATGGGGTCGAGGTAGCTTTCGTAACGCATGCCGGCGGAGAAGTCTCCACGGGTGTATATGAGGTTGCCAAAAGCGTTGAAGCCGGTTTTTCCAGGAGGGACCTGCGCACCAATGAGGGTGTCCTCTTGGTACGTCTGGAAGAGCATCTGAACGTTGCCTGTGATTTGTCCGGTGGGCGGCTCGTCTTGGGCGAGGAGCATCCAAGGACCAACGGCGGCCAGGCAAACGGCCAATTTGAGCATGCGTTTCATTCGCCAGCGATCTTCAGAAGTTCTTCGTAGAGTTCTTCTTCGTCGCCGTCTGCGTAGTTGTTGTGCTGCCAGACCACTTGGCCTTCGGCATTGACCAAGAAAGTGTGCGGGACGTTGTTGACTTGCATGGCCCGCGCAAAGGCTTTGTTCGGATCGAGCAATACTTTGTAATCCCAGCCTACGCTGTTGACATAGGGCTTGACGCGCATCATGCTGCGCGGGTCGTCGATGGAAACCGCAACCAGTTCAACACCGGTTTCGTCTTGCCAATCTGGATAGAGGTCGGCGTAGTTGTTGAGTTCACGCTTGCAAGGACTACACCAAGTGGCCCAAAAGCAAAAAAGCACGGGCCCTTCGGCGGCTTCGACGAAGGCCCGGGTGTCCACGGTCAAGTCCCCGAGGTCTTTCAATTCAATCGAAGGGACTTCTTGAGCTTGGACGGTGGCACAACACAAGGCCAAAAGGAGGGAGATGTTTCGAATCATCATGATGCAGAATCTGCAAGAAAAGAAAGACCGACGAGGCATTGCCCCATCGGTCTTCCAAAAAATTCGATAACTGAAGTATTACTTCTTGGTCACACGCAGGGTAGAGGTGGTATCACCAGCGGTCAAAGTGACCAGGTAGATGCCGGACTCCACACCAGCGAGGTCGAGCTGCAAACGGCTGTTGCCGGCAGACATTGTACCCATGTCCTGTGACATGACACGCTGTCCGAGCAGGTTGACCACGTCCAAACGTACTTCCTCAGAACCGGTGAGGTTCAAGTCAACCCATGCCACGTTCTCGACGGGATTGGGATATACGTTGAATGAAGTCTCTGCGACTTGCTCTTCGAGACCGACTACGGTCTGAACATCGGCAGCACGGGTTTCTGAATCGAAGCCATAGCTTCCATTGTAACCGTAAATCATGCTGTAGTTCTCCAGTTCGTTGTCGAGGGTGTAGACATAGCAAGCACCATCAACACTGCCCCATTGGCTGCCGAAGAGTCCGTCACCGTACTCGTCGCTGAGGGTAAACGTGTAGCAACCCGTTGAAGGAACACCGACGTACTCCTCATAGGTAGTGGTGTTGTCGTAGGTGTTTGGACTCACAGAAGCGACAACGTCTCCGTCGGCGTCAGCGATCTCCCATCCAGTCTCTGCACCCCATCCATCGGTTTCGATGTAGATGTAGAAGAGGGTGGTGCCTTCCGTTGCACCGTCGACGCTGGCGAACAAGACATCGTTGTCTTCGTTCATGTCGCCGCTGGTGATGCGGATGCTGAAATCTGTGCTGCCGTCGAACTGATGTGAACCCATCTGAACGTCCTCGATGGCGTACGTGTCCAAGTTTCCGCTCCAGTCGTAAGACATGACGCTTGATCCGTCGATGAACAGCTCCAACGTAGCGCTGGTGAGGTTGTCCAATCCGAGGTTCATCAACTGAGCGCTCACCGCGGATGGGCTGTTGCTGCAAGTGATGGTCTCACCTGTGTAACTCAACACTGCTGCATCGTTGGCCATGGTAGCTGCAGCGCAGTCATTGGCAAACAAAATGGTGGCGTGATCATCAGCACTGATTTGGCTGCTTTCGGTAAGCATGCGGTTCGGGCAGATGGTGTAGATGGTGGGGTAGTAAGCTCCAGCGTAATCGTCAAAGATGTTTCCACCATTGTCGATGATGGGGTAACCGGTTCCCTCGGTCCAGTTTCCTTGGGTCGCTGTACCTGTTCCTTCGAGATCTTCCAAGGTTGTGGTGTCATCGCCTTCAATGAAGAAAACGTAAACTTCGTCCGTTCCATCAGGACCATACATTTCCCAGATGTCTTCGAGTGCACCTGTGTTGTGATAGCTCCAGCAAGGTCCGCACCATGTGGCGGAGAAGTCGATGATGACTTTCTTCCCTTCGTCGAGCAGGCTGTAAAGGTTGTGCTCGACTCCGTTGAGGTCCTCAGCGGTCCAGTCCGGTGCGATGCTGCCGTCTGGTAATTGAGCCGAAGCGTTCAAACTGATAAAGAGCGCAAGCAGCGCGATGTAAATGTGCTTCATTGAGCAGGGTTTTGAGTTGTTTGATTCCTGAATCCTAAAACAGGGAACGTAAATATAGGAGTGGAGGGCAATATTTTGGTTGCGCTCTAGTTTTTACGCGTGTGGACCGCCAGTCTTCAGGCCTAAAGGGCAATTGTGACGGTTCAAAGCTGTTTTCGAAGTTGCCCCTCCGCTCTGTTTTGGTAGCTATCTTTACAGCATGCGTTCTAAAATCGTTCGGTCCCAGCGTTGCGGCGTGCTCGTGGCCATCTTGGCTTTTTCGGTCATGGGCTTATCCCAAGGCCCCACTTTGATTGATCCCATCGAAGTTGTGGAAGGAAACCCAACGGATACGGTAATGGTGGCCGAGTGGTTTGTCACCAATGCATCGGAAAACGCGATGACCCTTTATGTAGAGCGCAATGTTTTGCAAGTGGTCGACCCCATGAACTTACCTTATGCCCCAGGCAACGAGGGTGCCTATGAGCGCTTCTGCTGGGCTGGAACGTGTTATCCCTATGGCGCTTCTTCGAGTGCCTTGTCCTTGGCCATTACACTCGAGCCGTCTGATACCACGGGCATCAATGCTTTCGGAGCCGAGGATTGGTTGATTTCCGACTACTACCCCAACGGTGTGGCCGGCGTCACAGCGCTCGAATATTGTTTCAAGGCGACCGAACAGGGGGTGCCTGAGGTGTGTCATACAGTCCTGTTTTGTGCGGGTACAGAAGAAGGTGAATGTGTCGTTTCAGTAGAAAGCCAAGCGTCTTTTGGCTTTGAGACCTTGGCCCCGAACCCTGTGGTTGGCCATTCCGCACTCTCTTATTTGGCCCCTGAGGGAGGTCACCTGTTGATTCTGGACCTGACAGGGCGCGAAATGAAGCGGGTACCCTTGGCCCCAGGCCGCGGAACCGTTTGGATTGATGCACAGGACTTTGAGCCCGGTGTCTACCTCCATGCCTTCGAGATGGGGGGGCGGATATTGCAAACGCGCAAGTTCAGCGTGGCTCGTTGAGGAGAAATCGCCGCTTGGCGGTTTGGTCTGCACCGGGGATGGGACCATCTTCGCGTTTTTAGACACCCCCCATTCAATGAGCAGCATCCGCAGGAAAGAGGCGCTGGATTACCACAGCCGTGGTCGGCGTGGAAAGGTGGAGGTCATTCCATCTAAGCCATACAGTTCACAGCGCGACCTGAGTCTGGCTTATTCGCCAGGTGTGGCAGAGCCATGTTTGGACATCGCACAAAACCCCAATGATGTCTACCGTTACACAGCCAAGGGAAACTTGGTCGCTGTGATTTCCAATGGGACCGCAGTTTTGGGGCTGGGCAACATTGGCCCGGAGGCTTCCAAGCCTGTGATGGAGGGCAAGGGGGTTTTGTTCAAGGTGTTTGCCGACCTCGACTGTTTCGACATTGAGGTCGATGCCCTCGACGTGGATACGTTTGTTCAGACGGTCAAGGCCATTGCGCCCACATTTGGAGGCATTAACCTGGAGGACATTAAGGCGCCTGAGGCTTTTGAAATTGAGCGGCGCCTCAAAGAGGAGTTGGACATCCCCGTGATGCACGACGACCAACACGGCACGGCGATCATCAGTGGGGCCGCCCTTCTGAATGCGCTGGAGCTCGCAGGAAAGCAGCCAGAGGCCATCAAAATGGTCGTCAGCGGTGCGGGAGCGTCAGCGATGGCCTGCATGGATTTGTACATGCAGTTGGGGGTCAAACGCGAGAACATCGCGGTATTTGACAGCAAAGGGCACCTGCATAAAGGCCGCGAAGGTCTGGGAGAACGCAAGCGCAGCCTGGCCCATTCCGACGAGATGATTCCCTCTCTCGCAGCTGCGATGAAGGGGGCAGATGTCTTCATTGGCTTGAGCCGTGGTGGCTTGGTCAATGCGGACATGGTGGCGGCCATGGCCGACAACCCGATTGTCTTTGCATTGGCCAACCCTGATCCTGAGATTCCCTATGACGAGGCGAAGCGCGCCCGGCCTGATGTGATCATGGCCACCGGCCGAAGCGACCACCCCAACCAAGTCAACAACGTCTTGGGTTTCCCCTTCATTTTTAGGGGAGCGATGGATGTGCGTGCAACGGCGATCAATGACGAGATGAAAATGGCCGCGGTGCAAGCCATTGCGGCACTCGCCAAGGAGAACGTGCCCGATGAAGTCAATGAAGCCTATGAAGAGCGTGGCCTCGGATTTGGCGTTGACTTTATCATTCCAAAGCCTATGGATCCCCGGTTGATCACCACGGTGGCTCCGGCTGTGGCCCTTGCCGCCATGGAAAGTGGCGTGGCCAAGGAGCCGATTCGCGACTGGGAGGACTACAAGCGTGTGCTGGCGGAGCGACTCGGTCAAGACAACACGTTGGTTCGGAATTTGAGTGGCCGTGCACGGCGGCACCCCAAGCGCATCGTCTTTGCGGAGGCCGACCACTACAAGGTCCTCAAGGCGGTCGAAACTGCCCGTGACGAAGGCATTGTAGAACCTGTTTTATTGGGTTCTCGGGAGCGCATCGCCTCATTGATTGAAGAGCACCGCATTGAATTGCCCGCCGTAGAAATCATCGACCCTGAAGACCCCATGGAGGGGCCGCGCGTCGAGGCTTTTGCCGGACACCTTCTGAGCAAGCGCGAGCGCAAAGGCCTGACCCGTTCAGAGGCCATGGGCATGATGAAGCGCAGGAGTTATTTCGGCTCCATGCTCGTGGAGACGGGAGAGGCCGATGCCGTAATCAGTGGATTGACCCGGAACTACCGTGAGAGCTTGCTGCCTGCTTTGCACACACTCGGACTTGCCGAAGGGGTCAAAAAAGTAGCCGGCATGTACATCGTTCAGGCCAAGACGGGTCCGATGTTTTTTGCAGATACAACGGTCAATCGTGACCCCACTGCACGCGAATTGGTGGACATCACGTTGTTGACTGCTGAAGCGGTCCGTTCCATGCGCATTGTGCCGAGGATCGCGATGCTCAGTTATTCCAACTTTGGATCTGCCGGAGGGCGTGATGCCGAAAAAGTACGGGAAGCCGTGGCCATCCTTCACGAGGAACACCCCGACCTCATTGTAGACGGAGAGATGCAGGCAAACGTGGCGCTCAACGAAGAGCTGGCCGGGGAGCTTTTCCCGTTCAGCAACCTGCGCGGCCGAAGGGTCAACACTTTGATTTTTCCCAACTTGGCAGCTGGCAACATCGCCTATAAGCTGATTCAAGAGATGGGCGGATTTGAAGTGGTGGGTCCCATTTTGCTGGGGCTGCGTAAACCCTTCCACATCCTGCAAATGGGGTCGAGCGTTCGGGAGATTGTGAACATGGTCCGGATTGCGGCCGTAGATGCACACAGAACCCCATGATTCACCACCTCTCTGGCCAATTCACAGAACTGACGCCCACCCATGTGATCGTGGAGTGCGCGGGAGTGGGTTACATGGTGCACATCAGTTTGCACACTTCATCCGCATTGGCGGGTCAGGTGGAAGGCAAGATTTTGATCCATGCCGTGTACAGGGAAGACGCCCAGTTGCTCTTTGGATTTTCCGATGCGACCGAACGCAGCCTGTTTGTGATGCTGACCAGCGTAAGTGGCGTTGGCGCTCAGACGGCGAGGATGATTTTGAGTGGTCTTGGACCTGCGGAGTTGGTCGAGGTGATCAGCCGCGGAGATGTGGCTGCATTGAAAGCAGTCAAAGGCATTGGAGCCAAAACCGCCCAGCGAATCTTGGTGGACTTGCAGGACAAAATGGGCAAGGATCCGGCTTTTGTGGCCGTTGCTGGGGGGGGGCAGCCCCAGTCCGGTCAGAATGAATTTGCAGGTGCAAACAATACAAGGCGTTCTGATGCGTTGGGCGCTTTGTGCAACCTCGGATTTGATCGGAAAAGGGTAGAGACGGTGCTGGATCAGCTTGCTGCTGAAGGCATAGACACCGTAGAGGAATTCGTTCGGACTGCATTGAAAAGACTTTGACCCACTTGAGCATGACCATTTGCAACGACGTTGCGATACAGGCCTTTCGCAGGCTGCACCAGACATGGTGGGGGCCCTGCATTGGGCTGCTTTTCGTTTTGGGCGCCATGCCTTCGGCGACTTGGGCTCAGTCAGACTCGCTCGAGTTGCCTTTGCCGCACGGTGAAGACTTGCCCAACCCTGTGGAGACACCGGGGGGTGTGAGTTTAGATTTTCCCGATGTCATTGAATACGGTGTGGACTACGACGAGAACAGTGGCCAGTATATGGTGCGCCAGCGGTTGGGGGACACCTTGGATTTCAGGAACCCGACCTTCCTCACCCTGGATGAGTTCTTGGAGTACAACATCGATGAAAACCTAAGTGAATTCTGGACCGAGATGCAACAGGAGGTGGACGATGAGGAGCGTGGATTTGCGCCCAAATTGACCATCGATTCAGAGTTGTTCGAGACCATTTTTGGGTCCAACGAAATTGAGATCAAGCCCCAAGGATCGGCAGAACTGAATTTTGGTGTGCGCTACAGCAGGACGGAGAATCCGAGGCTCGCGGAGCGGGACCGCGCGATCACGACTTTTGATTTTGACCAGCGCATACAGTTGTCTATTGACGGCAGCATTGGAGACAAAATCAACCTTGGAACCAACTACAATACCGAGGCCACATTTGATTTTGAGAACCAGATGAACATCGGTTTTCAGGGCGAAGAAGACGACATCCTCAAGAACATTGAAGCGGGCAACATCAGCATGCCTTTGCAAAGCACCTTGATCCAAGGAAGCCAATCTCTGTTCGGAACCAAGCTGGAAACCCAATGGGGCAAGGTGTACAACACCACTGTCTTCAGCCAACAGAAAGGAGAGCGCAAGGAAATTGAAGTTGAAGGGGGAGCCCAGACTCAGGAATTCGACATCCGCGCGGATGACTACGAGGCCAACCGTCACTACTTCCTGTCTCAATACTTCCGCGACCAATACGACAATGCACTGCAGAGTTTGCCTGTGGTCAATTCTGGAGCGCGGATTACCAGGATCGAAGTCTATGCGGTCAACACGCAAGCCAATACCCAAGACGTGCGGAACGTCTTGGCCTTTACCGACATCGGTGAGCACCCGGATTACATTTCTTCGGACTTGCCCATCGCGGACATCACCAACGACCCCAACATTGGGATCAACCTGAACCGGGCACCGAACAACGGCAACAACGACATCTTCTTTGACATGACGGGCGACCCGAACGTCATGGGATTCAGTGGCGCTGGCGCGGCGATTGCCTCTTATGTCGGAACGGACGGAAGCCCGATCTACGACCAGGGCATTCACTACGAGCGTGTGGGCAATGCCCGCCGTTTGGCACCAACAGAGTTCACCTACAATGACCGATTGGGCTTCATCAGCCTGCGTCAGTCGCTCAACAATGCGGAAGTGTTGGCGGTAGCCTACGAGTACACCTTGAACGGCGAAACTTACCAAGTGGGTACCCTGAGCCAAGATGGATATGCCGCACCGGGAGCGCTGGTCTTGAAGATGCTCAAAAGTTCAGTGACCCGCGTGAGCTTGGAAAATGGAGACGTGGCCCCACTGTGGGACTTGATGATGAAAAACGTCTACTCGCTGGGTGCCTTCGGACTGAGTTCAGAGGATTTCCGGATTGGCGTTTGGTACAACGACCCCTCTACCGGTGTGGACCTCAATTACATTCCTCGGGCGCCGCTGGAAGGTGAACTGCTGATTCAGGTTCTCGGAATGGACCGGATCGACATCAATGGTCAACTGCAGCCCGACGGGGTGTACGACTTTGTGGACAATGCGGCCACCCAAGGGGGCACGATGAACAGCCAGAATGGAAGGGTATTCCTGCCTTCGGTGGAGCCATTCGGAAAATCGTTGCGCGATCAGATTGAGTCGCGTGTGTCCGATCCAGATTTGGCGCAGTCCCTGATACAGACCATCGTTTTCCAGCCTTTGTATGACAGCACGAAGACGGCTGCACAGCAAATTCCTTCGCTGAATCGCTTCAGGATCAAGGGCCAATACCAGAGTCAAGTGAGCTCTGAGATCATGTTGAATGCGCTCAACATCCCCGAGGGATCAGTGACGGTGACTTCAGGGGGCGCGCGGCTGATTGAAAACCAGGATTATACCGTGGACTACAACCTCGGTAGGGTGCGCATCATCAACGATGGTTTGCTGGAAAGCGGACAGCCCATCCGGGTTTCATTGGAGAGCAACAGCCTCTTCAACATCCAGACTAAGACGATGATCGGAACGCGCTTCGATTATTCGCCCAGTGAGGAATTGGCCATGGGGGCGACCTTCTTGAATTTGCGCGAGCGGCCATTGACCCAAAAGGTCAACATCGGGGATGAGCCCGTCAACAACACCATCATGGGCGCGGACTTCACCTACTCCCGCTCGAGTCAGTTCCTGACCGACATGATCGACAAGTTGCCCTTCATCAAGGCATCGGCCCCTTCCAGCATCAACCTGAGTGCAGAAGCGGCGTATTTGATTCCCGGACACAGCAGGGCGGTGGGCAAGGAAGGCAATGCCTACATCGATGATTTCGAGGGCTCACAAAGTGCGATTGACATCCGTTCATGGACGCAGTGGAGCCTCGCCAGTACACCCAAACTCCAGCCGAACCTCTTCCCAGAGGCAGACGTGGAAGACAGCTTGTTGTTCAACTACAACCGGGCCCGTTTGAATTGGTACACCATCGACCCCAGCTTCTTTGGGGGAGGATTGCAAGACGGTCAGGTCGATGTGGACGTCCGTTCCAACCACTTGATGCGATTGGTGGAGAACAAGGAGGTGTTCCCCAACCGGCAGCTGCCGTTGGGCACCCCCGAAAACTTGCCCACATTTGACCTTTCGTTTGATCCGACGGTTCGGGGCCCATACAACTACGTGCCTGCCGAGGGACTTGGACCTGTTCCAGGACTGAATCAAGACGGCTCGCTCCAGGCGCCAGAAGAGCGGTGGGGAGGCATTCAGAGGGCGCTGTTGACCACGGACTTTGAGCTCTCGAACGTGGAGTATATCCAGTTCTGGGTGATGGATCCGTTCAACGATGACAGCCCCAATGACACCGGAGGTGAACTCTACATGAACCTTGGTTCGGTGAGTGAGGACTTGCTGAATGACGGTCAGTTGGCTTTCGAAAATGGACTGCCTTCCGCCAACCAGCCCGCCCCAGTGGTGGAGTCGAATTGGGGTGTGGTGGCCGACCCGTCGACCTTTAATGTGGTCAATGCCTTTGACAATTCTACAGGCGATTACAGCCAGCAAGACGTGGGCCTCGATGGATTGAATTCCCAAGAGGAGCAGACGTTTTTTGCGGATTGGTTGTCGGGACTGCAGTCCTCGCTCAACCCCGATGCGTACGCCCAAATTGCCCAAGACCCATCTGGTGACGACTTCCGGTATTTCCGCGACCCCGTGGCACAGGCGAACGATGAGAATGTCTTGGAGCGTTACCGCTTCTTCAACGGCTATGAGGGCAACAGCAGCACGGACCAGCCGTCGGGCTACCCCATTGCATCTACCACATTGCCCAACACAGAGGACCTCAATGAGGACCTCACTTTGAGTTCCATTGAGAGCTACTTCCAGTACAAGGTTCCGCTGCGTCCTGGTGAACTCAATGAAGCCAACATCGGGCGGAATTACCTGTCAGATGTATTGTTGGCAGACAAGGTCATGCCCAACGGGGAAACCCGTCAGGTGAAGTGGTTGCAGTTCAAGGTGCCGATTCGCGACTTTGAAGCGCGCGTAGGGGGCATCAGCGACTTCAGGAGCATTCGCTTCATGCGGATTTTCATGAAGGGATGGAGACAGCCTGTGACGCTGAGGTTTGCCCGATTGGAATTGATCCGGGGCGAATGGCGAAAGTTCGACGAGAGCTTGGCAGGCCCGCAAGAGGTTGAGCCGGATGACCCTTCGGACACCCAGTTTGCCATCAGCGCGGTCAACATCGAAGAGAATGGATACCGCCAGCCGATCAATTATGTGACGCCTCCTGGCATTCTGCGTGAGATCAATGTGGCGACGGCGAACCAGGCCCAGCTCAATGAGCAATCGCTCCAGTTGGAAGTCTGTGGTTTGGAAGACGGTGATGCGCGGGCCGCTTACCGGAACATCAATTTTGACATGCGGATGTACAAGCGGCTCCGGATGTTTGTGCACGCCGAGGCGGCACGCGCAGATGAGCCCTTGGATTCAGATGACCTGACTTGCTTCATTCGCTTGGGATCTGACTTCGTGGACAATTACTACGAGTATGAGATTCCACTGCAAGTGACCCCGTGGGGTACTTCCGAAAAGACTGAAATCTGGCCCCAGGCCAATGAAATTGACCTCAGGTTCCAGGACTTGCAAACCCTCAAGGTTTCGCGGCCGGTGGGTTATCCATTGTTTCAGGAGTTTGAACGCGTCGAAGGCGACGTGCGCTATGCCGTACGCGGCAATCCAAACCTTGCCAATGTGGTCACGGTGATGATCGGCATTCGCAATTCGGACAAGGACACCAATCCGTTTGCCGCTGATGACGACGGACTGGACAAGTGTGCCATTGTGTGGGCCAACGAGCTCCGTTTGTCGGAATTCAATGAAGAAGGAGGATGGGCGGCGACTGCGCAACTGCAGGCGACCTTGAGTGACCTTGGAAACCTCAGTGTGGCGGCCAACATGTCCACCCCGGGATGGGGTGGTCTGGAGCAGAGGGTTCAGGAGCGACAGCGAGAAACCATCCAGGGAGTCGATGCCAATACGACCTTGCAACTGGGCAAATTCCTCCCCGACTTCCTTGGGGTGCAGTTGCCCTTGTACTTGGGCTACAGCGAGACGGTGTCCACGCCGCAATTCGACCCTTTGTCTCCTGACGTTGAGATTGCGGATGCCGGATTGTCTCCCTCACGACAGAAGAAGTCTCAGCAGATCAACCGGATCAGGAGCATCAATTTCTCCAACATCAAGATTGACCCTCAGCTTGGCAAACGGGAGAAAAAGAAGGACAAGAAGTCCAACAAGGAGAAGGAAGCGGAGACCGCCATGCGCCTTGATGGTGCAGACAGTGTGACCAAAGAGCGTGAGCTTGCGGCACAACGGGGAGCGGCCGGGATGGCCTCCCGTGGCGGCGGTGGCGGCAACAAGAGCAGCGGGTTCTTCGGGTTCCTCGACCCAGGAAACCTCAGTGCCAACTTTGCATATACCGAGAATTACCAGCGCGACATCAACACGGAATTCAACCTGCGCCGGAACTATCGGGGTGGAATGCGGTATGACTTCACCAACCGGCCTAAAGAGGTCAAGCCTTTTGCTTGGATGGGCCGGTCAAAAGCGCTCCGCTGGCTGACCGACTTCAATTTCTACACTGGACTGAAGCAGGTTTCGGTCAACATGTCCATGGACAGGACCTATGAAGCAAGCCGTGTCCGCAACAATACTGCAGAGCTCTTGGGCATCGAGACCGGCGTTCTGGTGAGTACACAGGTGCTGAAGCAGTGGAATTGGAACCGCGACTATGTGGTCAAATGGGACCCTACGAAGAGCTTGCGGTTGGATTACAACGGACGGGCTACAGCCTTGGTGGGGGAACCCACCGGGGTCATCGACAGGAACAATGCGGAGAGCTATGCCCAATACCGCGATACGGTCCTGACCAACATCGAAAACTTTGGAGAGGTGACCACCTATGACCATACGGTCACCGCGAGCTACAAGCTGCCTTTGGACAAGTTCCCATTGATTGACTTCACATCGGCAGACATCCGGTACAAGGGCACTTACCGTTGGGACCGGGCTCCATTTTCGCAAGACTCTTTGGGCCACACCATTCAGAACAGCCGGGACATTACGCTGAATGCACAGGCCAGTTTAAAGACCCTCTACGACAAGGTGCCTTTCTTGAAGGACATCAATTCCGGCAAGCGAAAGCGCGAGGCGATGAAGGAGTTGGAGAAGAAAAAGAAGGAAATCGAAAATGAAGACCGCGATGGGTTTGGCAATTTCGAAGACGATGAGAAGCCGCCTTTGTACATCGACCCCATTTCCTTCGTCTTGAAGGCGATGATGTCTGTGAAGAGCGTGAACATGAGCTACTCCCGCAATGAGGGGTTGTTGCTTCCTGGCATGGCGGTGGGCCGAAAGGCGCGTTATGCAGGATTTGACGAGGCTTTTGAAGCGCCTGGATTGCCATTCTTGGTGGGCCACCAGAACACCGACCTTCAAGGCAATCGCACGGGGGACTTTGCGGTCGATGCGGCCAATCGCGGTTGGTTGTCAGCGAACCCTTATCAGAATCAGACCTACCAAGAGAATTACACGGCCTCGCTGAATTTGCGCGCCCAGCTTGAGCCGATTGACGATTTGAAAATCGACCTCGACGCCAGCAGAACGGAAAGCCGGAACCAACAAAGCTTCTTCAGATTCGATGACGCCTTGGGTGATTGGCAGTTTGAATCGCCCCAAGACGGTGGCAATTTCACTTCTACCATCATGACGTGGGGGACTGCTTTTGTGGAAGACGATGAAACGTTTGACAGCGAGACGTGGCGCAACTTCAAGTTGGCCAGACTCGACATGAGCGAACGGTTGAACGCCGAGAATTACAGCCTGCCAGACAGCGAGCCCACGGGCTATTACTCTGGTTGGGGCCCCACCAACCCTTCGGTGACCATTCCCGCATTCATTGCGGCATACACCGGCCAGGAGTCCGACCAGGTGGCGTTGGATCCATTCAAAACCAAACTGGCTCCGAATTGGAGGGTGAGCTACGATGGTTTGTCTAAGGGCAACCTGTTCAAGAACAGGGTAAAGCGCTTCACACTGAACCACAGCTACCGGTCTACCATGAGCACGTCTTACGTCACGAACCTCAGTTATGAGGGGGACGACTTGGGCCGGCCTACCGCATTTGACCAGAGTTCATTTGGCAACTGGGTCAACCAGCGACAGTACAACCAGGTCACCATATCCGAGCAAATGTCGCCGCTGATTGGCGTGGACGTGACGCTCAAGGCAAGGGGCAAAAACGAGCCCCAGATCAAGGTGGAAATGCGCCGAGATCGGACCATCAACTTCGGTTTGACCAACAACCAGATTACGGAAACCAAGAGCAGCGCTTTGGTGATTGGAACCGGTTATCGGATCGCCAATGTGCCCAACCCCTTCTTGCGAACCCGCGGAAAGTTGCCCATCCAAATGCTCAAGGAGACCGATGTGGTGCTGAGGCTCGACATCACGGTGAGGGACAACGCGACCATCATCCGGAAACTGGACCCGTTGGCTGCAACGGTGGGCGGCCCCGGTGAGGTTGACAACCGCGAAAACCAAGTCACTGCAGGTCAAAAGGTGGCCAGCATCAAGTTCAGTGCAGACTTGGAGGTTTCCAGAAAATTGATCTTGCAAGCTTTCTTTGACGAGCAGCTGACCCGCCCCAAGGTGTCGACCAGCTTTGCGACAACCAACGTCAAAAGCGGCATTGCGCTGCGATTTAACCTTACGCAATAAATCGGGCAGGAGATGCGCGGCTGTTTTACATTGCACGCATGAACATCCCCCAGGACCTTCGCTATTCCAAGGACCACGAATGGGTGCGCGTCGAGGGTGACGTGGCCACCGTGGGCATCACTGATTTTGCTCAATCAGAATTGGGCGACATTGTTTTTGTCGAGGTCGAAACCGAGGACGAAACGCTCGATGTGGATGCTGTATTCGGTACGATTGAAGCAGTAAAGACGGTGAGCGACATGTTCATGCCGATTGGTGGAACGGTCATGGAGTTGAACACCGAGTTAGAGGACAACCCTGCCCTCATCAACGAAGACCCTTATGGAACAGGTTGGATCGTCAAGATCCGGCTCGAGGGTGAACCTAATATGGGCCATTTGATGTCGGCCGAGGCTTATGCCGCGGAGGTCGGCTGAGACCCGAAGTCAAGCCCGTTGGCGCCGTGCTTTCCCGGCTGTATGCATGGGGATGGCCGTGGTGGCGTTGCACGCTATGCCAGGCGGAGAATTGGGCGCACACGATTGGTGGATGAATTGGCGTCTCGACGTCATTTTGCATGCGGGCCTCTTCGCCGTTTTTGGCACTTCTGCCCTTATTGCGCTCCGAAAAGGCGGTGGAGGCGGTGCCGCTTGCCGCCATGCGTGGTGGTGGGTCATCGCAGGAGGCATGATTTTGGCTGGAATTTTGGAGTTGGCCCAAGGCCTCGTTTTCCCCGGTAGGGGCAGTGATCCTTGGGATTTAGTGGCGGATTTTATCGGGCTGGGTATCGCCGGTTTCGCATTTCGGGCATTGTATTTGATGTGGCCTATTGGTAAGAAACCCCTTTGATTAATTTGGCCCTGCGAAAATCAAGGCCCCGCAACACCCCCATTCATGCAGCCACGCAAGACACCACAAGCTGACCTCGAAAACAAGCGGGGGACCTGGAGGTCCATCGGATTTGTTTCCGTGCTCTCCCTGATACTCGCCGCACTGGCCTGGACCAGTTACGACGTCAACATCATTCGGGCCCTCGATTTTGAGGTAGACCTACTCGAAGACGAGGTGATCCCTGTCAACGTGATTCCGCCGCCGCCTCCACCGCCGCCTCCACAACAGACGACGGTCATTGAAATCGTGGATGACGAGGAAGAGATTGAGGAAGAGCTCGTGATCGAAGACATCGAAATCGATGAGGACACCGAAATCGAGATCATTGAGGTTGAGGAGGAGGAAGTGGAGGAAGAAGACATTCCTTTCATGATTGTAGAGGACATGCCTGGATTTGGGCCTTGCAAGAGCAAGACGGGTACAGAGCGGGACCAGTGCACCCAATTGGAGATCATCAAGTATGTCAGCTCCAACACGAAATACCCTCCCATCGCCAAGGATGCAGGGATTCAGGGTACGGTGTTTGTCTACTTCGTGGTAGGCAAGGATGGCAAGGTCAGAGAAGGCCGGGTCCTCCGTCCGGTGGACCCCCGTTTGGATGCTGAAGCACTCCGGGTGGTGAGTTCACTGCCTGACTTTGAGCCTGGACGACAGCAGGGTAAGCCAGTGAGTGTGCAGTACACCATTCCGGTGAAGTTCATCATCCGCTGATGGGTTTTACCCGCTGAACCAACCCACCAAAGCCATCCCGAGATAGATGGCGTAGAGCGCGGCCCCCAATGGGAGGCCGCGTTTTGCGTACAAGAAAATGGCCGCGGCATCGATGGCGATCCAATAAGCCCAGTTGGCGTGGTGGTTGTTGACCATCAGCCATGTCGCCCACAGGCTGAATACGGTGGTGAACGCATCCCAATGGGGCAATGCGCTGGTGGTGCGCCGGCGCAATGTCTGTGCGAGCAATACAGTGGCCGCTGTGGCTACTGCTGTTGCGGTCAAATGGAATCCTATGGAGGCTGTCTGAGGGGTCCAGTCTTGTTCGCTCCCCGACAACCATGCCCCGTATACAGCAAAGGCCACGTAGAACATTTGTAGGGCGGCTTCGGCTTGGATGTTTCTCTGCCAGCAGAGCAGGGCGAGTAGGCCCGACCCTATGACGGCAGGGATGAAGCACCACGGTGTCCACCCCTGCAGGTATCCCCAAGTGTATGCGAGGCTGAACAGGACTGCGGCGGCCTCTGTCCAGCGCTGTCGGGATGGCGTTTGGGTCAGACTCATGGTGCGCAATGGTGGCGGACGTCCCGGACCGCTTGAGCGAGCCGCTCTTCTGGACCGGCAGGGATCAATTCGCAAAAAACGGTGCCCAGATGGGAGAGTCGCTGTCTGTATTCGGCTTCGAGTTGAAGGCGGTCAGCGTGCCGTGGCATGCTGCGCAGTGGATCTGGTTCCCATACTGGTAGGGTGTTACAGAGCAGGTGCAGGTGGGCTTGGTCCATGGTGCGTTCGCTTCCTTCGAGCCCTTTTCCAAAGGCATGCCAGGACCACATCTCCAAGACCAGCGCTCCGGTGTCGCAGACGATGCCATGCCGTGCTGTGGTCAGCAGCGCTGACAAACGGTGGTTGAATTGTTGCAACATGTGTTGAAGGTGAGGCCTGTCTACAGTGCCCTCGAGCACCCTGCTGTCGGTTCGGGCCGCTTCGGGCAACAAGTCCCAATGCAGTGCCGAGGCCAGGCCTTGAGCGAGGGTCGTTTTGCCGGCGTTTTCTGTGCCGGTGAGCACCACGATGGGCACCCCGTTTAGTCGTCGAATTGACATCGGCAAGGAGGACTGAAGGACAACCGCCGCCCGGGCAGCAGTTCTCGGATCCAAGTCTGCTCATCGAAGGTCATCTCATTGTTGAGCAAATCCAGTTCTTGTAAAAACTCAAGGTGGCTCAATGAGGGCGGGAAATGACCCACCATATTGGACCAGAGCAGCAGCCGCTCGAGTTTGACCAAAGCATCAATGTCTTCGGGAATCCCTTCGATTTCATTGTCCGAGAGGTCCAGTTCCCTCAAGTTGGACAATTGCAGCACACCCTCGGGAATTTCCGTGAGTTGATTGCCGCGGATGCTCAACCGTTCGAGGTGCTCAAATTCTCCAATCCACGGGGGCAGGCTGTCGATTTTGTTTTTGTCGAGGACGATTTCACGAAGCTGCCTGAACCGCCGAAGTCGCACATCTACCTCCTTCCATTTTTGTTTGGTGAGGTGCAAGCGCCACACCTTTTCAGGACGCTGGAGTGCGGCTTCGTAGTTGGTCCATACTTGGGCGGTGTCCCATGTGGCATTGGACTGTGCAGCTGCTTGGTGGGGGCTGATGCAACAGGACAGCAGCGCGCATGCTGTGCCCAGGCAGGCGGCCAGAAGCGGGTTCATCTTGACTTCAACGCGATCCATGGTGGCTGTCGTATCCCAAAATGCGCTGGGCTTGCGCCGCATCTGCTTTGAGCTGGAGAATGAGGGCGTCGGAGTCTTCAAATTTTTGAATGTCCCGCATGCGCTCGGAAAAAACGACTTCCAATTCCGTGCCATAGAGGTCGGGGGTTTCGGTCGTGAACAGGTGGGCTTCTACGGTGGGTCTGGCACCTGAATGGTCAAAGGTGGGCCTGGGGCCAATGTTGACCATGGCTCCCCAAGTTTGGGGGCCGCCTGTGCCTCCGTCAGGAAGCGTCCGCTCTGCAACCAAGCGCACCTGGGCAGCATACACCCCCTGGGCAGGAAGAATTTGATGCGTTTCAGTGGCTTCGAGATTGGCGGTGCGGAAGCCGAGTGTGCGCCCCCGTCCATCTCCTGCAACAACTTCTCCGCGCCAAGCATGATTTCGGCCGAGCAATGCGTGTGCTGCAGAGAGGTCGCCGTCCCGAAGCCGCTGTCTGACCTTGGTGCTGGATACGGTGAGTTCGCCTTCGATGTGGGGAGGGATGTGTTGGACGCTGAAGCCAAAAGTCTCCCCGCAGGCCCGCAGCAATTCCACATCGCCTTCGCGGCCTGCTCCGAATCGGTGGTCGTGTCCAACGACGATGGTCGTGGTGCCGAGGCCTTCGACGAGCACATCGCGGACAAAATCTTCTGGCTTGAGGCGAGAAAATGCGCGGCTAAAGGGTTGTATGACCAGGTGATCGAGACCAGTTTCTGCCAGACAGGCTGCGCGTTGGTCCATGGATTGGATCAATTCCAATCCGCTGGCATCGCCAAAGAGCACCTGGCGTGGATGGGGATCAAAAGTGAGTACGGTGGTCTCGGACTGCTCTTCTTTGGCTTTGTGGACCATCCATTCGAGCAACGCCTTGTGGCCCAAATGAACGCCGTCAAAGGTGCCGGTGGTCACAATGCGCCGTTGGCCGGGCGGAAAGTGGGGAAGTCCTCGGTGAATGCGCACTGCTGCTAAGTTAGGATGGTCAAGCGAGGGTGCGTCTAAAAGGGTGCTTTTTGGCGCGAATTCACAGGCGTTGAAAACTCGTTTAGAGGGAGAAGGGCATAGAGATGTCAGGAGGTCGCCTGTTTGGGTTAATTTTGCGCCGAAATCATGGGCCGAAAGGCTCACTCCATCAAGCGTTAATCCTCGCTACAATGAGCCAAAACTTAGGTTCCATCACCCAAGTCATCGGTCCGGTTGTGGACATCAGTTTCCCCGCGGACGTGGCATTGCCCAAAATTCTCGAGGCCCTAGAGGTCGATCGTGAGGGCCAACCTCCTCTTGTTCTCGAGTGCCAGAAGCACATCGGACAGGACACGATCCGCGCCATTGCGATGGACGGAACAGAAGGTCTTCGCCGTGGAATGGCTGCCCGCCTTATGGGCCGTGCCATGAGCATGCCCACCGGAGAAGCCATCAAAGGCCGCCTTTTCAATGTCACCGGTACCGCCATTGACGGCATCGACGGCGGAAAAGTCGCCAGTGCTGGTCCCCGTGAGATTCACCAGACTGCTCCAAAGTTTGAGGAATTGAGCACGAGTACGGAGGTGTTGACCACTGGCATCAAGGTGATTGACCTCATCGAGCCTTACTCCAAAGGAGGTAAGATTGGTTTGTTCGGTGGTGCTGGTGTGGGCAAGACGGTCCTCATCATGGAGCTCATCAACAACATCGCTAAAGGCCACGACGGATTGTCCGTTTTTGCTGGTGTAGGAGAGCGCACACGTGAAGGAAACGACCTCCTCCGTGAGATGATCGAGTCAGGTGTCATCAATTACGGTGAGGCTTTCGAGAAGAGCATGGAAGAAGGCGGTTGGGACCTGTCCAAAGTGGACATGGAGCAATTGGCCACCAGCCAAGCGACCCTCGTCTTCGGTCAGATGAACGAGCCTCCAGGAGCCCGTGCCCGTGTGGCATTGAGCGGTCTGTCTGTTGCTGAGTACTTCCGCGACGGCGGTGGTGAAGGTGCTGGCCGTGACATCTTGTTCTTTATCGACAACATTTTCCGTTTCACGCAGGCCGGTTCAGAAGTCTCTGCGCTTCTCGGACGTATGCCTTCTGCTGTAGGTTACCAGCCTACGCTGGCTACCGAGATGGGAGCGATGCAGGAGCGGATCACCTCTACCAAGAAGGGATCCATCACATCGGTACAGGCCGTTTACGTGCCTGCGGATGACTTGACTGACCCCGCTCCAGCTACGACGTTCGCTCACTTGGACGCCACAACAGTATTGTCGCGGAAGATTGCCTCTTTGGGCATCTATCCTGCTGTTGATCCGCTCGACTCTACTTCGCGCATCCTCACCCCAGAGATTGTGGGTGATGAGCACTACCGCACTTCTGAGCGGGTAAAGGAGACCCTCCAGCGCTACGTTGAGCTGCAGGACATCATTGCGATTCTCGGTATGGACGAGTTGAGTGAAGAGGACAAGCAGGTGGTGCACCGCGCTCGCCGTGTTCAGCGCTTCCTTTCACAGCCGTTCCACGTCGCCGAGCAGTTCACTGGAATCCCAGGTGTGCTCGTTTCTATTGAGGACACCATCAAGGGCTTCAACATGATTTTGGACGGAGAGCTCGATCAGTATCCCGAGGCGGCCTTCAACCTGAAGGGCAACATCGACGAAGTGATCGAGGCCGGAGAGAAGATGCTCGCTGAAAGCGCTGCCTGATGAAGGTCGAAATCCTCACTCCTGACGCCATACTGTTCGATGGGGATGCGCGCCATGTGTACCTCCCGGGTTCGGATGGAGCCTTAGGGGTGCTCGACCGCCATGCGGCCATGATCACAACCCTGACAAAGGGAACGGTGAAAGTGGACACGGCAGAGGGTGAGCAAGCTTTTGAATTGAACGGAGGTACAGTAGAGGTATTGGACAACAAAGTCCTCATCCTCGCCAGCTGAACCACACTCTTGGATGCGTTCCATCTGTAGAGGCATCCTCCACGGATGGGCTTCTCTGAGATGGTGAAGACGCCCGTGAAGTCTTCTCAGTACCGTTCAGCCAAGGGCTGATGGGGCCACCTTTTTGGGCATCACCTTCACTCGTGGTGGTAAGGTTCTCCTTTTAATATGGTCTGCGCCCGGTAGAGCTGTTCAACGGCCAAAAGCCGGATCATTTGATGGCTAAAAGTGAGGGAGCTCAAGGCGAGTTTCTCTGCGGCTTTGGCTTTGACCTCCGGTGCGAAACCATAGGCGCCACCAATCACCAACGCCAAGTGTCGAATGCCCCTGTGGTGGCGGGCTTCCATCCACTTCGCCAGTTCAACGCTGCGCGGTTGTTTGCCATGCTCATCCAAGAGGACAACGTGATCGGCGTCGGCCAAGGCCTTGACGATGATGGGCGCTTCTGCAGCTTTCAATTGATCGGGCGTGGGCTTCGATGTCCGAAGCTTGGCGTCGGGGAGTTCCACATAGCGAAAGGGAGCATAGCGCGCCAAACGGCCAACATATTCTTGGATGCCTTCTCTGAGCCAAGGGGCTGAGGTTTTACCAATGACGATGAGAGAAATGCGCATGTTCGAAGGTCTGTCGAATTAACTTGCCGTCCATGTCACAAGGTCCTGTATTGAACGAAAATATGCCCACGTTGGAGGAACAGATGGATGCAGCCATTGCCATGGCGTGGCGCGAGGACATTGGTTCAGGTGACGTCACATCTGCCGCGTGCATCCCATTGGAGGCGAGAGAGAGGGCGGGATTTTTGGTCAAGGGGAGCGGTGTGATTGCTGGACTGGAGGTGGCGCGCAAGGTTTTTGCGTTTGGGGCTCCAGATGTCGCATTCAAGGCTGTGGCATCCGATGGCGATGTGGTGAAGCCCGGTGACGTGGTGGCTTGGGTATCTGGACCTGCTCGGCAAATCTTGACTGCAGAGCGGTTGGCCTTGAACTTTATGCAGCGCATGAGTGGCATTGCCGCCGGTACGCGCCAGGTGGTCGCCCTGTTGGAAGGAACCAAAGCGCGCGTGTTGGACACGCGGAAAACGACCCCTTGTATCCGTGCTTTTGAGAAGTCTGCAGTGCAAATCGGCGGTGGGGTCAACCACAGGATGGGCCTGTACGACCAAATCCTGATCAAGGACAACCACGTTGATTATGCGGGCAATATGGGTGCTGCCGTTCAGGGTGCATTGGATTATTTGAAGTCAGCGGGCCGCAAGGTTCCCGTTGTGGTGGAGGTGCGCGATGAGGAAGAGCTGCAGGCGGCACTTTCGGTCGGTGGTGTGGACAGGTTGCTGTTGGACAACTTTTCGCCAGCACAAGCTGCGGCGGCCGTGGCCCTCGTTGGCGGCCGGGTGCAAACCGAGGCCAGTGGTGGTCTCACTCCCGACAATGTCCGTGCATACGGAGAGGCGGGTGTCGATTTTGTATCGTTGGGTTGGTTGACGCACAGTCCAGTGCCGTTGGACATCAGCCTCAAAAGTGCGTCTGCGTTGGAAGGCATGAATCAACCGAACAATGGGTGAACAGGCTTGGGAACGTTGGATGCGGCGGACGCCGTTAAGCAGGGTGCTCATTGCACCCTTGGAGCGCTTGCACCCTTGGGGATTCCAAGGTATGAGTGCTTGGGACGTCTTCCGGTTTTTTGTGGTCGGGGTGGCTGAGGGGGCATTGGGTATTCGGGCAGCCGCCATCGCTTTTCAGGTGTTCTTGTCGATTTTCCCGGTCATTTTGGTGCTCCTGAGCTTGTTGCCCTTGGTGCCTGTGGCGGACTTTCAGGACAGTTTGTTTGAAGCGCTGCGGAATTATTTTCCGGGAGACACTTTTTTGCTGGTAGAAAGGACGGTGGCCGACCTATTGGAAACGGGAGTGCACCCTGAAATCGCCAGCTTGGGATTTGTATTGATGCTCTTCTATGCATCGAGCTCCATCAATGGGATTTTATTGGGTTTGAATGAAGCACACCATTTGGAGCGCAAAGGGAACTGGCTCTTGTTGCGGGCCATGTCCATGCTCCTGATGGTGGTGTTTTCCTTGTTTCTGATTGTGGCGGTTCTTTTGATTGTGTTCTCTGGTACGGTGTTGGATTGGCTCACGGGTCGCGGACTGCTGGCCCTAGAGGATTTGCCACTGATTCAATCTGTGCGTTGGCTGGTCACATTGGCCCTGCTGTTCACCACGATCACAGCCCTGTACAACGCTGCAGATTTTTCCAAAGACCGCTGGCGTTTCATCACGCCAGGTGCAGTCGCCACCACAGCCCTCATTGTGGTCACCTCGATTGCCTTTGCATGGTTTGCCACGTCATTGTCGAGCTACAACCGGCTGTATGGTTCCCTCGGGACCTTGTTGTTGTTGTTGGTTTGGCTCAACGTGAATTGTTTTTTGCTGATCATTGGATTTGACCTCAACACTGCCTTAAACAAGGCCCGGCGGGGGATTTCAGGGTCCGATGGCTCAAGCAGTGACCCTTCTTTGCCTCCCAACATTTAACTTGTCTTCATGCAACGATTCGCCTTTACCCTCGCCCTGCTTTGCGCCACCTCTTTTCTGTCGGCCCAATCCCTTACCGGAAAATGGAAAACCATCGACGATGACAATGCGGGTCGGGTCAAGAGCATTGTGGAAATCACAGAGCAAGGGGGTCAGTACTTTGGGACGGTGGTGGAATTGTTTCGCTTGCCCGATGAAGACCAGGATCCTTATTGCGAGAAATGCGAAGATGACCGCAAAGACAAGCGGGTGTTGGGCATGCAGATTGTCCGAGGCATGGAGGCCGATGGCGATGTTTGGGATGAGGGATCCATTTGCGACCCCAAAAATGGCCGGATTTATGACTGTAAGATGTGGTTTGAAGAGGGTGAACCCGATGTATTGAAAGTGCGCGGCTATTGGGGCTTCATCTACCGCACACAGGAGTGGCTGCGCCAGTAATACTGGCTCAGAGCCACTTGGAGAGCCAAGGCGCCTTTTGGGCGACAAACTGAACGCCTTCAGGGGCGAGGTTCAGTTTGACTGCAGCCAGGGCGGTCCACCCTGTGACAATGGCGCTTTTTGTCAGGAGCGTGACCAAATGGGGCCACTCTGGATTCCATTGAACGAGGATGACGGCTGGGAGCAGGAGCACCATGCAGATGATGACGGTCTTTTTGCTCAAGACGACCCTTTTCCAAATCGTCCACAGCAAGATTTGCCGTCCAGTGGTTGAAATGCCGATAGAGATGAGCGTGGCCAGAGCGGCGCCTGTCAGTCCCATGCCAAGTCCAGATTCGGGAATGAAAAACAAGTTCAACGGGATGGCCAGGATGACCATGCTCCAATTGATGGCCACCATCTTTTTGAAATGATTGGATTGGGCCAATAGAACCGAGGATCCCGAAGCGGATGAGCGCATGACCTTGGCCAACCCCAGGGTTAAAATGAGCCAGGAGATGCCGCGGAATTCAGGCTGCAGCATGTGGTCTATTTGCGGTGTTGCCACCCATATACAGGTGAGGATCCAACCGCTGCTGAGCAATAAGAGGCGGTGACTCAATTGGATTAACCTGTCGATTTCAACGGGGTCATCAATGTCCAATGCTCTGGAAATCAGCGGCTGGAACAAACGTTGGGATGCGCGATTGGGCAAAGTCGTTACGGTGGCGACAAAGGCGGCAACGGTAAACACCGGAACCCGGTCCAGGCCCAACAGGCTTCCGACCATGATGATGTCGAGTTGATTCAGGATCACCCATGCACCGCTTCCCATCACCAAGGCGCTGCTGTATTGCCGGATTTCCTTGCGTATTTCGGATTTGCCAAGGCCGCGTAGGTCCACCTTGAATTGATTGGCGAGCGACTGGGCCACCAGGATCAAAAGCACCAGAACGTTGAGGATGAGGTAGGCGGGCAAAAAAGCGGATTTGCCGAGCCATCCGAGACCCAAACTGAGGGCCAGGCAGGTATAGCCCAGCTTGAATACCGTCTCCTGAGCAAAAGTGGCCAAGGTGGTTTTGAGCTGTGTGGACAGGAAGCTGGCCAGAAAGAGTTGAGCGGTGATGATGGCCGATAAAATGGCGATGGGTTGCACCGCTTTACTCTGACTGACGCTCAAGCTCAGCATGTGGCTGACGCCCTCAGGGAAAACCAATGCAGGCAACGCGACAAACCCAGAAAAAAGCACCAACGGCGGCCACATCAGTGTCCCCAGCAGTTTGGGAACCTTTTGTGCGCGGCCCATTTTTCCTATGTATCGGTTCATGGCCGATGGCGCCCCGAAGAGGATGATGGGCGCGATCAAAGAGGCCCATGCCATGACCAAGCGCACGAGGCCCCATTCTCCGAGGTCATCCGCAAACGCCCAAGGGAGGACGACCAAGTTGTTGACCGCCCCCAGGATGAACCCCAGCAGAATGCTCAAGAAATTGCGAAACGCTTGGGTTGGAACTCGGTAACGTGCCATTAATCCAAGTTGTCAGAAATTGAATTCAGGCAATGGGCCAGTTTGGTGGTCAGGGTCTTCCGCGAAAATTTCAGGGCCACATCAAGGTTGGATGAATAGGGCGCGAAAAGGGCATGGAGCATGCTGTTGCAACCTTCGACATCTTCGTGTTGGGCTGGCGTCAATCCCCATTCAGACGTGAGGTCGCCAAGGTCGCTGGGCATGGGACAAACAATCCCAATGGGGATGCCAGTGGCGAGGTATTCGAAGGCCTTCCCGGGAATGGCCCATTGTCCTGTTTGATTGTTGTTTTGGACCAACAACAGGGCGTCCATTTCCATCATTTTGTCGATGGCATCGCCGTGGGCCATGTAGCCGTGGTCGGTCCAATCTGAATCCAGAAGTGTGGAGGTGATGGAGGCACGAACACCGGCATTGATGTTGCCTACCAAATCCAAATGAATGGGTTTTCGTCCTTCAGGAATGCAGGCATTCCACCTCCGGATTGCAGTCCACAGCCCAGGAATGTCCCGGGTAGGAAACAACGATCCAAAATGGCCCAGGTGGAACCGCTCATGGGTTTGGCTTCTTTGCCCAGCTCCATTGCCATTGCCATCGGGCACCCTTTGGATGTCGCCTGGATCCCATCCATTGTGGATGAGCTTGATTTTCTGCTGGCGGGCTTCATTTTGATTCTGGAGCGAAAGGCCCACACCGGGGGTGGGCACGGTGATGCGGTCTGCATGTTGGACCACGGCCTGCTCCATGGCGGTGTGCCGCCTTTTGGTGCGCTCGGTGGGAAGAAAATCCTCCAAGTAGTCCATTTCCCTCCACAGGTCTCTGAAGTCTGCCAGCCAGGGCATACCGAGCTTCCGCTTTAGATCGAGGCCGATCAGGTGAACGCTGTGCGGGGGGCCTGTGGTGACCAAGGCCTGAAAAGGGCTCCCTTCAGCTTGGGCTTGTTTCCAGATTTTGAGTCCGGCCGTTCGCGCGCGGCGGCGCCACAAGATGCGGGGGTCGGGTACCAGCACATTGCCCCTTGCCCACAGCATGAGTGTTTGACTGAGCGGTTTTTTCTGGTTGGAAGACACGGAACCGAGACGTTCCGTTTTCTTCTTGCCTTGGAACAAGCTGATGGCAAGGTCGTAGGGCTCGAAAATGGGCACTTTTATCACATCCATTCCCTCCGGAATGTCGGCCTCCAAAGAAGAGTCCAATACTGGATACGCCGCCCCTTCAGGCACCAGAAGGGTGGGTTGCCATCCGTTTTCTGGCAGGTACTTTGAGAATTTGAGCCAACGTTGGACACCGGGGCCTCCAGCAGGGGGCCAGTAATAAGCGATGATGAGCACCTTTTTCAAGGCACTGTCATTGCTGGATTTGGGGCCGGCCTGCATGGTGTGAATCTACTCCAGTGTGAGGCAATCGGCGCACCACTTGCTGTCCTCGTTGTGCGCAACGGTGTCTTCATCATTGGTGGGAAGCAAAGAGGAAACGACTTCGCCGAGCCAGACCTTGAGGATGTCGTCGTGTTCGTGATTCAGCAGGGAAGTACCGTCCCATTTCAGGGTGAGTAGACTTGTGGCATCACCGGGTCCTTTGCGTCCAGCCCGAATGGCCGAACGGATGGCTTGGGCTTCAGGGTGCTTTTCGCGCAGCATGGCGGCATAGAGCAACAGCTGCAGGGCTTTCCCGTGTTTGCCTTTGCGAAGGGTCTCGTCCCAGTCGCCTTTCAGCCTGAGATCTTTGCCTTCGACCGCGCCCGTCTTGTAGTCTACCACTTGCCAGACTTCGCCCCTTGGGCTGCGGTGCACCTCGACCCTGTCCGCGACCCCTTTGAAGGCGATGGTCCGCCCGTCTTCGAGGGTAAAAGTCCTGTGGAGTTCCTCTTCTAAACCGACGATGGTCACTTCGGTGCTGTCCGACCATTCCCGCAGTTCATCGCGGACCCACCTGCCGATCATGGCGGCGGCCATCCTCAGGACCAAAACGTTCTCGCCGGTGTCGGCTTGTGCGCCTTTTTTGGTGGCCGTGAGCGCGGCGACGAGTTTGGGTTTGACTTCGCGTGCCAGTGCCTTGAGGTCTTCTTTTTGAAGGACCTTACCCACGGTAGACTGCAAGCCTTCTTCGACAGCTTTGTGGATGACCGTTCCAATGGTGCTGGCCTCAAGGTGCTCTTCTACTGCTGCGGTTTCGCCCAAGCCCAAGACATACCGGTAATGAAACTGGCGTTCACATGTGAGGGCTTGGTTCAAGGCCGATGGGCTGACGCCACGGGTGAGCATGGCGTCGATGGACGCACAAGCTTCTGGACTCCATGCCAATGGGGGCACAGGCGGTGCAGGGTCTGGCAGCGGTGTGGACCAGAGTGATTTTTTGATGGACACGCCAGACAAGGAGGTCTTGGCCCAGGCTTCAAGTTGACCCAAAAACCGACTGGGCTCCGTGCCACTGTCACCCAAGTCGGCCCCCACGCAGAGCAGGTGAACTTTGCGGGAGCGGTGCAGCAGCCGGTGCAGATAGGCAGAAAAGATGCCGTCGCGTTCCGGCCTGCCCGGCAGTCCAATGGAGCGTTGGAGGTCCAGAGGCATAAAGGAGGGTGGGGGAGCACCATCGGGCAGGGTGCCTTCGTTGACATCCAACACAAAGACCTCATCGAAATCCAGTCCCCTGCTTTCGAGCAGCCCCATGACCTGCATGCCTTCGAGCGGTTCCCCAGCGAGGTCTACGGCGTGCTGGGTCATCCAGCGTTGAATGCGGTTGCGTGACTCTGCGAGGTTGGGGGGCGTGCCTGTTTTTTCGATGCTGCGTTCGTGCAGGGCGACCACGTCTCGAAACCCCATCCATGTGGCGCTCAGCCAAGGGTCTTTGGGAAGGCTTTCGGAGCTGCCTGTGGTCCATCGTGCGACTTGAGACAGCACTGCTGTGGTGCCGTCGTCTTTTTCGGTGGCTGCAGCATCGAGCCCCGCCCACCAAGGGCCAAGGAGTGAATCGACTTCCGGGAAGTCCGCCAGGTCTTGGCGGGTCAACCGGATGAGGGTTTGTTGGGTGCAGCGTCGCGTGAGGGGGGCCAGTTGCTCGGCGGCCTGAGGTTGGAGGGCTCTGGTAAGGGGGTGCGCCAAGAGACCGCGCAACCTGCTGTGGTGCAGGCGGCCATTGTCTCCATGCAGACCGAACAGCAGGTGAAGAAAGCTGCGGAGTGGGGTGCGGTCCAAGGGAACGCCCATGGTGAGGTTGACCTTTTCAACGCGCGGTGGAATGGAGGCCAAGACCAAGGGCGCGAGGTCTGCAGAAGGCAGGATGACGGCGACGCGATCGAGGTCTTTTTTGTCGATGGACTCCAGGTGTTCCCGCACATACTGCGTTTGCATGGTGCGGGAGCTGCACGTGACCATGTTCCAATCCCGCACCTTGTCTTTTCCGGCACCAGTCACCTCAGCCATAGGTTGGGGCAGGTCCGCCTGTCTTTCCTTGCTGACAATCTCCCGAACGAACCGGCCGGCCTCAAGACCTTCTCGCACATAGCTGCGGTCCGTGTCCCAGATCCACTGCCCCCAGCCCGACTGAATCAAACGGTCCACGGTTTTGTGTTCAGCGGGTGTGAGGGCATTGGCACCCGCCATCCACACGGGTCCCGAAACATGACGCAAAGCCCCTTCTTCGGTGGCCATTTTGCGGGCGAGCATGCCCGAGGTGCAAGAGCCGTGTGACTGAAGGTGCTCATGAAAAGCAGTGTGCAATGGATGCAGCGTATTCCATTGGGCCAAAAAAGCCTGTTGTCCAGCGGTCAAGTCGGGCCTTCCAAAGCTCCACGCTTCGATGTCCTTGATGTTGCGGAGATCGCGGAAAACCTGTCTGGCTTCCAACAAGTGGTGGTCCACGGCATTGAAGTCGGCCATGGCTGCCATTCCCCAGGGCTGAAACCGATCAAAAGACCCCCATTCTGGCAAGGCATGGGTGACGCGCATGCCCTCGGCCACATGTTGTAGCTCCACGAGGAGCTCCATCTTGCTGGGGACGGTCAACCCGAGTTGCTCTGCGCTCCACTCCCCGAGGGTGGTGATGTGGGGAAGCCAGGCTCCGGGTTGGGCTTCTTGGACCAAGGCTTCTTGGAGTTTGCGACCCGCGCGGCGGCCGGGAAGCAGGATGGTGATGTCGCCCCAAGTGTCCACATCCAAGGCCCGAAGTTGGGTGACGATCCGGTCGAGAAAATCCCCTGACCGAATCATGAGCGGAATCCATTTTTGACAAACGTCCAAAACGCCTTGCGCTGATCCGCGTCGGTCAGGACGGCCTTCATTTCGCGCCATACCGTGGAAGGTGGCGCTGGTTCTGTGGTCGTTTCGGGCTCTTTTTGTTCTGGGGCCTTGGGGGGATCCACGCCGGCATCTTTGAGGATGCCCATGAGGGTGTCGGCCCGTTTGAATTTTTCTTGGGCCGATTTACGCATGCCGTATTGCTCCTCGAGGAGCCCGAGGTTGTTCAAGGTAATGGCGTCTTCGGGGTCGAGTTCCAGTGCCTTTTTGTAATCGGCAATGGCGCCGTCGACGTCCTTCATGGCGGCCTTGATCCAAGCCCTTGACGCATAACGATAGGCGTGATCGGGTTCCAAGGCTACTGCGCGGTCAAATGCCTGCAGGGCCTCCTTGGTTCGGCCCAGTTGAAACACGCAGACCGCGTGATCGTGTATGATGTCTCCATTGGCAGGTTCGCCCCTGCTTTCACTCTCGGCCATGAGGGCGGCAAACATCTGCTCGGCTTTGGCCCATTGCTTTTCGGCGTAGAGCGATTCCGCTTCCAGTCTCTTGCGGTTGAATTCCTCGCTCATTTGGACGTGCTTGAGAGGTTTTGGATGATGGTGACCATGGATTCGAATTCGGCTTCTTCGAACAAGCGCGTCAAAAAGGCAATGCGGCCTTCTCGGTCGACCACCACATTGCGGGTGACCCCGGCTTTGGGCATGGTGACGGCCGAAAACAGGGTTCCTCCGGGGTCGAGACAGATCGGGTATGTGACTCCTGTGTCTTCGACAAGGCCTTGGACCTTTTCCGCGGGTTCGTCCAAGTCGACCCCCAATAAGGTGACGCCTTGACCTTTGAATGCCTGCCAAACCCGATCTTCTAAGTGCGGCATTTCCTTGCGACATACGCTGCACCAAGAGGCCGTAAACTGAAGGATGTACACCGACCCCATCAGGGACGCTTTGGTCCAAGTCTTGCCTTGGAGGTCGGTCATGGAGAAGTCGGGTACGGGATCCCCGACCTCAACTTTGTAGCCTCTGTTGTCGCCTTGAGCTGCGATTTCATTTGTTCCACTGCTCCAAAAGAGGCCGCCCAGAAGCAGCAACAAAGTGGGCCAGGCGGCCAAGTGGTGGGAGGTTGTACTCATAGATGGAAGTTCCGAAAATCGGCGTTGTTGGAAGCGCTAATTTTCGCGAATGGCAACCGCATTTTCACCGCAATGGTTCACGACGCCTGATGGGAGGTCCATATATGCGCTTGAGTCCGCAGAGCGTTTGGTAGAACACCAGCAAATTGGTGCGCGCTACACAGTGCACGTGCTGGTGGTCAAGACCTATCCGGATCGGTTGCACATCGCAGGATTGTTGGACGGCATTGAGTCGGGCGCCATGTTGCCATTGGTGTGGAGCGAATACCAAGAACGCGTAAGCAACATCGAGCGGTTGGAACGCTTGGGACCGGCTGCAGAATAAGCGCACCTGAGCGCCGTTTCTTCGTGGGGTGCGTATTCTAACTCAACAATCCCTCGAGGATTGGACCACATTTGGACTGCCGGCTCGGGCCGAGCACTTCGCGTCTTGTACCTCAGAGGAGGAGGTCAAGGAAGCCTTGGCGTGGCACCGCGAGAAAAACGGTGCGCTCCACGTGCTGGGCGGTGGCAGCAATGTGCTGCTCGCCGACGACTTGCCGGGCCTGGTGTTGCAGATGGGCATCGGTGGGATTGCCGAAGTGGGCAGCACCGACGGGGGAGTTTTGGTGCGGGTGGGTGCGGGCGTAGGTTGGCACGAGTTCGTGATGACCTCTCTGGAAAGGGGATGGTACGGCCTGGAGAACCTGTCTTTGATTCCCGGAAGCACGGGGGCTGGCCCCATGCAAAATATCGGTGCTTATGGAGTGGAGCTCGAGGAGCGCTTTCATGCGCTAGAGGCGGTGGAAGTGGCCACAGGGGAGACGCACCATTTTGCCCATGCCGATTGTGAATTTGGCTATCGCGAAAGTGTGTTCAAGCGGGCTTTGAAGGGCCAGTATGTGATCACTTCTGTGACGTTTCACTTGTTGACGACCCCCGAGTTGCGGCTGCAGTACGGTGCGATTAAATCGGCGTTGAAGGCCGCAGGTGTCACCGACCCTACCCCCAAGTCGGTGTCCGATGCGGTGATTGGAATTCGGCAGAGCAAGTTGCCCGACCCAGCTGTGCTGGGCAATGCGGGCAGTTTTTTCAAGAACCCAGTCGTAGATGAAGCGCGCCATGTGGCCTTGGCCAAAAAGTTCCCTGAAATGCCCCAGTATCCCACAGCTGGAGGGATCAAACTGGCAGCGGGCTGGTTGATTGACCAGGCCGGTTGGAAGGGCCATGACCGGGTGACCCATGGTGTCCATGACCGACAGGCATTGGTGCTGGTCAACAAGGGCGGCGCTACGGGAGCAGAGCTCCTGCAATTGGCGTCTGATGTGCAGGAAGATGTGCTGCAACGCTTTGGCGTGCACCTTGAGCGTGAGGTCAATGTGCTGCCAGCTGCGCAGCCTTGAATCGACGTCAGGTCAGAATTCAGCGCAGGGCAAGACCCGGTGCGGACGGGTTCTCAAATGGCTCGGTGTGCGCCACACATAACTCAGCGTGATTTCATGTGCGCCATCGGAAATCCCCCATCCTAGGGTAGATACCGTGATGTCATAGCTGTAACCGACGCGAAAGTTCTCTTCTGTAAGTCCAAGCAGCAAGGAGATGGCGTCGTGGTTTGGGGCGCCATCGGGTGCGGACTTCATCAAGATTTGACGGTAGGAAATGCCATAAGTCAGGAAAGGGCTGTCTATGCTGAAACCAAAGTCCATCTGGTCAAAAGCACCTTGAGATCTGTAAGACGCCACAAGCAAGAGGTCTTGATCGGTTCCTGTGGGTCCATTGCTGTATGGAATGCGCACACCCGTATGGGCGCTGAACCAAATCGGAACAGGGGCTGTGGTGGCGTCGGTCAGGCTTTCTGAAGGGCTGTTGAGGTGCCGGCTGCTCATGCCGAGCCAAAACCGTTTGCTGTAAATGACGCCGCCAGCGGCAACGTCGAAGTAATTCCGAACCAGTTGGAAATTCTGCAAGCCCTCCAGAGACCCTGTGGCTCCTGAACCGGCTGTGCCGCGGTTCAATTGATCTCCAAAGACCAAGTCGTTCCAATTGAGCAGCCCTCGGCTGCTCCAGCCCAGTTGCAATCCCGGCCTAAAAGAGAGCCTTTCTCCGAGGGGCACTTCATAGCTGTATTGGAAGCCAAAGGAGCTGGTGCCCAGGCCTCCGGTGCCGGCTTCGTCGGATGAAAAGACGATGCCAATTCCACTGTTGATTTTGGGAATGAATACGTCGTAAGAAGCTCCGTAGGACACAAAACGACCGGGGATGCCGGGCCATTGGTTCCGGTAATGGAAACTGAACCTGTTCTCGAGTGTTCCGCCGGCAAAGGCAGGGTTGAGGTGCGTTGCCGCAGCGTAGAATTGCGTGAGCTGAGAATCCTGCGCACGCGCTTTCTGACCGCTTGTGGCGATCAAGACCAGGCCGAGAACGGCGGCGGTCAACGTTGTATTTCGAATTGCAGTCATCGTCGAATCAGGGTCACATCACCAGCTTGCTCCGCCGTGGTGCCGTCCAAAAAGACCGCAGCCACCCGCCACACATAAACATCTTGTTTGCAGAGCTTGCCTTGGAAGTATCCGTTCCAGCCGACATTGGGGTCGGAGGTGCTAAAGATTTGTTCCCCCCAGCGGTTGTAGACCGTGAAGCTGTAAGCAATGGGGTTGCCCCGCAACTGGGGAAAGAAAACATCGTTGTCGCGCAGGTCGTCGTCGCCAAAGGCTTGTGAACCGCTTCCGTCTCCACCAAAGGTGGGCGTGAAGGCAGAAGGCACACCCACACTGCCGCCTTCGAATTCGATGACGCACGTGCTGCGGTCGGTGCTGTCAGTGCACAGCGCGTTTTCGATGGTCAGCGTGATGTTGGGGTCTCCAGAGGCGCTGTAAGTATGGGTAACAATGCTTCCGTCGGGTGATTCAAATGCTGTGCCGTCCCCAAAACTCCAGGTGTACACGGCATCTCCATAATTGAAGTTGGGGGTCAGTTCAATCACGTCGCCCACCTCCACACATTCGCTGGGGAAGAGCGTAAAGCCGGCATTGACTTGCTCGAGTACGGTAACGGTTTGCGACTCTGAGACCGCGCTTCCGCCCGGTCCGTAAACTGTGACCCAAACGGTGTAGACGCCAGGTTCAAAGTAGCTGAACCCAACAGGGTCATCCAGCAGATCGGTGATGGTCCTTGTGGCACCTTGTCCAAACGACCAGACCAGGCTGTCCACTGCACTTTCGGTGGTCGCATTGAACACCGCTTGAAGCGGCGCGCAGTTGATGGTGTCGCCCGTGAAACTGACCGAGGGCACAGGAGGCACCAGGGTGATGGCGGCCACCAGCGAGTCGCTGCATCCAAAGTTGTCCAAGGTGACTTGCACCATGTGGGTGCCATAGGCGTCATCGGCCCACTCCATCGTACCGTCGGAGGTGTTGTAGGTGCCATTGGCCTCTATGTCCCAATTGGTTGTGGTTCCGGCAGGGCCTTGGTTCATGTCGATGACATTGGTAACATACGGCGCGTCAAACACCACATCTGGAGTCAAGATGAAGCTGGCCGCAGGTTGTCCCAAGACGACAACTTGGGCTGAGATGACATCACTGCAGCCATTTTCAGGATGGACCGCGCTCAGGGTCACGGGCAAGAGAGCGTTGCTCAATGGCCCGGAGTTCAGCAGGTTGGTGTCGGCGATGGGGCCGGTTGGCTCAAACCCGACGAGGGTGTCCCCTCCAATGGTCCATGTCCATGCTCCCCCAGCAGTGCCGAGGGCCAAAGGAATTCCTGCGGACAGGTTTTCTAGGGTGACGGTTTCACCCAAACACAAGGTGTCGGGGATGGAGAAGTCGGCCACGGGCAAGGCAGGTACCGTCAAGTCTAAGGCATCATAGTCGCTGCATCCCTGTGAGATGGCAGTCACGGAGGCAACGGTGACGTACCCCGTTCCCAAGGGGTTGGGATAGGCGTGAGACACCACATTGGTGTTGGTCACTTCTGACGCGGGCGAAAAGGGGTCTCCAAAATCCCAAATCAAGGAGTCTGCTGTACCTGTATAGCTAAATGTGGCCTGCACATCGCAACCGCTCAGCCCTTCGATGACCAGTTGGCCCTGGGGCTGCGGTTCGACGGTGATGGAGTCGAATGCGGTGGCCGAACAGCCGGTCAATGGATCCACGACACTCAGTTCTACGCCATAGGTGACCGGTGTTCCATTGGACCCGGGATCGCCCGGCAGGGCCGTCCACTGAGGGGCAGCGGGAGAATTGCCCGTTTGCGTGTCTGTTCCAAAAGGAGTGTCGATGGTCCAGGTGGCGATGGCCCCATTGGATACCGATACGCCGTTGACGGCAAACGCAATGGGCTCACAGCCTCCTTCAGGCAGAGAAAAGCCCGCGCTCACTTCTTCTTGGACAAGCACCGTCACCGAAGTCTCGGCAGAACATCCTTCGTCGTTGGAGGCGAGGAGGGTCAGCAAATGCGTCCCTGGCGCCAAAGCCAGCAGGGTGTCTGGACTTCCATTCCAGGGGTAGGTGGTGCCCAAGTCTACTTGAAGGGTCCAAGACGTAGCGCCATCTTCCGCGGTATCAGACCGCTGGGGATTGACAGGGTCCGGAGCGCACAAGGTGTTCTCCGCGGCAAGGGCAGGGGTGGGTGCACCGAAAACTTGAACTTCCGCTGTGGCGCTTCCGAGGCAGCCAAAAACGCTGGTTCCTTGGCCAGATACGAGGTAATTCCCTGGGGCCGTATACAAGTGGCTGCTGGCCCCTTCTGGCCCCGGATCCGCAGCATCGTCAAAGTCCCAATCGATGGAAATGGCCTGTTGGATGGGAACGGTAAATGCAAACGGCGCGCATCCTTCTGCATCATTGACTTCAGGCGCAAATGCAGGCCTGACGAGCAGAGTGGCAGAGGCGGTCGCTTGGCAACCATTCAGTCTGTTGACTTCCAGATCGATGGTGACCGTGTCCGTGAGTTGGTCGGGGTTTTCAAAGGTGTAAGAGAAGCCCTCAAAATCGCTGGTGATGGTACCGTAGTCTTGGGCGGCACCTGACCAGACATTGTCCACTTCCCAAAACCAATCTGCCCCCTCCCCGAGGTTAAAGGCGTTGCCTCCGAAACTAAACGATGTTCCGCTGCATACTTCTCCTCCCAAGGTTTGCACAAAAGGAGTCGGAGCGACCGATATGGTCACCGTCTCAGAGTCGGTGCAAGTGCCGATTCCGGCCTCTACCAGAACGGTATAGTGCACCGTGTCTTCGCCGTTGTTGGGCGGCCAAGTGTGCGTTCCATCGACATCCAACTGGTTGGCTGAGCCATGGCCGAAATACCAACTAAGTTGGTTGTCTGCAACGCTTCCAGTGGTGTCTGTGGCCGAGAGCGGGATGCTCAATGGGCTGCAGCCAATGGTGTCGGTGGTGGCCAAGGAGATTTCTGGCTTGGGCAACACCTCGGCAGAAGAGCTAATGGTGTCCATGCAGCCTGTGGCCGTTGTCACCACGAGTGTGACAGGGAAGGTGCCGGCACCGCCCGATACATAAGATGTCGTTTCGCCGGTCAGGTCTGTGCCATCAACCGACCACGCGTAGTTTGTGATCGCCCCTCCTTGCGCTGCATTCGTAATGGACGAGCTGGCGTCGAGGTTGATGGGATTGCCAAGACAGGCTGTTTCTGCCGTGAAATTGGCTTCGGGCAATGACGCCAAGACCAGGGTGCGGCTTTGGGAATCTGTACAGCCATTTGAAGACGATACTTCGAGTTCAAAAGTGAAGGTTCCAGGCCCCTCTACTGCGACCACAGGTGGGACAGGATCGGTGCCGATGACGCCAGTACCCGACAGGCTCCAGGTGTACCCCACGGCATCTTGTGAGGCATCTACGGGAAGCACGTCCAGTGCGGTGGCGCAGGTGTCTGTTGGCAAGAGGAAATCGGCTTCTGGCGGGGGCAACACCGTAACGGGAATGGCATCCAACCCCAGGCATCCTGGTGCCAAAGTGGGAAAGACCAAAACGGCAGCCTCATAGATGCCGGGGGCATCGTAAATGAAGCCGGGTTGGAAGGGGATTCCCTCAATGGGGATGATGCCGTTGACCATGGCGATGGTCGAGGAGTAGGCCCCGTTGCCATAGGTAAAGGAAAAGCTTAAATCCGCGGCAGTCAGGGGCGCCGGAGCATCCCAACTTACATTGCTGAACTGGAAGGGTTCACCTGGACACAGCGTGGTCAAGTTTGACGCGACCTCCACTGTGGGGGGAGGGGTGACCATGATTTCGCGGGTCGCGGTATCAATGCCACAGTGGTTCTGCGAGTAAAGGGTGACGGTGTAAATGCCAGGGCCAGGAAAGGAGAGCAGGTGCTCTTGCTGGCTGGCGCAGTCAGCACCCCAATCGATCCAGTTGGTGGGGTCTGGACCTGCACCGATGTAGGTGGCAGCCCCAAAGTCCCATTTTTCGGTGCGCATGGTACCATTGCCACCGATGGTGTTGCCTTCGGAAGCTGCGCAGCAATTGGGACAGGAACCGTTCCTGACTGTGGTTTCATTTTCGGGCCAGCAGAGTACAGGGTCGTCCACCTCTACCTCGGCCTCATCGATGTCCCAAGTGAGAAATGCATTGCTCAAGCTGGCTTCTTTGTATCCGGTTCCGACAATGCTGCCGCCGGGCACAAATGGGGTGTTGGCCCCCCTGACAGAACAGAAGTTGGAGTAGATCAATGTGAGCGTGTGGTCACATTCTCCAGAAGCGCAATTTTGGGCATCATAGGTGTGCGATGCTCCGAGGATTCTGTAAATCTCGTCGCCCACACTCGAGGAGAACTTCAAGGTGTCGTAGGTCGGATTTGAGAGCACTTCACTCATGGTGAAGTTGTCGGGTGCAGAACCGTCTCCCCAGTCCAAACTGAAGCTCCATGTGGGACTGTAAGCCAGATTGATGTCGACTTTGGGGAAGGCATCAAAAGGGGCGCAACCGGCATTGTTGTCGCCGTAAACCAGCACTGCGCCTGGATTTTCGGGCTCATACACCAGGATGCCTTCCTCGCCGCCTGCGCAAGCGTTGGTGGTCACGGTGATGCTGAATGTCTGCCACTCATCCGGAGTGTAGGTGTGCGGGATCGGGGTAGCCCCGTCCCAATTGCCGATGGCTTCAGGGGCGGAACCATCGCCCCAATTGACGACCACCCCTGTATGGTTGGCCGGCGCTGCAGTCAATTCAAAGTTGAATGGACTTGGGTCGGCGGTGACACTGCCAATGCACTGAAACCAGTGGGGAGTGTTGACCGTGGCCGGCAGGGCTGCAATGCTCTCAGTGCCAAGAAACACAGGGCATTGTGCATTCAGCTTCAATGGGGTGGAGCTGAGGGCAGTGCACAAGAGAGCGAATATGAACCAACGGTGGAGGGCCATGTAGTGTCCTATACGGGGTGGAAGTCCCATTTGTTACGGCATGTAGGTTGCACGGAAGGAATTTACCTGTGCGGTGTTGTCCATACGCCGAGACGGGGTGGACTTGTTCACCTTCCTTTGGTCACTTCTGGCAGCTGATGGCTGCAGATCACCACAGGCTGCTCAAAAAAAGCAGGGTCAGAGTGAGCAAAAATGCGAGGCCCAAATAAGCGGTCCAGCGCAGCCATGGCTTGGGGCGGGCAGCCTCGGGAAATTGGCGGCGGGTGACCAAGATGAGCATGGCCAATGCAGAGGGTGGCGCAATGCAGAAACTCAGGATGTTGCCGAGGTCCAGCAGCGTTCGAATGTCTTGGGGAAAGGCAATGATCAACAGCAATGCCCCACATGAAATCAGCACAAGGCTGGTGCGTTCGTGGCCGAGTTGGACAGGGGCGTCTCGCAAGGCGGCGATGCCGTGGCTGAAGCTTCGGCTGAACCCATCGAGGCACGCCATACAGGTGCCGAGCATGGCTGCAAACGCAGCAGAAGCGACAAAGGGCCCACTCCAAGGGCCCAAAACTTCAGTGTAGAGTCCGGTAATGCCTGCCGCAAAGGCTGCCGTTCCGCTCGGCAGGGCCATGTCATGGGTGCGCAGCAAGAGTGCGCCGAGCAACAGGAAACACACAGCGAGTACCACGCAAAAGGCGTAACCGAGGTTGAATTCGCGCACGGCTGAGCGCAATCGAGGGGTAAAGCCGGTTTGGCGGTAACGCTCCAAGGTCCATATGCTCACCCAAGGGCTCAGATCGACTGCTGAGGGCATCCACCCGAGCAGGGCAATCAAGAAGGTGAATTCGGCGCCCCGCCATGGATTGAAAGTGGGGGGTGCCGGAGGGACTGCAGAAATCGGGGTGTGCAGCAGGGCGCCTGCTGTGGCGCCGATGGTGCCGATGAGGAGCACGATGCTGATGGCTTTGATGACCTTGTCCAGCGCAGCAAACCGCCCAATAAAAAGAACGCCTACACATGTGGCGAAAGTGGCGACTGCCACATGGGGTGTAGCGTTGAACTCAAGGATGCGCGAGACGCCAAAGAGGTGGTCCAGAAAGGAGGCGGTGACAATGCCCACGCCGCCCATCACAAATGCACAGGTGAGGGTGGTCAGGATGAGGTAAGTCCAAGAGGCCCATTTGCCAAAAGTGCGGTAGCCTGCGATCAGGGATGTTCCCGTGGCGTTGGCATAGCGTGTGCCAAACTCAAAGAAGGGATACTTGGCGATGTTGGCCGCGAGCACCGCCCAAAGCAGCGCAAATCCGTAATCGGCTCCAGCGCGGGTGGCTTGCACCAGGTGGCTCGTTCCGATGGCGGTTGAAGCGAAGAGGATGCCGGGTCCGAGCGTGAGCAGGATGCGGCGGAGGTTCATGGGTCAGTGGGGGTCTGCGAATGCTGGGTTGGATGCAAACGCGGTGTCGGTCAAGGTATGAAGGAAGGCCAGGAGCGCGTCTTTTTGCTGCTGTTGCAGCATGAGTCCTCCTGTACTGTACTTCATAAAAGGGTCGATGGTTTGTGACGGTATCCCGCCAGAATTGTAGTGCTCCAGCACTTCTTCCAATGTCTGGAAACGGCCATCGTGCATGTAAGGGGGCGTCAGGGCGGCATTGCGCAGCGTGGGGGTCCTGAAACGGCCGCTGTCCAGGGCGATGCCAGTGATGCCCGCGAGCCCGGGGTCGGCGCCGAATGTGGCGTCGAGTCCATTGTTGTGAAAGAGGTAGTCCGAAAACTGGAGCCCAGCCTCGCCATGGCAATGGAAACAGTCGCCTCCGAATTGACCGCCGCTGACCACTTCGGGGTCGCCCCCTTCTCGGTTAAAGATTTCATACCCCTGAAACTCGAGTTCAGTCAACTGGGCCTGGCCCCTTCGCCATTGGTCAAATTTGCTGTCGGCAGAAATCAGGGTGCGCAGGAATTGAGCGATGGCCTTGCTGACCTTCTCCGATGAGGTGCCCTCTTCGCCAAATGCGGTCAAGAAACGCCCTGCATATTCGGGGTCGGCAGCCAGCCTGTTTTCAGCCTCAGCCCAAGGCAGGTTCATTTCATCTGGGTGGGGCACAGGATCCAAAATTTGTTCCTCAAGGGTGGCTGCCCTTCCATCCCAGAAGAAATGCTGGGCCCATCCCATGTTGATGAGGGCCATTGCATTGCGGGTTCCTTGAGCGCCCGTGACTCCTGTAGAGACTGGATTGGGATCAGCAAAAGCAAAGGAGGGCAAATGGCAACTTCCACAGCTCATGCTGCTGTCGGAACTCAGCCCTGTTTCCCAAAACAGCAACCTCCCCAACTCCACGCCTTCCACGGTCATGGGGTTATCCGGCGGTATGTCCATGGGCGGAAAAAACGGCGGAATGTCGATTTCGTAGGCGGTGGTGCCAGGGGGTGTCTTGCATTCTGCAGTTTCGTCAGGTCTGCACCCCGTGGATGCCAGCACTGCCCCGATCAGAATCCAGACCGCAGTGCGGCAGTGGTGAGCAGGGAGAATCGAGGGCATCATGAACATCAAGATAGCGCGGCGTAGGGTTTTAATCCTTGGTCAAGGTCACGGCTGCCGATTGACCGGCTACATAACGTGAAGCGAGTTCAGGATTGTCGCCAGTGTGCGTGACATTGTCTTCGCGGACATCAATGGTATCGTTGCCATTGACCAGAAAGTCCAAGAGCTCCCCCTCTAAGTTGAAGGCGTGGCTGCTGCATTCTGCCACCGTCCAAGGTTCGTTGTACTTGACTTCTATAAGCTGCGCGTCTCCTCCGATGTGAAAAGCGTAGGGGTGGATGAAATCTTCACCTCCGGTGGTGTCTGCTTTGCCGTCGAACTTGCTGAAGATGTAGCCTGTGTTCCAACTCCAAAACATGCCGGCGCTGCCATTGACACCCAGTGGGTGGTTGTTGGGCCAAATGGTAGGGTCAGTGTCGGTATTGAATTCAGCTGGAACACCCAGTTGCAGACGGAACCCGGAATAGGTTCCAGGTTCTACGATATAGCTCCAAGCTTGGGGGTCGCCTGCATTCCAACGTTCTGCGTCGGACAGGCGGATTGCTCCAGTGTCGTTGAGCAGTTCTATGCCCCCGAGGTAGATCGAGAAAGTTTCGAGCCGCAAGTGGTTTCCGGCGGCATCTAGAGCTGTGCGTCCTACCAAAACGGAGTCGCCGTCGAAGCTGAAGTTGGCATTGAGCGTCAATGTGCCAGGGCCGCCGTGCATGGGTTCAGGCTTGCACCCAGTGGCAAGCAGACCGAGCATCAGCGCAGCAGCAAACAGAGGTCGAACATTAAAAGAGGTGGCGTGCATGGTGCGAATTTCCTGCATTACTAACGGATGTGGAGTGGTACAGGTTGCAATTGATTCACCAAAAGCCTGTGCAGGGGCTTGGGTGACTTCTGAGCTTGGGCGACCTTGGAGGCCATGAAGCATTCTGCGCATAGCCGTGTCAACAGGGGTGAAGGGATGGAAATGACCGGTGGGTTTCGCGTGATGCGGGCGTCGGCTGGGAGTGGGAAAACGTTTCGATTGGTCGAGGCTTACCTCGCGTGTTGCTTGGGATCCAAGGAGCCGCTGCGCTTCAGGCGCATCTTGGCGTTGACCTTCACGAACAAGGCGGCCCAAGAGATGAAGGACCGCGTCATTTCAGAGTTGGACACCTTGGCGCTGGACGTCTCCGGCAGCAAACACCTCAGCGGTTTGCTCGAGGCTACTGGGCTTGATGAGGCCGAGTTGGCCCGTCGAGCAGGGCACCTTCGGCGCACCCTGCACCGTCATTACGGTGAGCTTTCTGTCATGACGTTGGACAAGTTTGTTGGGGGGCTCGTCCGTGGGTTCGCCACCGACTTGCAGCTCGAGCACGATTTTTCGATTGAACTGGATACGGATCGTTTGTTGGAGTCGGCAGTAGATCGGGTGCTTGAGCGCATGGGACGCGATCAAGATTTGACTGAATTGTTGGGCCGATTTGTGGAGCAGGCGGTCGAAGATGACCGGGACGCGAAAGTGCGCAAACAGCTCATCGACATTGGCAAGTCCATTGAGCAGGAGCAAATGCAGCCCCTTCTGCAAGCATTTGCCGCATGGACGCCGGCTCAATTCTTAGAAGTGCAGGACAGCATGCGCCAAGAGGTAAGCCAAAAGAGGGCTGCCCTTCGAAAGGCGGCGCGGGGGCTGTCTGCGGCCCTTTCTGCTGCGGGTTTGGATGACGTATTTACCAGCAAATGGGTCACCAGCAAATGGCTGCCCAGCATTGTGGCTGGCAAGGCGGAAGAACGGGGAAGTACCTTGACCAAAGGGATAGAGGACGGCCAATGGGCGCGCAAGACTGACCCTGAGGGGGCTGCTGCCATTGCGCCTTTCCAAGAGCAGCTTGAGGCGGTGGCCCACTTGGAATTGGAGCAGGCCAAATGCGCCTCAGGAAGGGCATTCAGGACGCGCAGGTTGTTGGCAGAGCGGCTGCCGCTGATCGGCACATTGACGGCGCTGCGCCGCGCCAGTTTGGAGGTGCAGGCCGAGGAGAATGTCCGCACTTTGGGGGGCTTGAATGCCATGATTGCAGATGTGGTGGCGGAAAACCCTGCACCGTTCATCTTCGAGCGAACAGGCGAACGTTACGACCACATTTTCATCGATGAGTTTCAGGATACTTCTGTGACGCAGTGGCACAACCTCGCAGTTGCGGTTGGGGAGTCGCTCGCACAGGGTTATCTGTCTCTGGTGGTCGGCGATGCCAAGCAGGCGATTTACCGATGGCGCAATGGCGATCACCGACAGTTGCTGTCATTGCCTGATTTGGTATCCGATGCGCCCGGAGGCCTGCCCCCTGCGTTGGGCGATGCCGCAGGGCAAATGGCCGTGGCTTTTGAAGACGAACCCATCTTGGACAACTGGCGCAGTGCGCCGGAAATCGTGCGTTTCAACAACGCGCTGTACACCACTTTGGGCGAAGGTCTGGGGGCTGATTTGAATGCGGTGTACGGGGGGGCGGCCCAAGAACCGCGCAAGGATTTCCCGGGAGCGGTAGAAGTAGAGGTGGTTCAGGGTGACACAGCTGAGGAGCGTTTTGAAACGGTGTGCCTGTGGATGGAGTCCCGCATTCGCCAAGCGCTGGATGACGGATTCTCTCCTGGAGACATCGCCTTGCTTGTACGCACCAACAAGGAAGCCAAGCAGTTGGCAGAATTTCTATTGGGTTGTACTCCGACGATTGTGCCGTTCACTGATGAAAGTCTGGCCTTGGGCCGCCACCCATCCGCTTTGGCCGTGGTACAATTGCTGGAGCTTGTTGTAGATCCTGAGGCGCCAGGACCCCTGCTCAAATTCGTTCAGGCATGGGGAGCGATGGAGGTTGAGGCTGGTCGGCCTTGGAACGAAGCGGCCCACCTGGCCCGCTACCACAAGTGGAAAGAATACCCCCGCAGTGATGGTACAAAGGGCAAGTATGGTGTCCTCGACACCGAACGACTTGTAAAGGATTTGGTTCCCGATTTTAATCGGGCACAATGGTCGGCTTTGCCATTGGGAGAATGCATGGGTCGGGTCTTGAGGAGCTTGGATGTGGACACCCGCTATCCGGCCCATGCCGAAGCTCTGATGGAACTGACTTCAGAGCGCTTGGCCATGGATCAAGGCATTGCGGGCTTTCTGTCACATTGGCAGCGAAAGGGTGCTCAGCAGTCCATCCGGGTATTGCCTGGGCCCGATGCGGTGCGCATTTTGACGGTGCACAAAAGCAAGGGTTTGCAGTACCCTGTGGTCATTACGCGGTTTGGAGATTCCGATGTACACAATTCCGATACTTTGATGCCAGCAGCCCTTGACCCCGAGGTTTTTGGGGTGCCAGGGGTGGTGGTCCCCCAGCATGTTTTGGCTGAAACGGCCGCACACGAGGTGTGGGACCTTGAACACGCACGTCAGCGTTTTGATGCGACCAATGTGGCGTACGTCTGTACGACCCGTGCTGAGGTGCGCTTGCATGTCATCATTGATGTCAAAAAGATGGAGTGGCGCAAAGACGAAGCCCCAGGAAAACTGGGGCGCATGGTGGCCCGTGGCATCGAGGACGCCTTTTCTTGTGATTTGACAGCTGGCCCGTGGTTCACCGGAGACTTGATGGCTGCGGCCCCCTTGCCTGAAGACGACAAGGCAGAGGACGTGGCGTCCCATGCGATTTCTGGCTTTGCCTTTCACGGCATTTCCAACGGAGTGCTGGCGGGCCGACGGGAAGACCGGGATCTGCCCGTATTGGGGGCCATGGACCGGCGCGAATTTGGCAACGCCGTGCATGCGGTGTTGGCGAGGATTCGCACTTCGGATGATGCAGAGCGGGTTCTTCAGCGCCGCTGGCCATGGCTGAAGTGTGCCGAACAAGACTGGGAAAACGTGGTCGCAGCCGTGCGCTGTGTATTGAATTCAGACGCGATGGCGCCTTGGTTTGACGGCCGTGGCCGTGTTTACTTGGAAAGGGACCTTGTCGGATCAGACGGAAAAATGGTGCGCCCCGATCGGGTGGTGGACCGCGGTGGTGAAATTGCGGTGATCGATTTTAAAACGGCAGAGGAGGCGGACACCAAGAAGCGCGCCAATCATGCCAAGCAGGTGCGTGGTTACATGCAGGCGTTGCAACGCAAAAACGGCCCGCAGGTAATGGGCCTCGTTTATTATGTCGCTTCGGACGAACTGATCGAGGTCCAGTCCGTTTGAGGATCAGGCCTCGTGCTGGTTCAAAATATCGTGCCCTCCATCCAGGAGGTACTTGTCGCGCTTGAACAAGGCGATGTCAGAGGCCACCATCTCTGAACACAGCTGCTCCAAAGTGTGTGTGGGGGTCCATCCCAGCTTCTCTTTGGCCTTGGTAGCGTCGCCCACCAACAATTCCACCTCTGTGGGTCGGAAGTAACGGGGATCCACAGCGACCAGGGTCTTGCCCGTCTTTTTGTCGATGCCGATTTCCTCGACGCCTTTGCCCTTCCACTCCAAATCGATGCCGACTTCGGCAAAGGCCATGTTCACAAACGAGCGGATGGTCACGGTGTGTCCGGTCGCCAGCACGTAATCGTCGGACTCGCTTTGCTGCAGCATGCGCCACATGCCTTCAACGTAGTCCTTGGCATGGCCCCAGTCGCGCTGGGCATCGAGGTTGCCGAGGTGGATGTTTTCCTGCAGCCCAAGCGAAATCTTGGCCACAGCCCGGGTGATCTTCCGTGTCACAAAGGTCTCACCGCGCAGTGGACTTTCGTGGTTGAAGAGGATGCCGTTTGAAGCATGCATCCCGTATGCCTCGCGATAATTCTTGACGATCCAATAACTGTACAGCTTGGCCACGCCGTAGGGGCTCCTGGGGTAGAATGGGGTCGTCTCCGATTGCGGCACTTCCTGCACCAAGCCATAGAGCTCTGAGGTCGATGCCTGGTAGAAGCGTACGTCCTGTTCCATGCCGAGGATGCGGATGGCTTCGAGCAGGCGCAGGGTGCCGAGGCCGTCAGCGTTGGCGGTGTACTCCGGTGTATCAAAGCTCACCTTGACGTGGCTCATGGCCGCGAGGTTGTATATCTCGTGAGGCTTCACCTCCTGCACAATGCGGATGAGGTTGGTGGAATCCGTGAGGTCACCGTAATGCAGCTTCAGCCTAACGTTCTGGTCGTGGGGATCTTGATACAGGTGGTCGATCCTGTCGGTATTGAACAGCGAGGCACGGCGCTTGATGCCGTGGACCTCGTATCCTTTTGAAAGCAGCAATTCGGTGAGGTAGGCACCGTCTTGTCCGGTAATCCCGGTGATGAGCGCGCGTCGAGTAGAGGCCATGCTCAAATTTACACCGACACGGCGGGACTTCAGCCGACTTCGCCGTCGGTTTTGGGGCCGTAATTGTCGAGTTGGTGTTCGACGAGTTCGCGGTAGCGGCCGTTGCGGGCCATCAGGTCTTCGTGGGTGCCGATTTCCGCGATTTGTCCGGCCTCCAGTACCGCAATGCGGTCGGCTGAACGCACGGTGGAGAGCCGGTGGGCGATCACCAAGGAGGTGCGCTCTTTCATGAGCCGGTCCAATGCGATTTGGATGGACTTTTCGCTGGAAGCGT
>CBFHUP010000012.1:0-48322 GCA_965659115.1 uncultured Flavobacteriales bacterium | reverse complement strand
CCATGCGCTGCCAGTCGTCTTTTCCAGCCGCGATGTCATCGAACTCCTGCTCCACTTTGGCGGTGAACTGGAAGTCCATGATGGTGGGGAAGTGCTCCTGAAGGAAGTCGGTGACCACATTGCCGATGTCGGTAGGGAACATTTTGTTGCGTTCCGAGCCGGCCATTTCTTTTTCGGTTTCAGCGTGCACACTGCCGTCGGCCTGAAGGGTGAGCGACTTGAATTCGCGCTCTTTGCCTTCGCGGTCTTCTTTGACCACATAGCCCCTCTTTTGGATGGTCGCGATGGTGCTGGCGTATGTGGACGGCCGGCCAATTTGCAGTTCTTCGAGCTTTTTGACGAGGGCGGCCTCACTGAACCTGGCGGTGGCTTTGGTGAAGCGCTCGGTGGCCTTCATTTCCTTCAAGTTGAGAGACGCACCTTGCTCCATGCGGGGCAGCATGCCGCTTTCTTCTTTGTCTTCGTCTGACCCCTCGAGGTAAATTTTCATGAAGCCGTCGAACTGAATGGCTTGACCGCGGGCCACCAGCATTTCTTCCCTGCCCGGAATGTGGATGTCTACAGTGGTTTTCTCGATGACGGCGTCGGCCATTTGACTGGCGAGGGTCCGCTTGAAAATCAATTGGTAGAGCCGCTGCTGGTCGGATTCGCCAGATACCTCGGTGCGCGACATTTCGGTTGGACGAATGGCTTCGTGCGCCTCCTGTGCTCCAGCTTTGTTGGTCTTGAACGTGCGCAGCTCGTGGTAATTCTCACCGTAGGTTCCAATGATGTGCGCCTTGGCACCATCAAGGGCCACATCTGATAGGTTGGTCGAATCCGTTCTCATGTAGGTGATGAGACCGCTTTCGTAGAGCTTCTGTGCCACTTGCATGGTCCGTGAAACACTGAAACCGAGCTTGCGGGCAGACTCTTGCTGCAGGGTGGATGTCGTAAACGGAGCTGTGGGCTTGCGTTTGGTCGGCTTGCGTTCTACGCGGTCCGCTTTCAAGTCGGCACCATGGGTGGCTTTGAGGATGTCTTCTGCCGTTGCAGGATCGCCAATGCGTTTGTTGAGGTCAGCTTTGAATCCAGAACCTGCAGTTTCTAGCAGGGCAGATACCTTATAATACCCCTCTGGCTGGAACGACAGGATTTCGCGCTCCCGGTCGACGATGAGCCGGACCGTGACACTTTGAACCCGGCCTGCAGACAGCGATGGACGCACTTTCTTCCACAAGACGGGGGACAATTCGTATCCCACCAGACGGTCCAAAACGCGCCGAGCTTGCTGTGCCATTACCAACGGCATGTTCACGTCGCGAGGATGCTCAATGGCCTTGAGGATCGCTTTCTTGGTGATCTCACTAAAAACGATGCGCTTGGTCTTCTGGTCGGGGAGCTGCAAGGCTTCTTGCAGGTGCCAGCTGATGGCTTCTCCTTCACGGTCCTCATCCGTCGCGAGCCAAACAGTTTGTGCTGACTTTGAGAGTTTTTTGAGTTCACTGAACCGGCCTTTGTCGGCCGTGATCTCATAAGTGGGGGTAAAGCCATTTTCAACGTCAACTGCGAGTTGACCGCCAGGTAAATCCCTGATATGCCCATAGCTGGACCTCACTACATAGTCAGTACCGAGGTAGCCTTCGATGGTCTTGGCCTTGGCCGGAGACTCCACGATGACGAGATTTTTGCTCATTGTTGAATGGTTCGGGGCACAAAGGAAACGACAAACTGTGGTTTTCTGTACGAACAGAGGTGTACTTGTCATCGGCCAAAAATGTTTCGGGCCTTCCCGCCGTAGGCGCAGAGAATTTTGGCGTTGCTGTTACTGACACGTTGTCAGGTTTAAGGTAGTTTTGTCTTCCACCGCATTGATTTCCCCAAATGAGACCCGGCAACCATACGATAGATGAGCAGCGTCAAGGCGAGGCTCTTGGGCCCCGTTCAGGCACCGAAGGTGGACGAAAGCTGTATCTGGAGAGCTACGGCTGTCAAATGAATTTCAGCGATAGCGAAATCGTGGCGAGCATTCTCGGCGAGGCGGGCTTTACCACCACACAAAAGCAGGAGGAAGCCGATTTGATTTTGCTCAATACCTGTTCTATTCGGGACAATGCCGAGCAGCGCATTCGACACCGCTTGCAGCACCTCAAGGGAGGGAAGCGCAAGAACCCGAAGCTTAAAGTGGGCATCCTAGGGTGCATGGCCGAGCGTCTTCGCGATCAACTCCTAGAAGAAGAGAAGCTGGTTGATTTGGTTGTGGGCCCCGATGCATACCGCGATTTGCCCCGCTTGGTGGGAGAGGTCGAAGGCGGGCAGAAGGCGGTCAATACGCTGTTGAGCCGCGAGGAGACTTATGCCGAGATCCAGCCGGTGCGCTTGGATGATAAGGGGGTGACCGGATTTATTTCGATCATGCGGGGCTGTGACAACATGTGCAGCTTCTGTGTGGTGCCCTTTACCCGAGGCCGTGAACGCAGCCGAGATCCAAAGAGCATTGTAGCCGAGGCATTGGACCTCTATAACAAGGGATACCGCGAAGTCACGTTGCTGGGCCAGAACGTGGACTCGTACAAATGGAACGTGGATGCCAAGGGCAATGTCAAGGATGACGACCAGCCTGTGGTGAGGTTTGCCCAGTTGATGGACTTGGTATCGGATGTGAATCCGGACTTGCGCGTGCGCTTTTCGACATCACACCCCAAGGACATGACGGATGAGGTTTTGGAGGTTATGGCCCGAAAGGACAACCTCTGCAAGTACATCCACCTGCCTGTGCAGTCTGGCGACAGTGGTGTCCTGAAGCGGATGAACCGAGGGTATACGCGTGAATGGTATTTGAACCGGATCGCGGCCATCCGCAGGATCATGCCCGATTGTGCCATCAGCACCGACGTCATTGCTGGTTTTTGTGGCGAGACCTTGGAGGAACACGAGGCCACATTGTCGCTCATGAGAGAAGTGCGCTATGAGATGGCGTACATGTTTAAGTACAGCGAACGTCCCCGAACACTGGCCGAGCGGAAGTTTGAAGACGACGTTCCAGAGGAAGAAAAAAGCCGGCGTTTGGCGGAAATCATCGACCTGCAAAGGGAGCACAGCCGTGAGAGGATGGCGGCACAATGCGGCCCGGTATACCGTGTCTTGGTGGAAGGCCCTTCCAAGAAAGACAGCGAGGAGTATCAGGGCAGGAATACTTACAATGGAGTAGTGGTCTTTCCCAAGGGCGATGCCCAAATGGGCCAGTATGTCTATGTCCGGACCACCGAGTGTATGGCCGTCACCTTGCGCGGTGAATTGATTTCAGAACAAGAAGCCCTAGAGGTCGGATACATCGCATGAACCTGCAAAGCGTCAAGACCCGATTTGGCATCGTAGGGACGAGCTCCGGATTGGAACGTGCCCTGGCGACAGCGGTGCGTGTTGCCCCCGCAGACATCACGGTGTTGGTGCGCGGAGAGTCGGGTACCGGAAAGGAGGCTTTGCCGAAAATCATCCACCACAACAGCGCCCGGAAGCACGGTGCCTACATCGCGGTGAATTGCGGGGCGATCCCTGAGGGCACCATTGATTCGGAGCTTTTCGGCCACGAGAAAGGCAGCTTCACTGGAGCGCACGAGGCGCGCAAAGGCTACTTTGAAGAAGCCGACGGCGGAACCGTGTTTTTGGACGAAGTGGGGGAGTTGCCTTTGGCGACCCAGGCCCGTCTGTTGCGGGTATTGGAAACCGGAGAGTATTTGCGCGTGGGATCTTCCAAAGTGCGCAAGACGGATGTCCGCGTCGTTGCCGCAACCAATCTTGATTTTGAGCAGGCGATGGTCAGCGGGAAGTTCCGTGAGGACCTCTATTACCGGTTGAACCAGGTGCCCCTGATGTTGCCGCCCTTGCGCGATCGGGGCGAGGACATACACCTGTTGTTCCGCAAGTTCACAGGGGACTTCAGTGAGCGTCACCACATGCCGCCAATCCGTTTGGGTCCAGAAGCGGTGGAGTTGTTGAAGCGCTACCCTTGGCCCGGCAACGTGCGTCAGCTCAAGAACATCGCAGAGCAAATCAGCGCCATTGAAACGGAGCGTTCTGTGGATGCGGACAGGCTGTTGGACTACCTGCCTGAATTGCCAAGGCGTGATTTGATGACCATCCCCGAGGATGAGAAAAACGGTGCAGGACCAGGATTAAACGAAAGGGAAATCCTGTATAAGCTGCTGTTTGAGATGAAGTCGGACCTCCACGACTTGAAGTCGTTGGTGCTGAAAATGATACAGGAAGGCCGGATCGATGCCGGTTCAAGCGAAGACCAGTCTTTGGTCAACCGCGTGTTTGGAGAGCAAGAAGGCACGGACCTCTTGCGGTTGCCAGAACGCGCTGGAGGCGATTCTGGTTGGACGCCCACCCCAGAGGCCAAAGACGGGGATGCTGGGTTTTCGGAGTCCATGGAGGTCGAGGAGTCGCTTTCCCTGCTCGACAGTGAGCGGGAGTTGATTCAAAGGGCCTTGAGCAAGCACGGGCACCGGAGGAAACAGGCTGCCGCAGAGTTGGGCATTTCCGAGCGGACCTTGTACCGAAAGATCAAAGAATTTGGCCTCAAATGAAGGGACTGATGCAAGGCTTTAAACGGGGTCTACTCGTGGGTTTGGTGGCGGTCTTGTGGGGCTGTGGCGTATACACGCCGTACGGCGCACAGACCGCAGGGGCCAAGACGTTTTCCGTGGACTATTTCACGCCCATTGCGCCGCTGGCAGGTCCTGAAGTGGGCCAGCAGTTCACCGAAGCCCTCAAGGATTTGATTCAGCGACAGAGCACGTTGCGTTGGGTGACCGATGGGGGAGACATTCAATACAGCGGACGCATCGTGGGCTATGAAGTATCTACGAGCGCTGTAGCGGGGGGGCAGGAAGTGGCTTCGCAGAACCGACTCACCATGCAGGTGCAGGTTCAATACGTTCATGTGTTGGATCAAGACTTGGCCTTCGAGCGAACGTTCAGCCGGTTTGCTGATTTCCCTGCGACCAGCGATTTGTTTGATGTCGAGCAAGAGTTGGTCGAAGAGATCAACGAACAGTTGACTCAGGAAGTCTTCAATGCCAGCCTCGGCAATTGGTGACGGGACTTCGCATATTGCACAACGATGAACGACAAGACGGAAGATTCGGAGCTGATCACCCTGCTCGACGCGGTGCGCGGCGGAGAGGCGCAGGGAAGTGCCGTGAACTGGGAAGATTGGGCCGAAACCTTGGACCGTTGGGTCGAGGCTTATCCTGCTTTTGGTGCTGGGCGAATGTTGCGCGCCAAGACGGCCAGGGAATCCCGCTCGTTGTCTGCTGCCGAGCGGTTGACAGAGGCGGCGGTGTTCTCGACAGAGCCTGGACGCCTGTTTGATTTGTTGTTTCGCGCAGGCATCGAGGCGGAAATCGCATCTTTTGCCCGTGCCGTAGAAGCCTTGGAGCCAGAAGTTGAGGACGCCATGCGGCTGCGCTGGCACCCTTCTGGCGCTGCGGAGCCCCAAGCCACAGAGGCTGTGACCGATGCTGCAGATGCTGTGGAAGAGGCGTCCGCAGTGGATGTTGAGAAGCCTGCAGAGGCCTCGAATTTGACAGACGAAGAGGTCGTAACCGAGCCCCCTACCCCTGAGGTAGTGGTGCCAGAGCCGGGAACACTGGCCCGTGAAGTGGTTCTAGGAGCGATCGAACGCAGCATTGAGAAGGAGATTCGAGAATTGTCTGAGGAAGATCGGGAGCCCGAGGCTGCGGACGGACCGCCATCGGACCGTGAAATCCCCTCGATGTCTCCGCTCACCCCAGCACCTGAACCTGGAGCGCCCGTGGATTTGGCCACTTTGTCACCATTGGCAAGATGGGCTTTTCAACGGAGCATGGCCACTGGATTTGTAGAGGCCTCTGAAGCTCGGACCCCCTCACAGGCGCTCAAGGCTGCGGCCCAAAAAATCGAGGAGGTGATGGACGCCAGTGCCCAAGATGAGGGCGGAGTGGATGTCGGTCAAGAAGGACTGGGCCAACGGGCTGCACTGATCGATTTGTTTATCCGCAATGAGCCGACGATTGGTCCAATACGACAGGAAGAAGAACACCGCGGCGTGAAGGAGTTGGCGAAGGAAAGCCTGGTCGAGGATGCCTCGTTGATCACCGAAACCATGGCCCGGATTTATGCCGGTCAAGGGCAAATTGGACGTGCGCGGCGCGCTTACAAACTGCTGGCCTTGAAATACCCGGAGAAAAGCGTTTATTTTGCGGCCCAATCCAAGAAGCTCAGCCGAAAGGCTTCCGATGACTGAAAAACCTTGTCATTGTTGAGTTAAAGGCGGATTTAGACTTCAATTGAACACCACATCATGGGCTACATTCTTCTCGTTCTTATCCTGATTATCGCCATTTTGTTGGGCGCGGTGATCCTCGTTCAGAACCCAAAGGGCACAGGACTCGCCTCCGGATTTGAGTCCGCAGGCAAGATTGGCGGCGTGCAGCGCACCACCGACTTCTTGGAAAAGTCCACCTGGTATTTGACCATTGCCCTCTTTGTGTTGTGCATTGCTGCTACTGGTGCTTTCTCTGGTGGAGCTACCGATACAGGTGGTTTTGAAGAGGACGAGTTTGTGGCTCCAGCCCCAACAGAGGCTCCTGCGCCTATGCAGGAGGCTCCTGCCAACTGATTCGAGGCTTTCCTCGCAAAAAATGTCAGCCTGTCAGTCGGGCTGACATTTTTTTTTGCCCCTGTCTGCCAATTGGGGCTGTCCCGGTGAACTTTTGTCAGGTCGATCGGACCATTTCGGAAGTGGCACGGGATTGGCTTTAGCCTCTGCGCCACAGGCAAGGCATCACATATATCATTAACCGTTCACATCATGTCTGTAAACATCAAGCCACTGGCCGACCGAGTAGTGGTCGAGCCCGCCGCAGCGGAGGAAACCACCGCCAGCGGAATCATCATCCCGGATACTGCAAAAGAAAAGCCCCAGAAAGGCAAGGTCGTTGCCGTCGGTGATGGCAAAAAAGACGAGCCCATGACCGTCAAGGTTGGCGATACCGTGTTGTACGGAAAGTACTCCGGTACCGAGCTCTCTCTCGAAGACCAGGATTACATGATCATGCGTGAGAGCGACATTCTCGCCGTGCTCTGATCTCAGTTGAAATTAACCCTACACATCATTCAATATGCCAAAGGAAATCACCTTTGATACAGCGGCCCGGAAGGAGCTGCAGGCCGGCGTCGACGCCCTGGCCAACGCGGTAAAGGTCACGCTCGGTCCCAAGGGCCGCAACGTGGTCATCGACAAGAAGTTCGGTGCTCCGAACGTCACCAAGGACGGCGTGTCTGTCGCCAAGGAAATCGAGCTGAAGGACCCCATCCAAAACATGGGTGCCCAGATGGTCAAGGAGGTCGCCTCCAAGACGGCTGACGTGGCCGGAGACGGAACCACCACAGCGACGGTACTCGCTCAGGCGATGATCAACGCAGGCCTCCGCAATGTGGCCGCTGGTGCCAATCCCATGGACCTCAAGCGGGGCATGGACAAGGCGACGACAGCCTTGGTTACGGAGTTGCGCAACATCTCCCGCGAGGTGGGAAGCGACATCGCCAAGATCGAGCAAGTCGCTACGGTGTCTGCCAACAACGACAGCACCATCGGTGCCCTCATCGCCCAGGCGATGGAGAAGGTCGGCAACGAGGGCGTGATCACCGTGGAGGAAGCCAAAGGCACCGAGACGGAAGTCAAGACCGTGGAGGGCATGCAGTTCGACCGCGGCTACTTGAGCCCCTACTTCGTCACCAACCCCGACAAGATGGAGGCCGAGTTGGAGACGCCGAACATCCTCATCTTCGAGAAGAAGATCAGCAACATGAAGGACCTGCTGCCCGTGCTCGAGAAGAGCGCTCAGACAGGCCGCCCATTGCTCATCATCGCCGAGGACGTCGATGGAGAAGCCCTCGCCACGCTCGTGGTCAACAAGATCCGCGGCGCTTTGAAAGTGGCCGCTGTGAAGGCACCTGGCTTCGGTGACCGCCGCAAGGCCATGCTTCAGGACATCGCCATCCTCACCGGAGGTACCGTGATTTCTGAGGAGACCGGTCTCAAGCTCGAGAACGCTACGCTTGCCGACCTCGGTTCCGCCGAGAAGGTGACCATCGACAAGGACAACACCACTGTCGTCAACGGCGTGGGTGAGAAGGACGCGATCGAGGCCCGCATCGGCCAGATCAAGGCCCAAATCGAGTCCACCACCAGCGACTACGACAAGGAGAAACTCCAGGAGCGCCTCGCGAAGCTCGCCGGCGGAGTGGCTGTCCTTTACGTGGGTGCCGCTACGGAAGTCGAGATGAAGGAGAAGAAGGACCGTGTCGACGACGCTTTGCACGCTACGCGCGCTGCTGTCGAGGAAGGCATCGTTCCCGGGGGTGGTACTGCTTTGATCCGCGCCAGCTCGGTGTTGGACAATGTGGATACCCTCAACGACGATGAGGAGACTGGGGTTCAGATCGTGGTTCGCGCCATCGAAGAGCCACTTCGCCAGATCGTGGCCAACGCCGGTGGCGAAGGCGCGGTTGTCGTCAATGCTGTCCGCGAGGGCAAAGGCGACTTTGGTTACAACGCCCGCACGGAGGTGTTCGAGGACCTGCACGACGCAGGTGTGATCGACCCCACCAAGGTGACGCGTGTGGCTTTGGAGAACGCCATTTCCATTAGCGGTATGGTCCTCACCACCGAGTGCGTGATCGCCGACGTGGAAGACCCTGCTGAAGCGGCTGCTGCCGCGGCTGCTGCTGCCGGTGCCGGTGGCATGGGAGGCATGATGTAAGCGCTTCCCCGCGATTCAAATAAAAAAAGGCCCCGCTTCGGCGGGGCTTTTTTTGTGGGCTAAACAGAAGTAAAGGCAGCTGCCTTTCAGCTCGCTAAGGTGTTGAAGGCGTGTTCGAGGCCGCCTTGGGCGAGGAGGTCGGTGAGGGGGGCGTCGGTGACGATGCGGCCTTGCTTGATCATGATGACGCGGTCGCACATGGCTTCGACCTCTTGCATGATGTGGGTCGACAGGATCACGGTGCGTTCCTCGCCAAAAGAGCGGATGAGGGCACGGATGTCCTTGAGCTGCAGCGGGTCGAGGCCCGAGGTGGGCTCGTCCAAGATCAGGAGCTCTGGGTCGTGAAGGATGGCCTGGGCGAGTCCGACACGCTGTCGGTATCCTTTGGACAAGGCCGAAATCGTCTTGTGGGCTTCGGGCGTCAGGCCGACCCGTTCGATGGTGTCTTCGACTTTTTGGGCCTTGGCCGCCTTGCCCTTGATGCCGTGCAGTCCTGCGATGAAATCGAGGAATTCGCGCACGTACATCTCGGGATAGAGCGGATTGTGCTCGGGCAGGTACCCCATGCGGCCTTTGAGGGCGTCGTCGCCTGTGAGGACGTTTTGCCCGTCGAAGCGCACCGTGCCACCATCTGTGGGCAGGTAACCGAGGATGGAGCGCATCAGGGTGGACTTGCCGGCGCCGTTGGGGCCGAGCAGTCCCACGACCTGCCCTCGGGGTACGGACAAACTGACGTTGTCGAGGGCCTTTTGTGGGCCGTATGTCTTGGTGATGCCGTGAACCTCGAGGAGCATGAGGTGCAAGTTATGATACCGGGATTTCAGCGAACTTGCATCCGTGCAGGAATCGCATTCAGGGGTCGTTTTTCGATCGACAGGTAAATGGGCAGATGTCCAATCGGCTGATGGCCATCGGGTGGAATGCCGGCTGCGCGGCAAGTTTCGCATGGAAGGGATCCGCACCACAAACCCGATCGCGGTGGGCGACCATGTGACGTGGACCGAAGAAGAGGATGGCACAGGAGTGATCACGGAGATTGCTCCGCGCCGCAACCGCATCATCCGCAAGAGTGTGAACTTGAGTCATGAGGCCCATGTGGTGGCCGCCAATGTGGACCGGGCGTGGCTTGTGGTTACGTTGGTGGAGCCGGCCACCTCGAGTGGTTTCGTGGACCGTTTCCTCGTGACGGCTGAAGCCTATGGCGTGCCCACAACCCTGCTGTTCAACAAGGTCGACGTCTTGTTGCAGTTGGGGGAAGAGGCCGAAGATTTGCTGGCGTCGTGGATGACCATGTACAGTGAGGCGGGCTACGAATGTCTGCCCATTTCAGCCAAGGAAGGCATGGGATTGGATGAGGTCCGCACCCGCATGCAGGGCGGCATCCACTTGGTGAGTGGCCACAGCGGGGTGGGCAAATCGACCTTGCTCAACGCCCTGATTCCTGGATTGGATCAAAAGACCGCGGAGGTGTCAGATGTCCATGACAAGGGGCGCCATACCACCACGTTTGCGGAGATGTTTCCCTTGCCCGAGGACAATGGCGGTTTCATCATCGATACGCCTGGCATCAAAGGGTTTGGACTTGTGCGGATCGAAAAAGAAACGCTCCATCACCATTTTCCGGAGATGTTCCGGCTGTTGCCAGCGTGCAAATTTCACAACTGCCGTCACCTCGATGAGCCCGGTTGTGCAGTGGTCAAGGCGCTGGAGACCGGTGAGGTGGACGATGAGCGTTACCGCAACTACCGCAACATGGTCGCGGAATTTGACGAAGGCCCATACCGAGCGGGTGGAGCCCGCGGCGCTGGCGGAGGACTTTGACCTGCTGGCTTTGACTTGCTGGCTTTGATCAGTCGGCCTTGGGCAGGCGCGAGGCGATGAGGCCGCCGACCTTCAGCGTTGGGCCATTGTAAGTCAGTGGCCTTCCCGTGACAATGTCGCACACCGCCAAGCCTTGGGCGCGAAAGAGCGCGTCACCGGCGGCACAGTCCCATTCGAAGTATCCCGTGGAGCGGGCGTGGATGTCGGCCTTGCCTTCGGCCACCAAGCAGAATTTGTGCGCCCCACTTTCGGGCCGCATGCGCACTTGGGTAGGGTCCGCCGTGCCGGCCACGAGGTCATTGAGTGTGCCACCTTCGTTCCAGCTGATCAGCAGTTCGTAAGGCGGTGTGGCGTCGTCGTCAGACCGGATGGGGTTTGCGGGGCGCTCGGCATCTTGAATGCGGCCCTTCCAAGTCCCAAGTCCGCGCCCGCCAAAGTAGACGGTGTCCAGATCCGGCATGGCGACGATGCCGAGTACAGGCAGCCATTCATGGCCGTCGGATTCCAGCAGGGCCACATTGATGGCATACCCCGAGCGCATGCGGATGAAGGAGTGGGTGCCGTCGAGGGGGTCGACCAGCCACATGCGGGACCACTTCCTGCGCTCTGCGTGCGGAGTTCGGCCGCCTTCTTCGCTGATCACAGGGATACCCAAATGGGCGAGGCCTGCACTGATGATTTCGTGGCTGGCATGGTCGGCATTGGTCACCGGTGAGCCGTCGCCTTTGTAGTCTACCTCGATTTTCGTCTCCGCCAACCGGGCCAACTCTGCCGCTGCTTTTCGCACCACGCCCAATGCATGATCGAGGGTCGCCTGTAGGTCAAGGGATTGTTCAGGAAGCGGTGCTCCAGCCATGTTGCAAAGATACCGAGCGTGGGGGCGCTTTGTATGGGGGCGTTGGATGGGGGAGAGGTTTGGGGTTTGGTAATGTCATGGGTGGGCTTAGTTTTGTGCCGTCCGCAGGGGTGCCGAAAGGCTGAGATCATACCCTCGAACCTGCCCGGGTTATTCCGGGAAGGAAGCGAACACCGCTGGTAGCGGTGGAGACCGTCAGACGGCCTCCTGTGTGGCACAAAACGATTCGCCATGCGCCATATGCTTTTGCTTTTCTCCCTGTTGATTCCCGTTTTGGCCGGTGCACAGGACTCCATTGTCACCCCGACGGATGGTCCATTTCGGTTTCTCGATGCCGCAGCCGTTACCGCTGTGAGGTCGGCTGAACGAGCGCCTTTTGCGGCCGAAACTTTGGACGCCGAGGAGATTGCCGACCGAAATACGGGGCAGGACTTGCCCTACATCTTGCGGTACACCCCATCGGTGGTGGTGACCTCGGATGCCGGGGCCGGTGTGGGCTACACAGGCCTCCGCATTCGTGGCACAGATGCGACGCGCATCAACGTGACGCTCAATGGAGTCCCGATCAACGACAGCGAGTCACAGGCCGTTTTTTGGGTCAACATGCCCGACTTGGCCAGCAGCACAGATGACATTCAAGTGCAGCGGGGCGTGGGCACTTCCACGCTGGGAGCGGGTGCTTTTGGGGCGACCATTTCGTTGAACACCCTTGACATCGAAGAGAAGGCCGGCGGTGCTATGATGGTCGGCGGCGGAAGCTTCAATACGTTCCGCACCAACCTGCAATGGAGCAGCGGCCGCAGCGAGAGTGGATGGGCAGCCGAAGGGCGCCTGAGTACCGTTCAAAGCGATGGCTGGGTCGACCGCGCATCGAGCGATTTGTCGAGCTTCCAATTGGGCCTCAACCGCGCATGGGACGGCGGCTCCATGACCTACACGATTTTGAGTGGCCGCGAGCGCACCTACCAAAGCTGGTGGGGCATTCCAGAGGTGGCCTTGAACGGCACCGCAGAAGAGATCCAGACGTGGGGCCAGAACAATGGCTACTCGGACCGACAGATCAATGACCTGGTCCAATTCGGACGTCAGGCCAACTACTACACCTACGAGGATGAGGTGGACAATTATGGCCAAGACCACCAGCAATTGCACCTGCAGCATCAAGTGGGGGATTGGCGTTTCTCGGCCACCGGCCACTTTACCCATGGCGAGGGCTACTACGAACAGTTCAAGGACGGAGAAGATTTGTCCGATTACTTGCTGCCCAATGTGGTGGTGGGCCAGGACACGATCAGCACCACCGATTTGGTGCGCCGCCGTTGGCTCGACAACAACTTTTATGGCGCCGTCATTGGGGCAGAACGCCATTGGGAGCGCGCAGCCCTGACCATGGGGGCTTCGGCCAATCGCTATGAAGGCGGTCATTTTGGCGAGCTCATTTGGGCCGAGAACGCCTCGACTGCAGGAACGCCCAACTTCAGGTACTACAACAACGACGGGATCAAGCTCGACCGCAATGTCTTTGCCCGCTTCGTGCAGCGTTCCAAGGACGGCCGTTTGCAAGCCCAAGGAGAGCTTCAATACCGCGGGGTTCGCTACGAAACATTGGGCACGGACAACGACCAGCAGGCGATTGATGTGCCGCGCGACAGCGCCACGTTTGACTTCCTCAACCCCAAGGTGGGATTGGATTATCGATTGAATGATGAGGAGCGCCTGTTCGCTTCCGTGGCGGTGGCGCACAAGGAGCCTGGCCGGAACGACTTTGTGGATGCCCCTGCTGGATTTGCCGACCGTGCCGAGCGCCTGGTGGACGTGGAGTTGGGATGGCGCCGCAATACCGACACCTACGCTTGGGGCCTCACGGCTTACCACATGTCGTACAACGACCAGCTCATCCCTACTGGTGAGCTCAACGACGTGGGGGCCGCCATTCGCCAGAACGTGCCCAAGAGCAATCGGACTGGCGTGGAGATGGAATTTGGTTGGCAGATTTCAGATGCGCTTGAGCTTGGCGCACAGGCCACTTTGTCCCGCAGTCGCATTGATCAGTTCACCGAAGTGATCTACGATTACGGGGTCAATTTCGATGAGTACAACATCATTAAAGTGGAGCACCAAAACACCGACATTGCCTTCAGTCCGAGGGTGTTGTGGGGCGGTCAGTTGCTGTGGAATGTTGTGCGGCCCGAAACGCCTTCCGGCGTGGCGTTCGATTTGGAATGGGCGACCCAGCATGTGAGCGACCAGTTCATGGACAACACAGGCAAAGCCGCGATTTTGCCGGCCTATACCGTTTCACAACTGAGGGCGAGCCTGTTCCTTCCCAGCGTGAAGGACGGCAAAGTGCTTGACCGCACCCGACTCGACGTGTGGGTGGAGAATGTGCTCGATGCCGAATACAGTGCCAACGGCTACACCTACAGCTACGCTGCAGGTCCCGATTTCTATGCGCTGGAGAATTTCTACTACCCGCAGGCGGGGCGTCACATCAACGTGGCCTTGACCTACAAGTTCTGAGCGGCGAGAAGCCGTTCAGTTTTGGCGTTGGGATTCCGCTGCGAAGGCCTCCAAGAAATGGGGGTCTTGCTCGATGGCCGATCCCACCACGGCGAGGTCGGCTCCGGCTGCCCAAGCGTCGATCACAGCGTCGGGTGTGGTGATGCCGCCGCCTGCGATGATGGGGCAGGGGACGGCTGCTTTCACAGCCGCGATCATCTCGCTGGAGACGGGTCGCTCTGCGCCGCTTCCCGTGTCGAGGTACATGCACTGCTGGCCCAGGTAATGGCCTGCGAGTGCCGTGGTGGCTGCGATGTCGGGCTTGTCGCCGGGAATGGGCAGGGAGCCGCTCATGTAGTGCGCTGTTGTGGTTCGGCCACCATCGATGAGCATGTACCCGCAGCCCACGGCGTCCAATCCAAGCTCGCGAACGCGGGTGGCCGCTTCGACGTGTTTGCCGATGAGGGCGTCGGGGTTGCGGCCGCTGATAACGGAGAGAAACAACAGGGCGTCGGCCTCTGAGGTGAGCTGGCCGGGCGAACCTGGGAAGAGCACGATGGGCTTGTCGGTCTTGCCGCGGATCCAAGAAGCCACAGTGTCCATGGACCCTTCGGTGACGAGGCTGCCTCCGAGCAATACGGTATGCACAGCGTGAAAGCTGGCTTCGAGCATCCAGTCGAGGTCTGTTTCAGCCTTGACTTTGTCGGGATCCACCAACACGGCGAGTCCCTTGCGGCCTGCAGCGCGATCGGCTTCCAACGCGGTAATCCAGCGCTGAGAAAGGATGGATGAAGGGTCCTGATTCACGACTTCGAAGATGGGGAAGCAATCCTTTGGATGATGTCCGGACGCAAAAGGCCATGCCCGCAAGGGTGAAAATGGACAGGGCTACACCCTTGGAGGGCTTTTGAATTTCGAGGTTTGATGACCTTGTCTCGCTCGCCAAAATGTGCTTCTAAAACGCCGGGGTGAGCCTTGGCAGTCCTGCGTATGCGCCTTCTGGAGGGCCAGAATTTCCTCAAGGAGATCCAGCAGTCGATCACCATGGACCACATGTCTGCTGTTTCGAGGTGAAACAGGGAGAACTGATGGAAATGCGAGGGCAAGACCCGGACCGAACGCAACGTGTTCAAGAGCTGCACCAAGGATGACCGTTGCCGGCCACTTTGGTTGAGCCAAGCGCGGCCGATGGCCGTGTCCACCGAAAAGCGGTACCCTGGATTTTTCACCAGCCCGTCTGGGGCCATGACCACGATGCGGTCAAAACGTTGGGGTTGGTCCGTCCACCAGGAAAGCGCCACGCGCCCTCCCAAGCTGTAACCGATGAGGGTGCCGTTGAATTGGAGCCCTTCGTTCTCGAGGATTTGATCGATGGCAGCGTACCACCGTTCGGGGTCGAGTGGCCGATGGTGGCCTGAAGACTGTCCGTGGGCTGCCAAATGTGGCATCAACACTGCAGTGTCTCTCGAGAGCAAAGGCCGGACGGCCAACATGTCCTCCAGCGGACGGCTGAATCCGTGAATGGCCACCGACGCGTGAACGGCAGCTTGTGAAGGCCGCCATATGGCGTATTCCAGCACCAAGTCTCCCTGCTCAAATCGCTTTCTGCTCAGTTCGCTCGGCCCTTCAACGGGATGCTCGGCGTTGCTTGGTGACATTTCACAAAGGTCGGTTGTTGGGCCCGGTTGTTCATTCGTGATTTCGTGTGGAAAACGGAACGAGGTGGATTGGAGGGTGTGGGGTAGTTTTGCCTCGGTTTTCCCGGAGAGCGTCGTTGCTGTCCGGAAAAAAAAAATGCCGAAAGACACGAGCATCAAGTCCGTTCTCATCATTGGAAGCGGACCCATCGTCATCGGACAGGCTTGCGAGTTCGATTACTCCGGATCTCAAGCCTCGCGGTCGCTCCGTGAAGAAGGCATCGAGGTCACCCTCATCAATTCCAACCCCGCCACCATCATGACCGACCCGGTCGTGGCGGACAACATCTACCTCAAACCGCTCGAGCCCGAGTCCATTGAGGAGATCCTGCAGAAGCACGACATCGATGCCGTATTGCCGACCATGGGGGGGCAGACGGCATTGAACCTCTGCATCACTTGTGATGAGATGGGCATCTGGGAGCAATACAACGTCAAGCTCATCGGCGTCAACATCGATGCCATTGACATCACCGAAAACCGCGAGCGTTTCCGCCAATTGATGGGCGAAATCGGGGTGCCCATGGCGCCTCAGGCCACGGCCAAGAGTTTCCTCGAAGGCAAGGAGGCTGCCCAGCAGTTTGGTTTTCCCCTGTGCATCCGATCATCCTTTACCCTCGGTGGAGCGGGGGCTTCGATTGTGCACGATCCTGCGGAATTTGACGGACTCCTGACCCGCGCTTTGCACATCTCACCCATCCATGAGGTGATGATCGACAAGGCCCTGCTCGGATGGAAGGAATTCGAGCTGGAGTTGCTGCGCGATGCCAACGACAACGTGGTCATCATCTGTTCCATCGAGAATTTCGATCCGATGGGCATCCACACAGGCGACTCTATCACGGTGGCACCCGCCATGACGCTTTCGGACACCACGTTCCAGCGCATGCGGGACATGGCCATCCACATGATGAATTCCATTGGTGCGTTTGCTGGAGGCTGCAACGTGCAGTTCGCGGTATCTCCCGACGAGAAGGAGGACATCATCGCCATCGAGATCAACCCCCGAGTGAGCCGTTCATCGGCTTTGGCTTCTAAGGCGACGGGTTATCCCATCGCGAAGATTGCGGCCAAGCTCGCCATCGGGTATCACCTGGACGAGTTGACCAACCCCATCACGGGAACGACGAGTGCCTTCTTCGAGCCCACGCTGGACTACGTGATCGTGAAAATCCCACGTTGGAACTTCGACAAGTTTGACGGTGCCAACCGCCAGCTCGGACTGCAGATGAAGTCCGTAGGCGAGGTCATGGGCATCGGCCGCAGCTTCCAGGAAGCCTTGCAGAAGGCCTGCCAGTCGCTGGAGATTAAGCGCAATGGTTTGGGCGCCGATGGCAAGGAACTGCGCGATCAAGACAAGATCCTCCACTCGTTGGAATTCCCTTCTTGGAACCGCCTGTTTCATTTGTACGACGCGATCAAATTGGGCATTCCGATGAGCACGATTCGGGAGAAGACCAAGATCGACCCGTGGTTCTTGCGCCAGATTGAGGACCTCATTGAAACGGAGGGCCGCATTGGACAGCACCGTTTGGAGGAGATCCCCTTCGAACTGATGAAGGAGGCCAAGCTCAAGGGCTTTGCTGACCGCCAAATCGGACATATCGTGCGCGCCAAGGAGAGCGAGGTTTTCGAGCGGAGGGTAGAGCTTGGCATTGAACGCAGCTACCGTTTGGTCGATACTTGTGCCGCTGAGTTCAAGGCGCAAACGCCTTATTACTACAGCACGTTTTGTGAAGAAAACGAGTCGCCCAAGACCGAAGGCCGCAAAATCGTGGTACTCGGAAGCGGTCCCAACCGCATTGGTCAAGGCATCGAATTTGATTACTGCTGTGTGCACGGTGTCATGGCGGCCCGGGCTGCGGGGTATGAAGCGGTGATGATCAACTGCAACCCAGAGACGGTGTCCACAGACAGCGATACGGCCGACCGCTTGTATTTCGAGCCGGTCTTCTGGGAGCACATCTACGACATCATCCGCCACGAGCAGCCCGAGGGGGTCATCGTTCAGCTCGGCGGACAGACTGCCCTCAAGCTGGCAGAAAAGCTGGAGCGTTTTGGCATTCCCATCATGGGGACGAGTTACCAGGCGTTGGACATTGCGGAGGACCGTGGCCGGTTCTCGACGTTGTTGAAAGACCTGGAGATTCCCTACCCCGAATTCGGAGCTGTGACGTCTGCGCAACAGGCCATTGAGCTGAGCCGTGAGCTTGGATTCCCATTGTTGGTGCGCCCCAGCTATGTCCTTGGTGGACAGCGCATGAAAATCGTGATCAGCGAAAAAGGGCTGGAGCATCATGTTGTGGACATCCTCCGCGACATGCCGGACAACCAGATTCTGCTCGACCATTTCCTTGAGGGAGCCATCGAGTGCGAAGCCGATGCCATTTGCGACGGTGAGGACACCTACATCATCGGTGTCATGCAGCACATCGAGCCGGCCGGCATCCATTCAGGTGACTCTTACGCTGTTTTGCCTCCCTACAACCTCGGAGATTTGATCCTCGCCCAAATCGAGGACATCACGAAGAAGGTGGCCGTGGCTTTGGAAACCAAAGGCTTGCTGAACATCCAATTCGCAGTTAAGGACGATACGGTGTATGTGATCGAAGCCAATCCTCGCGCGTCGCGGACGGTTCCGTTCATCGCCAAGGCGTACCAAGAGCCTTACGTGAAGTATGCCACCGAGGTGATGCTGGGCGAAAAGAAAGTCAAAGACTTCAATTTCCAGCCTCGGAAGCGGGGTTATGCCATCAAGATTCCCGTCTTCAGTTATTCCAAGTTCCCTGAAGTCAACAAGGAGCTCGGTCCAGAGATGAAGTCGACGGGTGAGGCCATTCGGTTCATCGACACCCTCCGCGATCCGTTTTTCCGGAAGGTCTACTCTGAGCGCAACTTGTACCTCTCGAAGTAATGCTGCCCGGGTTGTTTCGCACCCTTATTGGACTGGTCATCGCGTGGTTCGTGTTCCGTTTCCTTGACCGCTTGTTTGGCGGACGGGGCCGGTCAACCCCGCGGCAAAGCGGGCCAGCTGAGGGGAGGACGACCCGATCTGAATCTCCCGAAAAAGCCAAGGACGACCACCTCGGCGAGTATGTGGAGTTCGAAGAAGTGAAGGAAGAGGAAGGGGGGCAAAGTCCGACCGACTGAGGCCATTCGGCTTCCCTGTGGTGCCTAACTTGCCCACATGAGCGACCGTCCAAATCCTGCCCAGCTCTTGCGCGCTGCTTTGCCTCATGTGATCGCCGTCGTCGTGTTGATGGTGATCGCGGGTAATTTTTACTCCAAGTCTTTTGATGGCTACCGGCTGCGCATGCCGGACATCGAGCACCACATCGCCACCACAAAGGAGGTCAACGACCACCGTGCTCGCACGGGTGAGCAGGCGCTGTGGACCGACAGTCAGTTCGGGGGAATGCCCACATTTCAGTTGGGAATGAGGACCGGAGACGTCAATGCCGGATCTTGGTTTACTCGGGTGTTGAGGATGGGATTTCCACGGCCCGCCGACCACCTGCTCGTGGCGCTGTTGTGCGCCTACTTGTTGGCCGCGGTCTTGGGCTGCGGTCCTTGGATTTCGGTTTTGGTGGCCATTGGGTTTGGGTTGAGTTCGATCAACATTCTTTACCTCGGTGCGGGCCACGCGGCCAAGGTCATGTCCATCGCCACCTTGCCCGGGATTCTCGCGGGTGTGTTGGTGGCTTACCGGCGCAACCTGTGGCTGGGTGCGGGTCTTGCCGCGGCCTTTACCGCCATCAATTTGAGTGCGAACCACTTGCAGATGACCTATTACCTGGCCTTTTTGGTGGCTGGAATTGGCATTGCCGAAACGGTGCGTCTCGTGATGTCGGGTGCGGTGCGCCGCGCATGTGTCACAGGGGGCGTTTTGTTGGTGGCAGCAGGCATTGCGGTCATTCCGAATGGGGCGTTGATCAAGCCGACATTGGACTACACGCCGCACACCACGAGGGGCGAAGTGCTCCTGACGCCGGTGGCGGGTGTGGAGGTCGCAGATGCAGGCTTAGACAAGGACTACATCTTGCAGTATTCCATGGGCCGCGGTGAGTGGTGGAGCATTTTGGTGCCAGACATTAAAGGCGGCAACAATCCCCTGTACTGGGGTGAGCAGCTCTTCAGTGGGGGCGCATTTTACTTTGGTGCAGTGTTGATGGCGCTGTTCATGGTGTCGCTGGTGTTGCGGCGCGATGTATTGCGTTGGCCGATGTTGGTGGTGGCGCTGCTGGCCATCGTGTTGTCTTGGCGCGATACGTCCGGTTTAACCGACTTTTTCCTCGACAACGTTCCTGGTTTCTCCAAGTTCAGGGACACCAAGATGATGTTGATGCTCATCCAATGCATGCTGCCCATTGGGGTGGGCTTGCTGTTGAAAGATGCTTTAGAAGGCAAAGTAGAGTGGGGCCGAAAACTCTTCATTGCTGCGGGTATCCCGGTGGTTTTGCTGCTGATGTTCGGGGCCATGCCGACCGTGTTTTTTGATTTTGAGAGCCATGTCCGGCCCGACCGTGCGGTGGAGCAACTGGGGGCTGCCCGTGCCTTGGAGCAGCGCTTGGAGGTCTACAGTGCGGACGTTTGGAGGAGTTTTGGGTTGGTGCTCTTGGCCATGGTGGGTTTGCTTGCAATCGTGCGGTTGCGGGCCAGTGAGGCCCGACCGATGGTCGTCCACGGGGTCATTGCTGTTTTGGCTGTGGTGACCTTGGTGGAGATGCAGTCTGTGGCGCGTCGTTACCAGCCTGCCGACAGGGGTTGGGTGCGCGAGGTGGAGTACAAATACCCCTACACGCCTTCGGTGGCCGACAATCAGATATTGGCAGACAGGGTGCGGCGGAATCCGGCCATTCAACAGGCCATAGACGGGGAAGTGGAACGGGTTCGTGCAGCCTATCCCGATCGGATTGGGAAGCGGGAACAGCGCGTGCTGGAAGTGGCCAAGTTCTCCGGCCTCCAAACGGTAGATCACTTCAGGGTACTCAACCTGCGCGGAGCGTTCAGCGATGCGACTACAAGCTTCTTTCACAGAAGTGTAGGCGGTTATCATGGAGCCAAACTCCGCCGCTATCAGGATTTGATTGAGCGGGTGTTGCAGCCCGAGCAGCAGCAATTTGGGGCGCTGGCGAATTCAGCAGGTATGGATGCGGCGCTCGCTGCAATGCCCTTCCATGCGATGCTCAATACGCAGTACATCATTTATGATCCGAGCCAACAACCCATCCCCAACAATCAGGCATTGGGCAATGCCTGGTTTGCCTCAGGGTGGTCCATGGCCGAAGGGGCGGATGCGGAGATGGCGGCGTTGGAATCCCTCACAGATCCTCGGGATGCCGTGGTACCGGAATCTTATTCTGATGCCCTCGCAGGCGTGGTGCCTGGAGCGGCGACCGCTGGCCGTGCAGAGCTCGTCTCGTTTACGCCGGACTTTCAGGAGTATCGGGTTTCTGCGCCCGCAAAGGGCCTGTTGGTCTTCAGTGAGATTCATTATCCCGAGGGCTGGCAGCTGACCATTGACGGCGAGCCTGCCGAACTCCTTCGGGTTAATTACGCCCTGAGGGCAGTGGTGGTCCCTGCGGGAGAACACAAGGTGCAGATGGCGTTTGAACTGCCTTCTGTGGATGCGGCACGCTCGCTGGCCTCAGTAGGCAGTGGACTGCTGTTGCTCCTCATGCTGGGCAGCTTTGCCATGGCCTTCATGGGCCGAGGAAGGGTGGAGTCTGATGGTGTGCAGGCGACAAAAGCCGCGTAAACCGGCCTCCTCGGCCGGTTCTGATGTTCTCTTTTGACAGGCTGCCGTCTGTGCCCTCTTTTTATTGAAGGGCAGGACGGGGGGCGCGGGTCAGTCGATGCGGTAGCCTTGGGCTTGCCAGCGCTCGCACCACTCGGCGCGCCAAGCACGGCGGGGCTTGAAATGGTGAGGCGGTGCCTTGCGGATCATCCACCTCAAGAAGGGCATGGCCAGCGGGAGATTGATGTGCACGAAGGTGGACAGGGTCACAGGAAAAGCCCCGAGGGTGCTTTTGATTTCCAAAGCAGTGCGGCCCATGACCACCCGACGCGCGCCAAAAGAGATGCCCCATTCGATGAACTCGAACAGCATGCGCTGGTAGAGGGCGCGCTCTTTATTGACTTCGGCTTCGAACCCCACGTAATAGGCTTCGATGGTCCCGCTGTCGGCGTGGTGGAGGCCGCAATGGAAGCCGATGAGGCGCCCACCATCCCTGTAGGTGACCAGGGTGAAATCTTCACCGAGCTGTTCGGTGAGTCTTCCAAAATCTCGGGCTTCGAGACCGCCCATAACGATGCTGGCCCGTCCATAGACTTGCTCGTAGAGCAGAATGAGGTCTGGGCCCAACTGGTCGAGTGTGGCGGGGTCGGTGATGCGCTGCACATCGAGGTCGGCGCTGCGGGCAAGGATGCTGCGGACCTTGGTCCGTGCTTTGGTGCGCAGGGCTTCCTGCCACTGGTCCGAAGAGGTCCAAGCGGGGTCGAGGGGGACCTCCATCACGGGGTCGAAGGTGGCGCGGGCCCAACGGCGGCTCCAGTGGGGCGCGAGTTCGGCGTCAAGCTGTGGCCCGAAGTCCTTGGCCATCCAGACCCGGATGCCCCAGTGCCGGGCGCACTGGTCAAAGGCTTGTTCGGTCCAGCGCACCTGTTGGTTGGGGGTGATGTGATCGGTCCAGCGAAAAGTGTGTTCGCCGCTGCCAAGTCCTTGACCGGCGACCAGGGTGCGGAATCGGAAGGGGCGACCGCCGGGTTGCATGATGGCTGTGGCGAGGCGGACGCCCAAAGAGACGTTCATGTGGTCGGCCGGTGAGCGGCTTTCCGTGTGGACGGCCTGCATCAGTATGCCGCCCAACCAAGGCCCTTCGTCGGCCTTGATCATACCGAGCCTGCATTGCACTTTGTCATGGCCTGCCATGGCTGAGAGGTAGCGGCGGTCCAAATAGGCCGACCCTCCAGGAAGGGATTCCCAATCGTCCCAAGGAACGTCTTGGGGGGTTTCAAACCAATGCCACTTCGCCTTTGCCAGCATGGCAACATCGGTGGGAACGTCCACCTTGGTGGTCAGGGATGGCGCTGTGGAGGACATCGTGGGGCGCGAACTTACGGAGTCAACAGGTGGGAGAAGCTGGGGTTCGCACGTGTTGGCATTTGGTTGGAACGTCCTCGGTGGGCGGGGTGAGGTCAAGGCAGCATGCGGTTGGGTTCAGCCGGCATATCGCACGATTCGGGTACCCTGCCGAACCACTGTTGACGGTTGCGGGCCAACAACCGATAGCCGCTCCGTCGGATGGCGGATGGCATCATTCTGAACCACTTTGCCCGCCTCACCTGACCGATCAGGTGGAACGCGGCTCCCACCGCGGCTTCGCCCTCAAAAACGGCCTTTGGAGTCCAGAGAATGACGGCGTCTTGGTGTGCGGGGAGTTGGCCCTTGTCGCGCATGGCTTGAGCCGTGGTGCCATCAAGGGGTGCAAACCGCAGCCCGCCATGGCCTGGCCGTTCCCAAGTCAACAACAAACTCACTGCCCGGTGGCACAGGGCACAACTCCCGTCAAAGAAGAGGATGGGGTTTGGGGAAGGGGCGTTGGTGTCAGAAGTCTCCACCATCGAAATTTCCGCCAGAACCGCCTCCGTAATTGCCGCGTCCGCGTCCGCGCTGACCGGGCTCAAGCTTGCCAAATGACCAAGTAGCACTGGCATAGATGAACCGGCTCTGTCGTTTGAAGGTGCCATCTTGGAAGAAGTCTCGTCCTTCGGAGGTGTACGACCATTCTTGTTGGTCAAACACGTCGCTCACGCGCAGGGATCCTTTGATCTTGCCGTCGTAGAAGTCCCGGCTTACGGCTGCGCTGTGGGAGATGTAGCCTTGGAAGGTGCCTTGGGTGTATTGCGAAGGTGCACGATAGCGGCCATTGACTTGAACTTTCCAACCGCCTTTGACCAGTGCCGAGGCCTGATAGCCAGCGCTGCCTTGGAAGCCATTGTTGCCAAGGTCGGGGGCCAAATTGGAGCCGTCTGTTTTCTGGTGGTAGATGCTGCCGTTTACGCGCAACTGCAGGCTGCGGCCCTTGCGCCACATGGCGACCACTTCTAACCCTGAGTTGGTCTGGCGGGCGAGGTTTACAAACGTGCGGTAGGCGATGCCTGCATCATCGACTTCAACGAACCTGCGGATCACGTCCCTGGTCGTTTTATAAAACAGCGATGTGGTTACGGTCATCGCCTTGGTGGTCAATTGATGGCCCAATTCCAAGCCGTCGGTGTATTCGGGCAAGAGGAAGGGGTTGCCGTAGCGCAAGTTGCGGGGGTCGGCGTTGTCTACAAACGGGTTGACCTGCCTTCCCCGAGGCCGATTAACGCGCCGGTTGTAGCTCAAGACCCACTGGTTCCGGTCGTCTACGGTGTAGCTGAGGTTGCCGGAAGGGTAGAAACTCGTGTAGTCGTTGATGAACGTCGCATCCGCGCCGCCGAGCTGGGCGAGGGCGGCAGCGATATCGGCGCTGTCGCCTTGCAGTTCAGCTGTGGTGAATACGGTTTCGCCACGTCCCCCAACTTGAACGCCCCAAGGGCCGAATTTCCTTCCCCACGTGGCATAGCCCGCGTGGATGTCTTCTCGGTAGCGGAAGGTGTAAGCTTGGACGAAGGGTACGCCTGCAGAGTCCCTTTGCCAGAACTGTTGGTCTTCCGTGCTCTCACGCAAGATGCTTTTGTATCCCAGTTCGAGTTTGCCGTCGTTGTCCAGCGGTTTCTCGTAATCCACTTGGAGGGTGGCATTCCAGTTGCCGCCATCGTTCAGGTTGGCGTTGGAAAGGAAGGCGGGATCGAGCGCTGCATTGGGCAGGTCCTGCCACAAGGAGTCATGCGAGGTGTTGGTTCGCTGGGACCATCGTCCGAAAGCTTGTAGCACATGGCGTTCCCCGTATTTGTGTTCAAATCCCAAGTCGATGTCCGCGGATGCATTCTCATTGCCCGATAGCCCATAGCGCGTGAACCCGCCGATGGCATCGGTGCTCCAAGATTCCAGATTCACCACATCCTCTATGCTGGAGCTGCTGCCTTGGTTGGTGCGCAATCCGATGTTCCAAGTGGTGTTGGATGATGGCGTCCAGTCGAGGCTGGTTTTGAAGTTCCAACTCGACCGCAGGTTGTCGGTATAGCTGTTGGAAGTCAGCACACTCAGGGAGTCATATGCCCCGCTCAGCTCGCCTCCGAAGGCTTGTTCTCGTTCGCTGTCTCCGCGGCGGAATCCGTTGCGTTGGTTCCATCCGGCATTCATGGAGAAGTTCAACTTCTGACCCCGAATGTTGCCATTGAAAGAGCCGCTGTGGTTTTCCTGGGTGCCCCAAGTGACGCTGACCTGGCCGTTTTTGCCTTCGAGCTTGTCTTTTTTGAGGATGATGTTGAGGATGCCTGCGACGCCTTCGGGGTCATACTTGGCGGTAGGACTGGTGATGATTTCGACCCGGTCGATGCTGCTGGCCGGTATTTGTTCCAACAGGCTTTGCGTGGCCGACCCCGTCATGCCACTGGGGCGCCCGTCGATCAATATGGTGACATTGCCCGAGCCACGAAGGCTCAAGTTGCCGTCGATGTCCACGTCTATGCTGGGCACGTTGCGCAGCAATTCCGTGGCATTGGATCCGGCGCTGTTGAGGTCGTCGCCCACGCGAAAGACCTTGCGGTCAATCATCATTTCGAGGGTGGACCGTTGCTCTACGACTTCGGCCGCCTCCAAGGCCTGCACATTGGGTTCGAGGCGAATGGTGCCGAGGTCTTGTTCGATGCCGCCACGGGGACTCAAGCGAATGTCCGCGACTTCTATGGAGGTGTAGCCCATAAACCCCACCTGGGCGCGAAACCGGCCGATGGGGATTTCGGTGATCCGGAAGCGCCCTTTGGCGTCGGTGACCCCCCCGGTGATGACCTTGTCTTGATCAAAGGCCAGAATGCTGATGGTGGCAAACTCGATGGCTGCTCCAGAACCTCCGTCCTCTACAGTGCCATATACCACGCCGATTTTTGGACGGTTCTCCATTTCGGGTGATCCGCCTGATGGACGTTGTCCGCCGCCGGGTCGTTGGGCGAAGGTGCCAGTCGAAAGTGCTGTGAGCAGAAGCAGTACGTAACGATGTGCCATAGCTTCAGAACGGTTGCGGGGCTGTGAAGTTCAATCCGATTTGGGAGTGGGTGCCGTTTGCATATTAGGGTTGAAGGGGACGGAAAGTGTATTCGAACCCATAGTCGCTGTAGGGCAGGCGATATTCGGGAAGCGGCAGTGCTCCCCAACTGTTGATGCAGGCCACTCCTGCCGAATATCCATCGATGTCCAAATGTGTTTCCGCCAGAGGCTCGAGCAACCTGAAATGGCTTTGACGGTCTTCTTTGCGCGGTCCGGAATCCAATTGTTCTGGAGCGAAATGAAGGGCGGTAAAATCAAAGGGAACCGAAGACTGGAATTCAAGTCCAAACCCTGCTTCGTCTCGGATGCGGAGCCAGCGGGTGTCGGTTCTGGTGCCATTGTGTTGCGGCCGGGCATACGGCGTCGCGAGTTCGGAAATGGACATCATGTATTGCCCCAGCATGGCGGCTTCTTTTCTGTCGGAGGCAGACTCCATGGGGCCGCGTCCATACCAATGGGCGACTTGCATGCCGGCGGGCAGGATCCAGTGTTGTCCAAACCGGTACAAGTTGCCATGGGTACCGGCTTCGAGTGAACGGTGCCTGCCGGCGAGGTCGGGGGCAGCTTGTCCACCAACGGCATGCATGTTTTGCTTCACCGTCACAGCGCCGTCTATGCTGACGTTGTACTCTACCGAAACGACAGCGTCGCCGTTGAGAATGGAACGGGCGAAGGTGACCGACATGCTGCCGTTTTCCTGCCGCTTGTTGGTCATTTTTGCCGGTCCAGGAACGTTAAAGGGGTCGCGCCATTCGGACCGGTGCTCCGGTGACCCTGTGCCGTAATCATTGTCTACGGGAGGGCGCCAAAAGTTGGGCCTTCCTCCGCTGGTGATGAGGTCGCGGTTTCCGATGCTATAGCCTGAGACTTGTCCTGTATTCCTGTCCAACTTCAGGACGCCTCCATCAAAACCGAGCAACAATTGGCCTTCTTCAGCTTTGAGGCTGACCCTTCCCCGCATGGGAACGGGCAGGGACGGGGTTCCTGGTTGGAGCAGGTGCTGGTGTGTCGCAAGAACATGTCCGGCAGGGAGCATGGGGTCGGCCTCGGTCAATGTGGCTTCGATGTTGAGGATCACTTCCGCATCGCCGAGGTTTTGTTCTTTCACAGGAAGGTCCAATACATTGGAAGTGAGTGGACGTACCACGACAGAAGGCAGCATGCCATTGTCTACGATTCGGCCATTGGCCATCAAGGACCAGGCAAGGTCTACCACCACAGTGCGAAACCGGTATTCGCTTTCCATCCTCAGTTTTGACCCGGTAGAATTGCCCAGTTGGAATTGGAGGGGTTGTTGCACTTGCTTGGCCTCGAGCATGTGAGGGTGCGGTGTGCCATCTGCCATCACGAGGCCATTGTTGAGGAAGTTGTGGTCGCTCGGAGTTCCTTCTGGGCCGTAATCACCTCCGTAGGATAAGAATCGTTTTCCGTCCTGCTCCTCCCACAGGCCTTGGTCTTTGAAATCCCAAACAAAGCCTCCTTGCAGCCGGGGGTACCGCCGATAGAGGTCCCAGTATTCTTTGAATCCTCCCAGGCTGTTGCCCATGGCGTGGGCGTACTCGCATTGGATGAGGGGGCGCGGGTCTTCATTTTGGCGGGCAAACTTCTCGAGGTGACTGTAATCCGCGTACATCGGCACATACACGTCGGTATTGGGCGCTTGCTCTGCCCGTTCGTAGGTCACAAAGCGGCTCGGGTCCGCGGCCTTGACAAACGCGTAAGTCGCTTCAAAATTCACGCCGTTTCCGGCTTCGTTGCCCAATGACCAACACAGGATGGATGGGTGGTTGCGGTCACGGGCGACCATGCGGGCTGTTCGCATCAGGTGCGCCTGCTTCCAATCGGGGTTGTTGCCGAGGGTGCGGTCAGGTGCATAGCCCATGCCGTGGCTTTCGATGTTGGCTTCATCGACGACATAAAGTCCGTATCGGTTGCAGAGGCTATACCAGTAGGGGTCGTTGGGATAATGCGAAGTGCGAACGGCGTTGAAGTTGTGGGCTTTGAGGGTCTGTATGTCGGCTTCCATGGAAGCACGGTCGATTACATGACCGGTTTCGGGATGGTGTTCATGCCGGTTGGTGCCCTTGATGAGCAAGGCTTTTCCATTGAGTTTGACCAGGCCATCTTCGATGCGGATGTCTCGGAATCCAATGTCGAGCCGGGTGGTTTCGCGGATGTTTGATTTGCTGTCCATCAGAATGATGTCCAGTTGGTAGAGGTGGGGGGTTTCTGCCGTCCAAGCCTTGACCGAAGAGAGGCTTTGACTCCAAGAAAACCGGGTGGTGTCGCCGGGAGAAACGCGGATGGGAAGGGCGGCCTCAGTGGCTTCTTTTCCATCAAAAGAGAGCCGGCATTCTGCGGTTCCTTCAAACGGGACTTGCCCCAGATGCGCGATGTCGAGGGCCACAGAAAGAACACCATCGGTGTAGCGGTTTTCAAGGCCAGTTTCCACTTGTACATTGGCGAGGTGCACCTCGGGGCGCGCTTGGATCCACACTGCGCGTTCTATGCCCGAAAGCCGCCAAAAATCTTGACATTCCAAGAAGCTGCCGTCGCTCCAACGGTAAACTTCTAGCGCCAGCGTGTTCTCGCCATTTTTAAGGGCGTCGGTAATGTCGAATTCGGCGGGCAATTTGGAGCCTTGGCTGTACCCGATGCGTTGGCCATTGACCCAAACGAAAAAGGCAGACTTGACGGCGCCAAAATGCAAAGTGATGTGTTGGTCATTCCATGATTTGGGCACCTTGAAGGTTCGGACATAGCTGCCCACAGGGTTCCAGTGGTCAGGAATGTCGGGTGGGTTTGGTGTTTGCTGCCAATAAAAAGGATAGGGGTGATTGGTGTAAATCGGGGTGCCGAAGCCCTGCAGTTCCCAATTGGCTGGCACGGGAATGTCGTCCCACTCTGCGGTGTCGAAGTCCGATTCATAGAACCCCTCGGGTTGCTCTGCTGGCGTGCGCGACCAGTTGAACTTCCAAATGCCGTTCAAACTTGCATAGCGGTCTCCGTAAGACGGGGTGTCTGAACTGGCCCTTTCGATGTCCGAAGCAGTGTAAAAAGTGGCCCGGGCAGGAAGCTTGTTTTCCTCGAAAATGGCGGGGTCTTCGGTGTATGGCAGGAGGGTTTGTGCCGCCGAAAAGTGAGCGTTCAAGGTCAAGATGGACAGCAGGATGGCCAATTGGAGGTGCTTCATGTGCAGCTGAATTCGGGGTCTTCCAGACAGGGGGGACGGGGTCTAAGTTATGGTTCGTTCGAAGGTGAGTGCCATGAACCGTGTACGATGTACATTGCCCTGCCTGACCCGGTCAATGTCACGGGGTCCCCAACACCTTACAGCATTATGACCAGTACCTTTTCGGCGCTCGATTACGCCATTTTTATCGGTTATGCCATCCTCATTTTGGGGGTCGGCCTTTGGGTGTCCCGCGACAAGAAGGGGCACCAAAAAAACGCAGAAGATTACTTCCTCGCCAGCAAATCGCTCCCGTGGTGGGCGGTAGGGGCTTCGCTCATTGCGGCCAATATTTCGGCCGAGCAGTTTATCGGAATGTCGGGTTCTGGCTTCAAAATTGGCCTGGCCATCGCCTCCTATGAATGGATGGCAGCATTGACCTTGATCATTGTCGGAAAGTACTTCTTGCCCATTTTCATTGAGAAGGGCCTGTACACGATTCCTGAATTCGTGGAACAGCGTTACTCCACCAACCTCAAGACGATCCTTGCGGTCTTTTGGATTTCGCTTTATGTCTTCGTAAACCTCGCTTCGGTCCTCTATTTGGGGTCTTTGGCGTTGGAAACCATCATGGGCATACCGATGATGTACGGGGTCATGGGACTGGGGCTTTTTGCCGCGGCTTATTCGCTGTATGGGGGGCTTTCTGCGGTGTCATGGACCGATGTGATCCAAGTGGTGTTTTTGGTGATGGGCGGATTGGTGACCACTTACTTGGCCCTTGATGCGGTCTCCGGTGGAGCCGGAATGTGGGCAGGGTTCAGCGCCATTTATGATGCTGCCCCCGACAAGTTTGCCATGATCCTCGACAAGGACCATCCTGAATACATGAACCTTCCTGGAATCGGCGTCCTTGTCGGTGGCATGTGGGTGGCCAACATCTACTATTGGGGCTTTAACCAGTACATCATCCAGCGTACGTTGGCGGCCAAGTCGCTCAAAGAGTCCCAGCGGGGCATCTTGTTCGCAGCAGGCCTCAAGCTCATCCTCCCTCTGATTGTGGTCATTCCTGGTATTGCGGCTTATGTGATGACCCAGGATGCGGCAGTGATGGCCGGCCTGGGCGAGGCGGCACTCAACAAACCTCCCACCGGAGCCAATCCTGATTTTGCCTACCCTTGGCTGTTGCAGTTCTTGCCCACTGGCTTGAAGGGGCTGGCTTTTGCAGCCCTTGCGGCGGCCATTGTTTCTTCGCTCGCGTCCATGCTGAACAGCACGTCGACCATTTTCACAATGGACATTTACAAGCCTTACATCAATCCCGATGCAGACGACCGTGCGACGGTGCGTATGGGCCGCATATCGGCGACGGTGGCCTTGGTCATTGCCTGCATCATGGCGCCGCTACTCGGGGGCATAGACCAGGCATTTCAATTTATTCAGGAGTACACCGGAGTCGTGAGCCCCGGCATCTTGGCGGTGTTCATCTTGGGCTTGTTCTGGAAGAAAACGACCAACCGCGGTGCCATAACGGGGGCGCTCGTTTCCATCCCCATTGCGATGTACTTCAAGGTGGCGCCCAAAGGGTGGTCGGACAGTTCGCTGTTTTTGGAGTTGCCTTTCTTGGATCAAATGGGCTTGACCACGTTGTTGACCATGTTGGTGATCGCGCTGGTGAGCCGTTCCGAAGGCAAAGGAGCCGACGATGCCAAGGGGATTTCTCTATCGCGTGGCACCTTCGCTACGGAGCCGATTTACAACATTGGAGCCTTTGCCGTCTTGACGGTGCTGGCCGTGCTGTACGCTTTCTTCTGGGGCTGATCAGCGGCCGCGCTCGGGCCAGTCTTTGTGGACCACAAAGCCGCGGGAGATTTCTTCCCACCCGGTGTCTCCTTCGATCACCACAGCGCACATGAGCGCTTTGTGGGTGCGGGAGAAATGGTCGTGCAAAACGGCTTCGAGCCGGCTCCAATGCAAGGGAGGGTCTCCTTCTGTGGGATGGAATTGGCCGAGCCATCGTCCTTTTGGGAGGGGTAAAATTCGCACATGGTCACTCCCCATGACGTCGTGGGCTTCGTGCGGTTTGCACCACCAACCTGCTGCGTATTGGGGGTGGGCCCATTGCGGCGCACGGTGGCGGTGAAGCCGGGTGTAGTGGTGGAAAAACCAACCCTTCATCAGCAGCACTGGTTCAGGGGTTGCAATGCGTTCAACGCGCATGAATTCCCGGGCTGGGCTGAGTTTGCTTGCTGCCAGCTGGTCGACCAACTTGTTCATTTTGCCCGCGAGGGTGTCATGACGGCCGGAGGGGCCGATCCAATTTGGCCATGCGGCCCCGTCCTCTGCCGCGAGGTAGAATTTACTCGCCACTTCCATGTGCAGTGTGCGTCCTCGGTGAACATCTTCCACCAAGAAGTCAAGTTCGCCCACGGTGCGTTTTTCGTTTTGCAGCTGGACGCTGTGGGCGCGCAGGCGGAAATGCGGACTGGCTTCCAGCCAAAATGCAATCAAGGCTTCGAAATGCTTTCCCAACAGCTGTCCGCCCGGTTCTAAAATGTGCTGGGGCAGCGGTGTTCGCCCCATGACCAGCTCTGAAGCCCATTGGTCGAACAGCGGCAAGTCCGCAGTAAGGGCATCTTGACACCACTGGTCGTCCAGCACTTGAAACCCCAAATCAGGGTGCCGGGCCATCAAAGGTGCTGATCCTACAGCCCAACGGAGCCGCATCAAAGCGGCCAGGCCTTGGGGTTGTTTGGCCATGGGGCCACGCCATCTATGGAGCCAGGGGTCTTGCACGCTGCGAAATTCTACCTTCGCAGCCGAAAGCCATGAGAACTGTTGCTCAAATTCCCCATCGCGCTATGCGCATTGTCGTTCAAGAATGGAACGAGAAGTACCATGTGCAGTTTGTGTGGGGGCCTTTGGAGCAGACCTACCGACTGCCAGTGGAGGGTTCCGGCGGTCTCCAGGCTGTTCAGGAATTCGCTCAGAAGTTGATCCCCGAGGTTGAACAGGTTTTCCTTTCTATGAAATCTGCACGGAGCGCTGCGCTTTCTTCCGGATCCCCAGACCAACCTCAGTCATGACTACTGCAGAAGAGAAGCGTGAGCAACACATCGTGGAGTACATCTTGTACGTATGGCAAATGGAAGACCTCGTGCGCGCGGTCAACCTGGACCTGGGTGCCTTGAGAACCCACCTTTCTTCGGCCTACAACGGAGACCGATTGGAGGCGGAGCTCGCCTGGTTTGGAGACTTGATTCAATCTCTGCGCCGAGAGAAGAAAACGACCAAGGGGCACATGGGGGCCTTGGATGAGGTCATGATTGAACTGACCTATTTGCACCGCACCCTTCTGGATGTCCTCAAGGATGAGGAATACACGGCGGCGTTATCGCTGGCCAAACCGCACCTGGACGAAATGGCCAAGCGTGGCGAGCCTACTGGGACTGAAGTAGAAGCAATGTTGGTGGCCCTATACGGTTGGTTGGTTCTGCGCATGGGAGGTAAGTCTGTCTCTCAAGACACGCAGGAAAGTCTGGGTGTGATCCGAGACTGGGCCAATATTTTGGGGAACCGGTATGTCCGCATGCGGGCCGGCGAACTTTGAGTCAGCGATTCAGCTCGCTTTCTTTCTGCTTTTGGGTGCCGCAGGCGCGATGGACTTGGTGTTGTCCTTATTGCGGCTCAATTTGCTCTGTTTGGCTTGTGTGCGGTCAGAGACGCGCAATGTGAGCATGAACCGGGCAAAACTGTCAATCCAGTCACCTTGGGAGGTTCCTTGAGACACCCAACGCACTTGACGCCCAGTGTCCAACAAGCTGGCCAGTTTAGAAGCATCGGGCTTGGGATTCACCAGGAAAATGGGCCGTGAGTCCATCACGGCTTGATCGATGTTGGCGGTGATCAAGATTTCGGTCGCAGGACCATCGTCACCTGACCAGGTTTCTTCAAGTTGGAGGTCGAGCGCGGGAAGGAGGTCGTCCAAACCGGCAAACAATTCTGGCAATGCTGCAAGGGCATTGGGCAGAATCTCGATGTTGAAGGTGGGGGTTGTAAGCAGCATCTTAGATTTCCATACGCAAGGTTTTCAGAAAGGTTGCGCCTTCGCCCACGGATTTTTTTCAGGCATCCACCAAGCGGCGTGGATAAGCTCTTTTTCCAGTGGTCAAGTGCGGGGTTTGAAACGAGAAATTCAATGAATGCCGTTGCCCCCTTTTCGCGCTGTCAAGTTTTGCCTCTCGAGTCCTGAAGGACAGGAGGCGTGGCGTGCTTTCTCGCGCGTCAATCCTGCACCTTTGGACGCCAGTTTGATGGCGGGTCAGTGGAACGAATGGTTCAAATGCAGCCACCCCGGTGAGTCAGCGGAACAGGCGACTGCGGCGTTTTCTGCCCGCGAAGGGAGCAGTCCCACCGGGCGATACGGGACGGTGGCATGGTACCCTTGGCGTCAGAAGGCGGTGCTTTTGTTGGAGGAGGCTGATTTCGTTGCGGTACGGACCAATCGGAACCGCAACAAGATTCGGACCGAAGAACAGCACGAGTTGTCGATGAAGTCGGCGGGCGTAGTGGGGATGTCTGTAGGCAGGAGTGTCGCCATGGCCATGGCCATGGAGCGCGTCGTCGGTCGGTTGCATTTGGCAGATGCCGACACCATAGAGCTGTCCAATCTCAACCGCATTCCTGCTTCTGTATTTGAATTGGGTGCTTCCAAGTTGATTTCTACAGCCCGCGCCATTGCAGAGGTGGACCCTTACCTCGAGGTGGAGGTGTGGCCGATGGGATTCGTACCAGAAGTGATGGAAGAATTCCTCGGTGGATTGGACTTGGTGGTCGATGCCTGTGATGCACCATCTGCCAAGGCGCTGTTGAGGCTGGGCGCACGTGACCGCCGCATGCCATTGGTGATGGAAACCAATGACCGGGGTCTTTTGGACATTGAGCGCTACGATTTAGAGGAAACGGAGGACTTTTTGCATGGCCGCCTCACAGCGGAGCAATTGACGTCCATGGCGAGTGGAGGGGGATGGACACCGGAATTGCTCGATGCCTTTGTGGACCTGTCTGCCATCAGTGACAGGGCCAAGGAGAGCCTCGGTGAGGTGGGAAAAACCTTGGTTGGGTGGCCACAACTCCACAGCGATGTGGCCATTGGGGCCGGAATGACGGCTACGGTGGCCCGTCGCATTTTATTGGGGGAAGACCTCGCAGATCAACGCATCAGATTCGATTTCAATGAGCAGCTCTCCATCGCATATACCGCGTGAAGCGGTTGATGTGGCCCGCAGCCTGCGGGAAGCCACGTTGCATGTTTTTTCGTCGTCAGATGATTTAGAATTGTCCCGTCGTTTTGCGGAAGGGCACAAAGCGGTCCTGAGCGCATCGGGCATTTCCAACCTCACCTCCTTTGATGAAGAATGGGTGGGCGACCCCGATACAACGCTGTTCTTGCTCACCTGCCAAAATGAGGAGGTGTTGCTCAGTGGCATGCGCTTGCAAAAGCGACAACGGGATCATGCGCTGCCCATGGAGCGCGCAGTAGGAGCGGACCACCCTGCAGTGGTGGCTGCACTGAATGCCGTGCAAGAAGAGGGGTGTGCAGAGTTTTGCGCTTTGTGGAGCCGTCGGGAGACGGCCATGGCGGGCATCGGGATGTTGCCCATGGCTTGTGTCGGCCTCGGTTTGATGCCGCGGTTGGACATCCTTCATGGCTATGCCTTCATGGGGGTCAACATGAGACCCATCCAACGTGAGTTGGGGTTCTCGATCAAAACCGATTGGGGCGATGACGGTGTCTTTCCTTATCCCGCACCTCCCATTCGCTCGGAAATCGGACATTTCATGTTCCCCGAAAGCATCGAAAATGCAGCGCCAGATGTGCAGGCTTTGATCAGGAGATCGGCAGAAGAGCCCAGCCATGTCCATCCCATAGACGGCCGTTTTCACCCGATCAGTTACCGCATTCAGAACCACCTGGCCTGATGTGCTTTGGCCCGGCATATGGACGGGTGAAGGTGCCGCTGTGGGCATTTCTTTTGGTGGCGTTGGTATCGCTGGCGGGGTGCGGGACAGGTCCGGGTGCTGCGGTGGATGCTTTGGTTCTTGAGGCGTTAGAAGACCCGACGGGCACGCTGCGTCCTGAGCAGATTCACCTCAAACAAGGCTCCGTTCAACGCTTGGAGGGTGCCCGTCCCAATTTGGGATCCACTGCAGCAGCCTATTGGGTGCGGGTTTCGGGATGGCAGGGTGCTCCGAGGAATGCAAGGGTGGTCTTGGACAATCCGACGCTGGATTCCATTGACGTGTTTGTTCTCAATGGCGCGCGTGTGCTGGGGTCGACGCGTTCTGGAGCGGCTTACGGCAAAGCCGAAGATTTGATTCCGTCGTTTTCTTTGCCGCTCAACGAGGCCCATGAGCTGTGGTTTAGGGTGCGCAGTACCAAGCCTTTAATGTTGCCGTTCTCTTTGACGCAGGTGGACCGTGTGGAGACCTCCCGTCGTCGTCGGGACTTGGCGGTAGCCTTGTATTCTGGAATGGTCTTGGCCATATTGATTTACAATACATTCTTGGCCTTCAGCACGGGCCAGCGCGCCTATTTCAGTTACCTCTTTGTGGTATTGACTGTGGGCTTGGTGCAGTGGGGATTCAATGGGTACGACCGCCTGATTTGGGGCGATTCCTCATGGATGGCTGTGAACGGCTTGACGGTCATGGGGGCCTTGAGCGGTTTGGCGGCGTTGGTGTTTGCCCGCCATTTTTTGGAGGTGCGCAGGTACACGCCGAAGTGGAATTTGCTCATCCAGCTGTTGCTGGGTGTGTACGCTGCGGCATTGGGATCGGCGATTCTGGGCATGCCCAGTCTGGCCTATAACCTGGTGAACCTGGGTGCGCTTTCGGCCCCAGCGATGATGGTGCTGTCCATTGTGAGCTGGCGGAAAGGGAACCCTTCTGCGCCATGGTATTTCGTGGCTTGGAGCATCTTTTTGGTGGCGGTGACCATGCAGGCACTGCGGGACTTCGGGGTGTTGGCGTCCACGCCAATGGCTGCGGCTTTGTTGCCCATCGGCACGGTGTTAGAGATGTTGCTGTTGAGTTTTGCATTGGGCAACCGCATCAATATTCTGAAGCGATCAAGCGATGAGGCCAATGCGAAAGCGCTGGCAGCATCATTGGAAAATGAGCGCATTGTCAAGGAGCAGAATGCGGAGTTGGAGGCCCGTGTCAGAGAACGTACCGATGCATTGGCCAAGGCCAATAATGGTTTGTCGAGTGCGCTCCAAGACCTTCAAGGGGCACAGGATCAGTTGATTCAAACGGAGAAGCTGGCCTCTTTGGGACAAATGACTGCGGGCATCGCACATGAGTTGAACAACCCCATCAATTATGTCCAGTCCAATGCCACATCATTGAGGCGGGACTTGGAGGAGCTCATCGAGGTCATCGAGGCCCATGCCGGGGCGCTTTCGGCATTGTCTCAAGGCGACCCTGACGCTATGGAGAAGGTGGCCAAGGCCCAGGAAGAGGCCCGGTCCCTTGATTTGGGATTCTTGATCGAAGAGAGCAGACAGTTGATTCAGGGCATCCTCGATGGCGCCGACCGAACGGCCCATATTGTCGGAGGCTTGCGCGTGTTTGGCCGCATGGACGGGGACAATTTGGTGGCCGCTTCTTTGGGCGAATTGCTCGAAGCATCCATCACCGTTCTGGGTGACCGTGCCAGGAGCAAGGCGGAGCTCGATATCCAGTTGGAGGATGGACTGCCTCCTTTGTGGTGTCAGAGCGGCAAGCTCAGTCAAGTCTTCATGAACATCATTGTAAATGCTGTTCAAGCCACCGAATCACGTTGGAATGAAGTGCAGGCCCGAAAAGTGCGGGTGGGCTTGAGTGGCATCAAGGATGGCGCCGGTCGGTTCGAGGCTTTGAAAGTCCTCATTCGCGACAACGGAACGGGTATGGACGAAGTCACATGTCAGCGCATTTTTGATCCGTTTTACACAACCAAAGAGGTGGGTAAGGGAACGGGATTGGGGTTGAGTATCGTCAAGGGGATCTTGGATGATCACGGCGCCGAAGTGGCGGTCAAAAGTGCGGTCGGAGAAGGCACTGAATTTCAGCTGCTGTTTTCATTGGATGTAAAGGCAGGGGGGGAGAATCGGACCGAAAACGAAGCGGCATGACACCGACAAATGCAACAAACCATGGCTGAGGAAACCATACGTGTCTTGTACCTCGACGACGAAGAGGCCAACTTGTTTTCTTTCAAGGCCGCTTTTCGCAGAGAATTTGAGGTGCACACCTGTTTGGAGCCGCATCAAGCTGTGCGCCTGTTGGACGAGCATGAATTCCATGTGGTCTTAAGCGACCAGCGTATGCCGCGGATCAGCGGGGTGGAGTTCTTTGAGTTGATCATGCCAGATCATCCCGATGTGAGCCGTGTGCTTGTGACGGGTTACGCCGATACCGACGCGGTGGTAGATGCGATTAACAAAGGGCAGGTCTATCGGTTTGTGTCCAAGCCTTGGAATGAGGAAGAGTTGCGCAATGTGATTCAATCTGGTTTTTACCTGAACCGTTCGAGGGTGCAGAATGCCGAGCAGGGCACAGAAGTGCTGGCGATGCTGGAGAAATTTGCTGGTCAGGTTCAAGTGCTGGATCAAGTGCTCGAAGAAGGGACGGCAGATGCGGTGTCCCGGGTGCAGCAGGATTTGCGGAGTCTGCGTAAAGATGTGCTTCTGGAGCGTGAGCGTTATGCCCAGTGGATGGACCGTTTAGCCAAATGAGCGCAGTGTAAATACAGGATGTTTCTTACGGAGATTAAGTAATAAAAACAGAATCTTGACCCCACATGTCTAAATCACCCGAGTTCTGGCTTGTAGACGACAATGAGATTGACCGCGTGGTCAATGGTCGTTTGGTCGAGGCTGCCTTTGGTGGTGAGGTGCGAAAATTCAAGGATGGTCCCAACTTCCTCGAGGCATTGGCATCTGATGCCGGTGTCGAAGAAGATGATTTGAGGCCAGGTTCAGCATTGGAAACTGCCGGTGTGGTGGTGCTTTTGGACATTCGCATGCCCGGGTTGGATGGGTTTGGTGTCTTGGAGCGCATGGAAATGTATCCTGTGTCGGCGCTCTCCAGATTGACCGTGTTCATGCTCAGTGCAACGTTGGACCCCGAGGAGTTGAGCCGTGCCGAAGGTCACCCTATCGTGGAGGCTTTGTTGCCCAAGCCACTGGACATCCACCAGCTTCGGGGATGGATGGAGCAGATGGACCTCTTCGGTTCTTGACCGGTTGAAGTCGGCTTGATGGGCGTGCCGGAGTTGGGCGTCAGTGAATTCTCTTCGCGCGTTTCGCCTGATTCTGCGGGCACTCCTGAGCTTGTTGATACGCGCACCAACGTGACCATAATCGACGTGGCGCGACCAGGTTGTTCACCCGACCGCGCCACCGTCACATCAGGAACAAGGCGTCCTGATATCCAAAGTCTAATGACTCAGAGGTACTTGAAGTCTTCGCCTGGCTTGATGTTTTGCAGCGTCTCGTAAATCAGTCGGATGCAATCCTCTACGTCTTGCTTGTGCACCATTTCTACTGTGGTGTGCATGTAGCGCAAAGGCAGGGAAATCAATGCGCTGGGCACGCCTTTGTTGGAGTAAGCAAACGCGTCGGTGTCCGTTCCGGTGAAACGGCTGGCAGCCATCCGTTGGAGTGGGATCTTATTGTTGTCCGCGGTGTCGATGATGCGCTGGAGCAAGTTGTTCTGCACGGCTGGACCATAAGTGACCCCTGGCCCTTTTCCGGCAGCGACATCCCCTTGGTCGATCTTGTTCATCATCGGTGTGTGGGTGCAGTGTGTCACGTCTGTGACGATGGCCACATCCGGTTGGATGCGTTCGGCAATCATTTGCGCGCCACGCAGTCCGATTTCCTCCTGCACACTGTTGGTGATGTAGAGTCCGAAGGGCAGGTCGACCTTGTTTTCCTTGAGCATGCGTGCTACTTCCGCAATCATGAAACCACCAGCGCGGTTGTCCAAAGCACGGCCTACGTACCACTGCTTGTTCAGCATCATGTAGGTGTCCTCGTAGGTCACCACACATCCCACGTGAATGCCCATCTTTTCAACTTCAGTCTTGTCCTTTGCGCCTACGTCCAAGAAGATGTTTTTGAGGGTGGGTGCGGCCTCTTTGCCCGCCGTACGGGTGTGAATGGCTGGCCAGCCAAATACCGCTTTGACGGTGCCGTCTTTCGTGTGAATGTCGACGCGTTTGGATGGAGCGATTTGGTGGTCGCTGCCTCCATTGCGTCGCAGATAGATAAATCCGTCGTTGGTGATGTAGTGAACGAACCAGCTGATTTCGTCAGCATGAGCTTCGATGACCACTTTGTATTTCGCCTCAGGATTGATCACACCGACGACAGTTCCATAGGTGTCTACAATGTGATCGTCGATGTAAGGCTTGATGTAGTCCAACCACATCTTTTGGCCTTCACTCTCGAATCCAGTGGGTGAGGGGTTGTTGAGGTAAGCCTCAAGGAATTGCTCCGAGGCGCGGTTGATGATCTTCTTCTTGGCCATGTAGGTTGCGAATGTAGTCAGGGGCAAATGGGTGAAGAAGGGGTCGTCGGACTCTTGTTTCGCAAAGTCTTGTCGAAATGTGGCGGAGGAGCGCGGAAGAGCAAGGTTGGTTTTGTTTAATGATCTGAGTTAATGGATTAACAGTCTGTGTTTTAGACCCTGTGAATCGGTGGGTGGATTCAGTTGATGAAGGGCGTTATTCGACCTGCTTGGCCATTTATGATGCCCATGAAACACGTTAAGTGGAGTGAAGGGCAGCAGGTCCTGTTTTGGTGTTCATAAGTGGAATGGTGCCTGTTGGGATTAATTCGGAATATGAACGTGTAAATATTTTGAAAATGAATCTTTTGTTGATGTGGACCCCCACAGTCTTGATGTTGACTGTATTGGGCTTGGTTTTTCAGTCATACCGTGACGAAAAAGTAGCTTGGATGCTCGACTTCAAGAGTTTCTCTGCAAAGTTGAAAGGATACTGGACACCGCTCTTTTTGTTGGTGGCGCCCTTGGCCTTCGCTTACAACGTTGTGGCGACTGCAGCGTATGCAGTAATGGTCTTGTTTGAGCTGCTGGTCAAGCTGGTGCGATGGATCGTGGGGATTGTACTGTGGCTCTGGAACAAAGGTTTTTTGTGGTTTTGGAAAAACGTCATCGTGATTCCTGTCGTGCTGTTGTTCAAAATCCTGTGGCATTACATCGTGTTGTGGCCTTGGCGGATTTACAAGGCTGCATATCACCAAGTCAAGGGCAGCTTTGGTCGCCCAGGATTGCTTATCGGCTGGTGGTCCATGACCTTGGTCAGTGCCATTGTTGGAATAGGATATTGGGCAGCAACTTGGGCGGATCAGGATCTGCTGCTGTTTTTGGCGATTCTACTGGCTGAAGTTCCATTTCTCTGGGGCTTGGGCGTTTTGGCTTCCATGCGAGATAGCGGGGATGAGGAAGGCGCGAAGATGGAAGCCCACCGCTCGGTGGGGATGCGAACAGCTGTATTGGGCATGAAGTATGTCGCGGCTGCAGCGGCTGTATTGGTGTTGGTGTATCTCGTGGCGTATTCAGGTGCAGTGCCTGTCGCAGGTTATTTGATTTTGGGCGTGCTCATCACAGCTGCGCATGCGGCCACGGCCATTGGGATTGGCGTTTCGCTTGTCCTGGTGCTGTCTTTGGTGGTATTGCCATCCTATGTTTTGGATGGCCGTGAGGAAGGACCACTGGATGAGATGTTGTGCCTGATCAGGATGGGCCGAGACAGTGTACTGAAGGTTGTCATTGGATTGATCCCAGGCTCTGTTCTCGGCGCTCTAGTGGCCGCATTGCCTGTGTTGTTGGTTGCAGGTGCTTTTTATGGCACATATGAATTGAAGAATGCAGCATTGGACAACATGGCGGGCGTTGTTGGTGACAATGCTGCAGCCATTGATGAGACTTTGGCCGATGCTGATGCAGAATTTGCCGCTTGGAGTCAGGCCATTGAAGACCAACCTGCTGTTGAGAAGCGCATGGCTCAGATTGAGTACATGACAGCCTTTCCATTGAACCTTTTGGAACAGCCCAGCGCGGCGATGTCGGGTATACAGACTGTAGATTATTCGGCCATGTATGATGCCATGCGCACTGCATATGAGACCCGTCAGTCCATGCGCACTGAGCGTTCGGCTGAATTGGAGGCTGCTGCCGCTGTTTTGCGCGCGGAGATTGCATTGGAGCGAGACGAACGCTCTACCTATAAAGTGGAGCGCAGCGGAGATGGCGGAGAAACATGGTCCGTGGTGGCCGATGGAATGGTGCAATCTGGGTTTGTAGATGAGGGGTTGAAGTCTGGTGAGGCCTATCAGTATCGCGTAACGGCGAGCAACCGCAAGGGGGGCAGCGGCCCTGGAAATGTGGCGTTTGCTGTGACAAGGAGTGCCGACATTGTGGGTCCTGCTTCTGTACGGGCGAGTGCAGAAGGGAATTTCCGCGTTGTGCTCAACTGGAACGACCGCGACTGGAATGAGGACGGTTTCGTGGTCGAGCGGAGTTACGGAGGCGACAGTTGGTCGGAAATGGCCAGGTTGCCTGCCAACACGACCAACTATGTGGATGAGGCCGTTCGCGACACCACCTATTCATACCGTGTTCGGGCTTATCGTGGAGATCAAGAAACGGACCCCGTGACCACGTGGCGCGGTGTACAGCCCTCTTTGGCCGCTCCGCGCTCACGCGTTTCAGAAGTCAACGCATCCAGTGCATTGTTGGTGTGGAGCCATGACAGTGATTACAACACTGTGAGCCGCGGAGGATCCTTTGAAGATGGAGATGGAGGTCCATTGAGTTATGGAGGCATGAGCAGGTTGGAAGAGCTGGAGTCGCAGTTGGCTCAAATTGATGCTGAATTGGTGCTCCTTGCTGGGGATTCGGAAGCGGATGCTGCAGCCACTGGGCCACGCTTGGACTTGTTGCAAGGCTTACCTGCTGAGGCAGAGGCTTCAAAAGGCTTGCGCATTGCCACATTCTTGCTCGGGATGCTGGCTCTGGCTCTGCTGGTGGGAGCAGGTTTGTCTTCTTTGATGGCCTATTTGGGCCGTGTGGTCCAGACCCTGGTGCGGCTCACAGATGGTGAGGCTTATTATTTCGCCAATGAAGTCAGAGCGGTTCGCAAGGAAAACGACAATCAGCCACTGCTCGGTTTCCTGTTATTGGCGTTGACGGGACCTGTGGTTATTCCCTTCTTGCTGTCCTTGTGCATGTCGCTGCTGCTTTCTGTAGGGGGCATGTTTTTGCCGCTGAGTGCTTTGGGTTCCAGTGACATTGATGTTGAGCAGATTCTCGACTGGAGCGCCTTGGATATTCTGCCAGACTTGTCTTTGGAAATGGAATTGGATTTCGACCTCGGTGATGACGACCGGACTCAGATGGAGGACGCCAACACTGACACCGATCCTGAAGAGATGATGGGCTTGACCTACACCATGGTGAGAGGGGGAGACACTGTTTGGGGAGAATTGACGGGTGTTTTTGGAGCTGACTTGTATGGCGCCATTCGAAAGGCCAATTCGGAGATTTCGGATGAGGATTGGAAGGCGCTGGCTGCCGGTGTTGAGATTCAATTGCCTGAATCTCTGCATTGATATTTCGAGGTTCTCCAGTGCTCTAGTTTGTGAATGGGGTTGTCCCGTCGGATTAATCGCCATACCTTGTAGGTGCATTCCTACGCAAGTTGGAAGTTGCTTGAAAAGATGCGCGGCAGGTGAATGGGTCGTGCATCAGTTTGAGCTCCGCTTGCAGGAAGGCTTGATCTGAATCTTGTCATCAGGGTCGGTTAGTTTCTCACCTGGATCTCGCGATCTTATAGCACTATCCCTGATTGAAGACCCTTGTAATCAGAGGGCTTCTAGTCAAAATGCCCGCCTCTTTGAGGCGGGCATTTCTATGAATGAAATAGCCCATAGAGATGAACCTCGGCGAAACTGGGAATCTTAAAGCTCCTGTGGAGAATCGGCTGCAGGTCGGGTGAAAATGTACAGCAGCAGGTGGGTCTTCTTCTTAGAGTTAAGTTCTGAGGGACCTGTGTAGATGTAGTCTATGGTCAGTTTGGGGTGCTCAGCCTTGAACGCGTTGACGGTTTGCTCCCAGACCATCTTGTCGGCGAGGAAGGGGAAGTCGAACTTATAAATGCCATCGACCACTTCTTGGCCCACCACAGGGCGTTCCACATTGGCAAAAGTATCTCCTGCAAAATCCCATACAGACCACGCTGTGGTCAAAGTCAAAACCGCACCGGCGAGAATGGCTCTTTTTGAAGCCGCAGTGGGCTTCCAAGTGTAAGGAGCGCCATCGGCAATGGGGATGTGTTTGAAGGCGATCCAAGAGGCCAATAGGATGAGCCAAAACAGCCCGTGTTCCAATAATTGAAACCGGTCGCCGAACACTTGATCTGCGATGGAGAAGAGGCTAAACAGCACCATGGATGACAGGATGGCCCGAAAGAACCACTTGTCTGTGACGGCATCATTTCCTCTGAAGAAGCTCAATGTGGCCGTGAGGTAGAGGGCGAAATTCAAGGCTTCTAGCGCCGAGACTCCTGCGAGTGCGGTGGTGGCAAAGAGGGGGTCTTTCAATCCGAGTGAGCCAAAGAATTTGACAAAGAGCGCAAAGAAATCTTTGCCCACCCAGAGAAACTGGACATCGGGAATGATTTTGTCTGTGACGCTCAACCCCCAAAAAAAGGTCCAGAAAATCAGGATAAAGAGCCGAAGGATGGATTTCTCGTTCATGGCTGGTCCTCTGTGATGATGTAAAAGATCAAGGCGTCGGCCTTTTTCAACCGAAGGGGTTTCGGGACGGTGTAGATGTGTTGGATCGCCTTGCCAGGATGGCCCTCTTTGAACTGGGCCAAAGACCGTTCAAATACGGTGCTGCCCCCAAGGAATGGAAAGGATACTTTGTAGAGGTTGTCGCCAACTTCTTCTGCGGTTACCGGGGCGCTGCGCAAGCGGAAGTCCGAGTTGTTGTGTTGGAAGATGGCGGTGCTCGTCACGACAACCAGGAGGATGGAAACCGCGGCCGCAATGGACAACTGTCGGCGGGGCCAGGCCACGTCTTGTTCTCCCTTGGCCGTTTCCTTTAGGTGGATGAAGACGAGGTAAGAGGCGAGGGAAATGAACCAAAATAAGGTGTGTTCCAGAAGTTCGAACCGGTCGCCAAACCAGTGATCGCCGAGCGAAAAGAAGGTGAAGGTGGACAGGGTCAGCAGGGTGCCAATGAAGCACCACCTGCGTGCGGCTTCTCTGTTTTTTTGTAGTTCGTGTACGAGGGCCCCAGCAAAAAACACGAATGCAAAAGCCTCGAGGGCCCCTGCCACGGCGAGGGCGGCATTGGCGATGTGGGGAGAGTCGAGTCCAGTGGATGCGAAGTACTTCTGAAACTGTGCGAAGCGGTCGCGTCCTACCCAAAGGAAGTGGGCTCCGCCGATGACTTTGTCCAGCAGGTTGAAGAGCCAAAAAATCGACCAGTACATCAGAATGGCGTAACGCACGAGCTGATGGGGTATGACCGAAGCAGAGGGGTGTGGTTTGTCCATGTGTGGGGGAGTCATGCCCAAGCTACCTGAGAGAAGCAGGGGATGAATCCATATGACAAGGGATTTCCAACAGCAACGAAGTGACAATCCCGTGAGAGGTGAAGGACTCCATGAAAGGGGACGGGAGATTTCCTGCCATCTTTCAGACATGGAAGTGCGCAGTAAAAAGCCGGTTGTGGTGGTGCTCTCTGGTGCGGGGATCAGCCGAGAGAGTGGACTGAAGACGTTTCGAGACAGCGATGGGCTTTGGGAGGGGTACAATGTCATGGAAGTCGCTACACCGGAGGCTTGGGCCGCCAATCCAGCATTGGTTCTCGAATTCTATAACAAACGCAGGGCCCAATTGCGAGGAGTGGCTCCAAATGCGGCGCACTTGGCGCTGGCTTCTCTGGAGGGGGCCTTTGATGTTCGGATTGTTACTCAAAATGTAGATGACCTTCATGAGAGGTCTGGCAGTTCCCAAGTGTTGCATTTGCATGGGCAATTGCAGTGGGTGCGCGCCGAGGATGATCCTGGTGAGGACCCCCGGGGATGGGTGAAAGTGGGCAGTCCAGAGGTGCCCGGCCCGGATGTTTCACTGGGCGATACCGATGGGCGCGGAGTACAATGGCGTCCGCATGTGGTTTGGTTTGGCGAAGCCGTTCCTATGATGGAGTCCGCAGCAGAAACCGTAGCACAGGCCGAAATACTGCTTGTTGTGGGGACGTCCATGCAGGTGTATCCCGCCGCTGGGCTGTTGCATTACGCTCCACAAGGATGTCGAATCTCTATGGTCAATCCCGATCCAGAGTCGATCAGGGGGTTCGAGGATGTCGTGGAGGAATTCATCGTGGCACCCGCGTCAGTGGGGGTGGTACAATGGGCAGGATCTTTGCTGTGACGCCTGACAAAGGCCCCTATTTCTTCTGTGAATAGCGCTCGATAATTTGCTGAAGTTGTGGTGGTTGACTCAGGACATGATAATTTTGCAGGGCATGTTTTTGTTGAAGATTCGATGGGTTGCGGCCTGCTTGCCAATGATGTGGCTCAGCTTGGTGCCGGTGGCCCTCGGTCAGTTGCCATGCGGAACGGTCGCTGACTTCACGGTTTTGGAGGCCGGTCAATGTGCCGACCTGCCTGTTTCTTTTGATGTGACAGCGCCCGATGCCAACCTCATTTACACTTGGGATTTTGGGGATGGCACCACGTCAGGAGAATTTCAGCCCGAGCATGTGTTTCAGGGGGGGCTCGGATCGGGTTCAATCAACTTTACAGTAAGCCTAACGGTCAGCGGTGGGCCATTGGGCCCAGGAGGGGCTTCGGGCTGTACTTCTGTTCAAACGGTGACGGTATTGGCATCGCCGGACCCCGGACTTCCCGATTTGTCGGCAATTTGCTTGGGTCAAGACGGCTTTCCTGACTTTGACCTTCCGGCAGAGACTTTTTTGGGTGCTGGTGTCGATGCATGGCAGATTGATTGGGGCAATGGATTCGACACGTTGGTTACCACATTCAACCCCATCTTGGATACGGTTGGGACCACCTACCCCGATTTTGGATTGTTCGGTATCACCATGGTGGCAACCGGGAGCAACGGCTGTGAATACACGGTGGCAGACAGCCTCTTTGTGGGGACCAACCCGACCATCGGCTCCGCGTTGCCAGGAAACAGTGTGACGGTCTGCAGTCCTTACGCATTGTCTTTTCCGATTTTAGAAACAGACAACAACCTGCCGGGTACGGTGTATTCGGTCTCTTTTGGCGACGGAAACACGCAGTCGTTTGTTCACCCTCCACCTGATGAGGTGAGCCATACATACGGTTCTAGCAGCTGCTTTTCCTCCACCCCAGGAGGGGAGGACAATGCTTTTGCCGTCACTCTGAGCGCCAACAACCTTTGCGGCAATGCGACGAACATCGTAGAACCCATCCGCATACACCAAAGTCCGGCTCCCGACATGTTCGGCATCGAAGATGTCTGTGTGGGACCCACTTTTCTTTATGAAGCCCTGGGCAGTGGCTTGATTGCCACTCCGACGTATTGCGTGCCTGCCTATGGGGAATGGAACATTGTTCCTGAGCAGGGGCAGCCGTTGCCAGCGCCTTCCAACAGTACCGACTTTCAAATTGCCACTGTATTTCCCGAGGTGGGAGATTACACCGTTTACTTCACTGAGTCTCACCCCAATTGTCAAGACTCTACGGGTGTCATTCCCGTGTGCGTGTACCCCGATCCTGTGGAGGCCGTAGGGACGTTGGCCCCCTTGGCAGGTTGCACTCCATTGACCATTGGGTGGGAAAACTTGACGCCGGAGCCAGACGTTTGCGGGCAGTGGGATGTGCGCTGGTACGTCTCAGGAACCAGCAGCGGATTTGATCCAGATTGGGAGTCAGCAGGCGATGGAGTGACCTTTTTGAATGATGGCATTTACACCGTGACCCTTGAAATTGGATTGCCTGGTCCGGCCCGCAATGACTGTGTTACAGCGTCTACGACCTGGACCATCACGGTGACCGAACCGCCCATCGTGAATTTCTCACAGCAGGGCAATGTCTGCGCGGGTGACGGTGTCCAATTCCAATGGAACGATTACCTCGAGGGGATTGGGGGTATTCTTGATTTTGGTTGGTCCGTGGAAGGGCAAGAAGTGAGCAATTCGACCAGTGCGCTTTTTCATGTGTTCGACACCGCAGGTACCTATGAGGTTTCTGTGTTCTTGGAGAATTATTGCGGCACAGATTCCGATACAGAAACGGTGGAGGTTCTGCCCTTGCCCACTTTGGATTTTGTAGCGCCTGCGCAGGTGTGTCAAGGAGATACTGTGACAGTGGGTGTCACGGGGGCCTTGGATTATGTCTGGACCGATAACGGTGTCTTCGTCAGTGATCAATTGTACTGGGATACCATCGGGGTTGTGACAGAATTTGATGTGAGCATTGATGTGACGGGTACGGACGTCTTTGGGTGCGTGAATTCGGCCACTTTGGGCATTGCAGTGACCGACTCTCCAGACCCTGAAGTGGTTGGGCCTGGTGCTGCATGCGTTGGGGACGCACTCACCTTTACTGCTTCAGAGCCAGATGGTGCAGACCTCGAATGGCAGACTGGGCCAGGGGGGAGCGGGGATGTTCCGCTTGAATTGTTGGCAGTAGAAGGCGTCTTTCCGGTTTCGGTTTTGGCCACCAATTCAGCCGGTTGTACCCGCACTTACACATGGGTAACGGATGTATTTGAGTTGCCTGATTTGGATTTAACCGCACCAAATCCCCCGTATTGCAGTCAACCTTTCGAAGAGGTGCTGCCCGCCCCTTTCCCCCCCGGTGGAACTTGGACGGGAGCAGGCATTACCAATTCGGTAGGTGGATTTGACCCCGGTCAAGTGGGGGAAGGTTTCCATACCGTCCTCTACACCTATACCGATGTCAACGGGTGCACTTCGGTTGATTCCATGGGTGTAACCGTGATAGAGCCTGATACGGCGGATGCGGGCTATGATCAGGTGCTCTGTGCCGATGCGGGCCAGGTGCAGTTTGATTTGTTTTATCCGCCTGGAGGGTATTGGACAGGACCGGCATTGGCCGACGATGCTGGAGGGCTGGTTGATGTGACAGGATTGAATGCAGGTGACCATGCCTGGGTATATCACTATGGGGTCAACAGTTGTGAGACGGAG
>CBFHUP010000011.1:0-48791 GCA_965659115.1 uncultured Flavobacteriales bacterium | reverse complement strand
ACTTCGAACCCATCACAGGCCGGGTACATCAACCCCCGCCGGTGCATCAGACGTTCGAGACCAACGCTTTCGTGATCTGCAGCTTCTGTCCGAGGCTCTATGACTATCACCCCAAGTCTATTCCTGCGCCTTACAACCACAGCAACATCGACTCAGATGAAGTCCTGTACTATGTGGAAGGCAACTTCATGAGTCGGAAGGGGATCTCGAGGGGCGATTTGACATTGCATCCAGGGGGCATCCCGCACGGGCCACATCCCGGCACCTACGAGGGCTCCATCGGCAAAACTGGAACCGCCGAACTCGCCGTCATGGTCGACACATTCCGCCCACTTCGGTTGACCCAGCAGGCCATGGACATCGAAGACAATGGTTACCACACCAGCTGGCTGGGATATACCCCTCAAAAAATCAACTGAACCCTGCAATGACCATGGAACAGCAAAACCACCAACCCGAAATCGTGGTTCCCGAAGCCGAGGATTTTCTTCCCCTTCTGGGCACTGACCACATCGAACTCATCGTAGGAAATGCCAAACAAAGCGCCTACTACTACATGCAAGCTTGGGGTTTCAAGCCGCATGCCTTCAAAGGACTGGAGACCGGGAGCAAGGACAGCGTGAGCTATGTATTGCGCCAAGACAAAATCACCTTGGTTCTGACCACGCCGTTGGTCGCCGATGGACCGCTCAATGACCACCTCAACCGCCACGGTGATGGGGTAAAGGCCGTGGCATTGTGGGTCGATGACGCCGCCAAAAGCTGGAAGGAAACCACCTCGCGCGGAGCCGTCAGCGTTTTCTCGCCTGAGACGCGCGAAGACAGCCACGGAAAAGTCGTCCTGAGCGGCATTGAAACCTATGGCGACACCATTCATGTGTTTGTGGAAAGGAAGAACTACAGTGGGGTCTTCCTTCCTGGATACCAACCTTGGAATCCAAAGGGCAGTGTAGAGCCCGTTGGCCTCAAGTACATTGACCACATGGTGGGCAACGTGGGCTGGGGTGAAATGAACACTTGGTGCCAGTTTTATGCCAAGGTCATGGGCTTCGCCCAGCTCGTTTCCTTCGACGACAAGGACATATCTACCGAGTACACCGCCCTGATGTCCAAGGTCATGAGCAATGGGAACGGCCGGATCAAGTTCCCCATCAATGAGCCTGCAGAAGGCCGCAAAAAATCACAGATCGAGGAGTACATCGACTTTTACCAAGGCGCTGGCGTTCAGCACATCGCCGTAGCAACCGACAACATCATCGAAACGGTAACGGAATTGCAGCGGCGGGGCATTGAATTTCTTCAGGTGCCCAGTACTTACTACGAAACCGTGCTGGATCGTGTAGGTGAAATCGACGAGGATCTCGCGCCGCTCAGCGAGCTCGGCATTCTGATTGACCGCGACGACGAAGGCTATCTGCTGCAAATCTTTACGAAGCCTGTTGTAGACCGGCCTACCATGTTCTTCGAGATCATTCAGCGCAAGGGTGCCCAGAGCTTTGGCAAGGGCAATTTCAAGGCGCTGTTCGAAGCCATAGAACGGGAGCAGTCCCTGCGTGGCACCCTCTAACGCGCCTTCCACAACAGCCCTTCGTTGGGCCGGAGTCTCCGTTTCCATCGGAGATAAAGCCGTGCTGCACGACATCCACTTGGAGGTCGCCCCTGGGGGCACCTTGGCCTTGGTGGGCGAAAGTGGTTCGGGAAAGACGATGTGCTGTATGGCCGCTTTGGGCTTGTTGCCGCCGGGAGGGCGGTTGACCCAAGGTGCCATTTCAGGGCCCCAAGGAATTTGGGCACAAAGTGGCGACAGCCCTACCGCCGAAATCCCAAGGGGAAATGGTGTGACCATGGTGTTTCAAGAACCCATGACCAGCTTGGACCCCACCATGCAGTGCGGCTACCAGATTGCAGAAGTCATCCGCAGGCACAGCGGGTCGGATGCCAGGCAAGCCAAACAAAGGGTCATGGCCTTGTTCGAGGAGGTCCAAATGCCAGATCCTGCGCGCGCCTGGTCCGCTTACCCCCATGCACTTTCCGGAGGTCAAAAACAAAGGGTGTTGATCGCCATGGCTTTAGCCAACGATCCCGATCTCATCCTCGCCGATGAACCTACCACTGCCTTGGACAGCACGCTGCGGGCAGAGTTGCTCGATTTGCTCTCCGACATCCAGCGCAAACGCGGTTTGGCATTGGTACTGGTCACCCACGACATGGAAGTGGTGGAGCGGGCGGCGGACCATGTCGCTGTTTTGCGACACGGCCGGGTGGTCGAGCAAGGGCGCGTAAAGCACATCCTCGGGGACCCGAAGCACCCTTATACCCGTGGGCTATTGGCCTGTAGGGTGCCAAAACAAGGCCGGCCAAGCCCACTGCCTGTGTTGTCAGACTTTTTAGACGGCACCGCCGATAGCGCTGAAGAACCGGGGCACATCACCTTGCCCAATGCGGACCAGCCGGTGTTGCTCGAAGTCCAAGGCGCTTGGAAAACCTATGAAGGCAGCACGGTGCCTGCCATGTCCGACGTGAGCCTCCAATTGGCGCGCGGCGGAACTTTGGGCATCGTTGGAGGCAGTGGGTGCGGCAAGACCACCTTGGCACGCGCCATTCTGGGGCTGCACCGCCTCGACCGCGGGAGCATTCGCATTGGTGGCAAAGCGGTCGAGGGACTTGCGCCAGAACAGTTGCAGCACATCCGATCCAACGTGGGCCTGGTCTTTCAGGATCCACGTGCAGCCCTCAACCCCACCCGCAAAGTGGGTGCTGCCATCCGGGAAGTCTTGGAAAAATGGGGGCACAGCCTCGACAGTGCAGACCGAGAAGCGCGACAGCTCATCTCTTCCGTGGGACTTGAAGAAGACGCCCTGGAGCGCAGACCTGACGCTTTTTCAGGCGGACAAAGGCAGCGGATTGTGATCGCCCGCGCGCTCGCTGCCAATCCACAGCTGCTCATTTGTGACGAGGCTGTAGCAGCATTGGACGTCAGTGTCCAAGCACAGGTCCTCAATTTGTTGGTTAAACTCAAGGAAGAGCGGGGATTGGCACTGTTGTTCATCAGTCACGATTTGGGGGTCGTCCGGTACCTCTGTGACCACACGGTGGTCATGGATGAGGGCCGGGTTGTAGAGTCTGGTATTTCCGATGTCTTGTGGTCCACTCCAAACCATGAAGTAACCCGAAGACTTCAAGCGGCCGGAGGGGGTTCTATTGCCTAATTTCGGGCCATGTCCGAATCCGCCCTCGTCACAGAGGTCCTGCACGGCCACGTCGCCTGCTGGACCCTGAACCGACCGAAGCAGCTTAATGCCCTCAATGGTGCGCTTATCGCAGCCTTGGGCAAAATGGTCGAAGACGTGCAACAGCGCGATGAAGTTCGTTGTGTGGTCCTGACTGGCTCGGGGGAAAAAGCCTTCGTTGCAGGCGCCGACATCAAGGAGTTTGCCGATTTCAACAGTGCGGAAGGCCGCGAACTCGCAGAGCGAGGGCAGCGCACGTTGTTTGACGCCATTGCCCTTTCCGCAAAGCCTTTTGTTGCCGCCGTTGGTGGATTTGCGCTTGGTGGTGGTTTGGAGCTCGCCCTGTCATGCCACATCAGGATAGCCTCTCACAATGCGCGCATGGGGTTGCCAGAAGTGACCCTCGGCCTCATTCCTGGCTATGGAGGCACACAACGGTTGTCCCGCATCATCGGTCGTGGACGCGCCATGGAGATGATCCTTTCGGCCCGCATGATCAAGGCCGAAGAAGCCCTGACCAATGGGCTCGTCAGCAAGGTCGTCGAGCGCGACACATTGTTGGAGGAAGCCCTCAAAACGGCAGGTGCATTGGCCGCCAATAGCCCGAAAGCCCTGCAGGCCGCCATCCGAGCGGTTCAGGCCAGTGGGTCGCCAGAAGGTTATGAAGTGGAGATTGACCAGTTCGGTCGCTGCTTTGCCAACGAAGACTTCAAAGAGGGCGTTGCCGCCTTTCTTGAAAAGCGCAAACCAGAATTTCCAGGGCGATGAGCGAGACAACACCATTGCGGGTTCGGGTTGCCAGAACAGGAGGTTCGGACCTTCCCGAATACGCCACTCCACTCAGTGCCGGTATGGATCTGAGGGCCCGGCTGAACGCCCCTGAAGTGCTGGAACCGGGAGCGAGAACACTGGTTCCAACGGGCTTGCACATCGAACTGCCTGAAGGACATGAAGCACAAGTGCGGCCGCGCAGCGGTCTGGCATACAAGCACGGGTTGACCGTGCTCAATGCGCCGGGGACAATCGACGCCGACTTCAGAGGTGAGATTGGTGTTTTGCTCATCAACCTCGGCCAAGCTGCATTTACCATTGAACCGGGTGAGCGCATTGCCCAACTTGTGGTCGCCCCCTACACGCGTGTGGAATGGGCTGCCGTTGAAAACACTGCTGAACTTGCCGTCTCCGAAAGGGGAGCTGGTGGGTTTGGTCACACCGGAACCTCATGAACCTCATCATACCTATGGCTGGCCGGGGGAGCCGGCTGCGTCCCCATACCCTCACCGTACCCAAACCGCTGGTGCACGTTGCGGGTAAGCCCATTGTGCAGCACCTCGTGGAGGACCTTGCGGCAATGAGCCCGAGGCCATTCGACAACATCGCTTTTGTCATTGGCGACTTTGGGGAGGCCGTAGAGGCTGACTTGCTCGCCCTCGCTGCGAAGCTGGGCGCCAAAGGCCACATCCATCACCAAGACCAACCCTTGGGCACCGCTCATGCGGTATGGTGCGCCAAAGAACTGCTTGAAGGTGAAACGGTGGTCGCTTTTGCGGACACCCTGTTTCGCGCTGACTTCCAGCTCGATGCTGCGGCCGACGGCCACCTGTTTGTCAAGCGCATCGAAGACCCCCGTCAATTTGGAGTGGTCGTGCTCGACGACACCGGAGCCATTGTCGAGTATGCAGAAAAGCCCGAGACTCCCGTTTCTGACTTGGCCATGATCGGTATCTATCATTTCCGAGACGGCGCGGCATTGCGCCGTGAAATTGAAGTTCTCATTGACAACGATATGCGCAAGGGCGACGAATTTCAGTTGCCCGATGCCTTTAGAGCGCTCACCGAGCAGGGTGCGCGTTTTATGCCAGGTGAGGTGGACGATTGGATGGATTGCGGCAACCGCCGTGTTACGGTCGAAACCAATGGACGGATGCTCGAATTCCTGGGAGACCAGGCAAACACCGCTCCGGATGTCACGGTCGAAAACAGTGTGATCATTCCACCTTGCATCATCCAAGATGGCGCTGTCATCCGCAATGCAGTGATTGGACCTCGGGTCACCATAGGGCCACACACCCGTGTGGAGGGGAGCGTCCTCCGCGATTGTCTCATTGGGGGGCATGCCCACTTGGAAGGTGCTCACCTGGCCGGCTCCATGGTGGGCAACCATGCGCGCATTGTGCGCTCTGCAGAAGACATCAGCTTGGGCGATTACTCGGAATCTACATGCTAAAACTGTTGCCATATCTGTGGTGCCTGGCACTTGTTGCCGTCCTGGGCGGTTGTGGCGTGCTGGGCAAGTCCAGCAGCACAACTTCCGAAGGGCTCGGTGCCGTTGATGGTGACTTTCATTCGGCCTATTACAAGGCCCAAGTGGCCAAGGTGAAGGGCGACCAGTCCGGTGCGCGCGAAGCCCTGCTGTCCTGCTTGGATGCCAACCCCGAGTCTGCTGTGGTGCACTTTGAACTCGCGAGGATAGAACGCATTGAGGGCCAATGGACGGCCGCCATGAGCGCTGTTGAACGTGCTGTTGCCTTGGACGACAACAACCCTTGGTATTACCGCGAATTTGCCGAAATCGCCCTTGAGTTGGGGCGCAACAGCGAAGCCGATGCTGCGTTGGAGTGGCTGCTCATCCACAAACCTGAAGACGATGTGGCCGCGATGATGCTGCTCGACCTCCGCAGTGCAGAAGGACGCTTCGAAGAAGCTGCTGAGGTCGTGGATGTCCTCGAAAAAGAATGGGGCCCTGATCCGGAATGGCACTCTGAACGCCACCGCCTTCACCTGGCCAGCGGTGACATTGAAGAGGCGCTGGAGGACCTTGTGAATTTGGAAAGAGACTTTCCAGAATTGGTGGAGGCCCCTCTTCAGCGCGCGCGTATTTTGACTTCAATGGGCCGTGAAGCAGAGGCAGAAGATGTCCTGCGCAGCGCATTGAACCGAACCGGAAATGGCCGCCTGCATTTGGAATGGGCCCGCCTGCTCACCACCAAAGGCCAAACAGAAGCCGCCCGCGAACACGTCCGAACCGCTTTTGCCTCAGATGATGTTGCCCTCGAGGAAAAGGCCGACATCACCTGGACCTACATAGAATTGGCGGAGCTCCAAACAGACCTCCAGCCCGAAGCCCAACATTTGGTCGGATTGCTGCTCGAGGCCTACCCCAACGCTGCCCAGCCATTTGAATTGCAAGCCGCCTTGTATGACATCCAAGGACGCCCCCTCGACGCTTTGGAAGCGTTGGGCAATGCCTTGGACCGCAATCCAAATTCAGCGGACCGCTGGCTGGAGGCATGTCAATTGGCGATCGGAGCCCAGGAGTGGTCACGCCTTGACGAATTTGCACAAACCGCTGGAGGACTGTTTCCGAGCCTTCCTGTGTTTCCCTATTTCCGAGGCATGGCCTTCATGGAACTTGGTGACGATAGGGCGGCGGAACGCGAGCTCAAGGTGGCGCGCAACCTCATTGTAGACCGGCCTGAATTCGAGTCTGACGTGCTCGTAATGCTCGCACAAATTGCCCACGACAAGGGTGAGCATGAAGCCTCTGACGCCTGGTTTGACTTGGCCATTGAAGCCTACCCACAGAACATCCTCGCCCTGAACAATTACGCGTACTACTTGGCACTGCGCCAAGCAAAACCGGCCCAAGCTGTGGAGATGGCGGCCAGGGTGGTGGCCCTTTCTCCAGGTGATGCCAACTTCGAAGACACCTACGCCTGGGCCCTTTATGTTGCCGGCGATTTTGGGGAGGCCCTGACTTGGATTGAGTTGGCCATCTTCCACGAAGGTGAGCGCCCCTCTGCCACTGTTTTGGAACACGCAGGAGACATCCTCCAAGCGCTGGACCGGACAGAAGAGGCCCGTGTAAAATGGCAAGCCGCACTTGACGCAGGAGGTGACGCGGACACCATCGTTCCCAAACTCAACGCTGAATGAGGAGCCTGCTGTTGATGTTTGCGGTCCTTTTGCTCGCCGGATGCACCAATATGCGGCGGCTAGAAAAGGGCAAGCCCATCCGGTCGGAAAGTGCCACGGGCATTGTGCGAAAGCATTTGGCGACGCTGGCAAAGCCCACATGGGCTGGCATGAAGTTGCAGGTCTCAGCAGACCTCAATGGGGAAAGCAGCACATTCAAGGTGAATGCCCGCATGCGCCGCGATTCGGCCATCTGGTTGAGCATTACCCCTGCGCTCGGTGTGGAAGCCGCCCGCGTTTTGTTGACCAAAGACTCGGTCTTCTTCCTTTCCAAAGTTCCCGGAAACCGCTTCGGGTATGTTGGTGGATATGCTGCCTTCGACAGCCTGCTTGGCACCCAACTTACCTATGACATGGCCCAGCATATCCTGTGTGGAGAGGGCATCAACCTCTTGGACGACGAGAGCAAGTATGTCTCCAAGGTGGATGGTCGTGAACACCTGCTGATCAACAAATACAAGCGGCGCGTAAGGCGGTTGGTCGGCGTAAAAGAGAAGGAGATCAACCCCAACGACAGCCTCTCTGTTGAAGCGTCCATTGAAGTTCAGGAAAGGGTGTTGAGCCGCTCTGATGACGAGGACCTGCTGGTCAAACGGTATTGGTTTGATGGGTTGGGATATCAGCTAACGCGCACGCGTTTTGACGACCTCTACAACGGGCGCTCCATTGAAATCAGCCACGGTGGGTTTGAACCAGAAGCGGGCGGTTGGATTCCTCACCGGACAGGTGTCACCATCGCATCTCCCGAAGGGGCGCACAGCATCAGCATCGAGATTTTGAGGGCCCGTTATGGCAAGCCATACCCCATGCCCTTTTCCATTCCAGAAGAAGTCGAGCGCAGAAATGGACTTTGAGCGAGCCCGATGCTTGGCATCCCCTGCACTGCTGCTGTTGGCTGTGATGGCCCTCGTTGGGACGGCTAAGGCTCAAGGCAACAAGAAGTCTGAATTGGAAGCCGAACGCAATGCGCTCTCGGCCCGTATTGCTGCAACGCAGGCCCTCATTGAGGATGCCCGCGACGACCAGCAGCGCACCACTCAAGAACTCTCCCTGCTCAAAGAAGAGCTCCATTTGCGTCAACAGTTGTTGACCAACCTTCGACAGGAGCGGCGGGCGGCGGAACGCAGGTTGGACACCAGAAAGACCAGTGTAGAGGGAGCCGATGCCCAGCTCGAGGCCCTCAAAGAAGAGTACTCCGAAATGGTCCGAGTGGCCGCGCGATTGGAGCGGGGAGACGCCCTCTGGGGCATGCTGCTCGATGCCGAAAGCACCGCCCAAGCCTTTCGCAGACTCCTCCTCATCGAAGAATACGGCCGCACCCGCAAGCAGCAGGCCGAACGCATCGCCAGCTCCACAGCTGCATTGCGGGAAGAACTGAATGCGCTCAGACAAGAACGGGCGGCATTGGTTGGCGTAGAAACGGAGTTGCGATCAGCACGGGATGAAGCCAAAAGCGGTGCCCGCCGACAAGAGTCTTTGCTCTCTGAACTTCGGTCACAAGAGCGCCGCCTGAAAGACCAGCTTGCCACTGAAGAAGCCCGCCGCGCTGAACTCGGAAAAGCCATAGACCGCATCATCGCCGAAGCCAACCGCTCCTCCTCATCGGAGGCGGGGTTTGCCGCTACGCCAGAAGGTCAGATCATCGGGGCAGAGTTTCAAGCCAACAAAGGGAAGCTGCCTTGGCCTGTGGCCGAAGGGGTGATCACCGGAAAGTTTGGGACGCACAACCACCCGACCCTGCCCGGTATCAAGATCGAGCGCCGCGGGGTGGACATCGCCACTTCGGCAGGTGCAGCCGTTTCTGCCGTATTCAGCGGCCGCGTCTCCAATGTGATCGGCATTCCCGGAGGCGGCATGGCGGTCATGGTGGACCACGGTTCACACCGCACCGTCTATGCCAACCTCGGACAGGTCTCTGTCGAGGATGGGCAAGACATCCGAACAGGTCAACGCATCGGGACCGTGCTCGATCTGGGCACTGGACACAGGGCCCATTTCGAAGTCTGGGATGCCGGTGGAAGTGCGCCAGTGAACCCCGAATTGTGGATTGCGCGATGAAGTATGCCCTCGTCGGAAACCCCAACTGTGGGAAGACGTCCCTGTTTAACACCCTGACTGGATCCCGCGCAAAAGTGGCCAACCTGCCCGGTGTCACGGTGGATCCCATCATGGCCAGGCTTCGCACCAAAGGTGGTGTGGATGCCGCGGTGGACCTCATCGATTTGCCCGGAACATACAGCCTGCACCCCAAGGCGCCTGACGAAGCGGTGACCCGGGATGCGCTGTTCGACCCCAACCACACCTACCGGCCCGACGGCCTCATCGTGGTCATGGATGCGGCCAACCTCAAGCGCAACCTGTACCTCACCTTGCAGGTTCTCGATCTGGGCTTGCCGTCTGTGGTCGTGGTCAACGAAACCGCCCCAACCAGTTGGTCCCATTCTGCATTGGAAGCTGCTTTGGGGTGCCCAGTGATCCCCGTTCACGCCTTGAATGGCAAAGGCACCAAAGTCCTCAAGCAGATGCTGTCGGAGGGCCGTATGGCGCCCAGAAATCAAGCCGCGGTGCCCGACAGCGCTACCGGCTGGCGGTCACGGGTGAACCTCTCGGCACTGGAGGCCGCACTGCACAATGTCAGCCCCGCGGGAATCGACCTGCTGGTCACTGCAGACGATACGCCGGATTGGCTGGATGCAGCCTCTAGAATCTCATTGGCGGCCGTCCGGTCTGATACCGGTTGTGGCTCGGCAGAATTGCAATTGGGCGAGGCCGGACACCGCAGCAGGCAAGTCCGTGAAATTGCCACCAAGGCCCTCGGCCAAAACCCCCCAGCCAGCCGAAGCATCAGTGCCCGCATCGACCGGGTGTTGACGCACAGGGTGGCTGGACCCCTCATCCTATTGGGGGTGTTCTTCTTGATCTTCCAAGCCGTCTATGCCTGGGCGACTTGGCCCATGGACCTCATCGATTCCGGCATGGGCTGGCTGATGGGTGCGTGCCGTGCTGCATTGCCCGAAGGTTGGTGGACCGATCTCATCGTGGATGGCCTCCTTGCCGGACTCGGGGGTGTTGTGATTTTTGTGCCGCAGATCGCCATTTTGTTTGGAGCAGTAGCCGCACTAGAAGAGAGTGGCTACATGACGCGTGTCGCCTTCATGAACGACCGCTGGCTGCGCAGTCTGGGACTGGATGGCCGCTCGGCCATTCCCCTTTTGGGTGGATTTGCCTGCGCCATTCCGGCCATACTGGGGGCCCGCACCATTCCAGGCAAACGCGAGCGCTTGTTGACCATCCTCATCACCCCCTGGATGACCTGCTCGGCAAGGCTGCCGGTCTACCTCTTTCTCATCGGATTTGTGGTGCCTTCCCAACCATGGGGTCCCGGCGGTCTGCTCAACCTTCAAGGGGTCTTTCTCTTTGGCATTTATGCTGCGGGTTTGCTGGCTGGGCTTCTGCTTGCGTGGGTCTTGCACAAGGGGATTCCGAAAGCTGCTCCTGCCCAGTTTCTCCAAGAATGGCCGCCTTACCGTGTGCCCTCTTTGAGGCGCACCCTTAAGCAGGTGTGGATGCAGGCAAGGGGGTTTGTCGAAGGTGCCGGAAAGGTCATCGTGATGGTTTCCATCATTTTGTGGGTACTGTCCAATACTGCGCCCGGAGGATTTGAGACCGCCGACGCCGTGCACGAAGAACGCATCCAACAACTCACGACATCTGAAGCCACACCGGCACAATTGACGCAAGCCGAGCTCGACTGGCAAGCCAACCGCATGGCTGCATCGTGGTCCGGCCGTTTGGGAGACTTCATCGAGCCTGTCATTGCGCCGCTCGGATATGATGGACGAATGGGCGTCGCCCTCATCGCTTCATTTGCTGCCCGAGAGGTTTTTGTGGGTACCATGGCGACCCTCTATGCCGCTCCCGATAGCGACGAGGGCATTGGGCAGTTGAAAGCGCGTTTGGGTCAGGAAATCAACCCGAAAACTGGCCAGCCCATACTGGGCGCTGCCACCGCCATGTCGCTCATCGTCTTCTACATGCTGGCCATGCAATGCATCTCTACCATCGCCATCGTGCGTCAAGAGCTGGGCAGTTGGAACATGGCCGCCCTTCAAGCTTTGGGCATGACTGTGGTGGCTTATCTCGCCGCTTGGTTGACCTATGCCAGCCTCAGCTGATGGGTTTCACCCACATCTGATCGGCCTGTTCTCGGCGCAACGCTACGACGTGTCCGCCGGCTGAAACAGCCATGGGGTCGCCCAGCGGGGCGATGTGCCTGACTTCGATGTCCTCCCCAACAATGCACCCCATTTCCATCAAAGCCAACATCCCTTCAGGGGCGTCGATTCTGGTGAGGGTGCCGCGTTCGCTGGCTACGAGGTCACTGAGTCGCTTCAGATCCATATTGCAAGGTGGCTCAAGTCCACCACCTGCGCCCTCCCCTGAATAGGGGATTTTGCCTGCGGAAAGTTTGAACAGAAAAAAACCCGGCTCGAAAGCCGGGTTTTATTGTGGGTCATACTGGACTCGAACCAGTGACCTCTGCCCTGTCAAGGCAGCGCTCTGAACCAGCTGAGCTAATGACCCTCTGCTGAATCGAGCGGCGAATATACGATGCAGCAGCGTCACATGTGACCGCCAATTCTGCCCTCGAATACAGGGAGGTACAAAATCAAACGTGCACCCCCTTTGTAATTCAGCCTTCGCCTTTAGGGCGCCAATGCGAGAGGTCCATGCCAAGCAGCGCCTCTGTCTCACGGATGTCCTCGGCAAACAGTGCATACAGCGCTCGCCTGTCCTCATCTTTCAGCCGGGGCAGGCCTTTGGCGGTATACCATTGCCGGCCTACTGCCGCTTTCACTCCCTTCGGCAACCACCGTGATGCCGTCGCCTTGATCCCGTTTTGGGTCAACCAGTGGTTGACGCCTTCGAAACGGGCTCTGCCCGCGCGGTTTCCCGCTGCTGGTGGCACCTCAGGTATACCACCATCGACCTTCAACCAGCGGGCGAGGTCCAACCAAGTGCCCTCCCCATTGAGGTCACCGTTCAGCACCACCTTGATCTGGTCCACGGGAAAATGAAGGCGCCACCTTTTGATGGCCTGCGCATACAGGCCAGATTCCACAAAAAGCTCACTGGTGCCCCAACCGGGGTTTGGATGGGCCTGGTCCGATGACACGGCTTCCATCAGGGGCTGGTCAGTAAAGCCATACTTCCGGGCCATTTGCCAGTGTGAATACAGCCGCTCCACGGGATTGCGCAGGGCCACCAAGATGCGGGCATCCGGATGCGCTTTTGCCACCTTTTCCGGCGCGTGGAGTGAGTGTAGGTAAGACGTGCTGCACTCGCCCACCACTTTGTGGTCTGGGTTTGCGGCTTCGAAGAGCGCGGCATATTGAGCCGCTTCCCGCACAAAGGCCACCTGACGCGAGGCGAGCGGTTCCTGGGCAAAGTACCGTTCCAGATCGTGGGGCGTGTTGGCCTTGAATGCCTTTGAAAACCGGCTTGGATCGATGTCTGTTGAGAAGTGATTGGGCTCCTTTATGGGGCTCAAGTATACCTGTGCATGGCGCGAGAGGCGCTCATGAATCAGCGTTGTCCCTGCCTTGGGAGCTCCGATGAGAAAAAAATTCAGCTTCGTCTCCACCATCCGTTGAGCAAAGAAACCATGATGAAGCCATGCTGGCGTCTGATGTACCACACGCCCAGCCCATTCCAGAACAACATGCCCAATGATGCCGATGCCGCTCCGCCAATGATGCCGAAGGCGGGCACCCAGAAGACGGCCGCGCTCAGTTGCGCTGCTGCAGAGGTGGCCAAAATGAGGAGGCCGGCCTTTTCGCCGCCGGTCATGTTGAGCAGGTACATGACAGGGCCACACAGTGCGTTAAAGCATTGCCCTACGAGCAAAATGAGCAAGGCACTGTGCACTTCAGGTGCAGAAAAAGCAACGCCCCAGAAACCCAGTAGCCATGGGCCTAGCACCGCCAAAAACAACAATCCCGGCAGGGCAATGGCCGTGTTCATCCAGCCAATCCTGTGCACGGTGCGGCGCAGACCTTCTCGGTCGCCTGACGCGTGAAGGGCACCAAACGTGGGCGCTCCCAATGCGTTCACTGCGAATTGGGTGAAGGTCAACAGGGCTGCCAACCGAAAAGCGGCCCTGTAGTGGGCCACGGCAGCCTCATCCATCCATGCGGCCAACATGGCCGTATCTGCCCAACTCAATACCAGGTGCAGCATGCTGCCCATCCAAATGGGGACTGCCAGTTGGCGCAACACGGCACTGTCCTCTTTCTTTTCGCCAGGCAAAGGAGCGGCTCCATCCATTTTTCCAGACCGCCGAAACAAGGCCACGGCGCTCCCCATGCCAAACAATGCCAGCAGCAAAGCTGTGATGGACAGGGCTTGGGTCGGCGTCCAACCCAACAGCACGATCCAAACGGCCCCCATGAGCATCCACCAGCCTGGCTGAAGGAGGGCATACCAGCCCACGCGCCCCGTGCCCCTGAGCGCTTCCCCGGCCCATCCGATCAATATCCAAGATCCAATGGCCAAGCCCAAACGCCCATCAACATTGATTCCCCATATGGTGCCCGGCATGAAAAAACCCCATGCGGTCGCAGCTACCGCCATCAGTACCAAAGGCTTGGTCCATTGCAAAAAACGCCGAATGATGCGGCCATAAGCCCCTTCCGAAGACCACCCGCCAAAGAGTTTGACCACGGCACCTTCGAAACCAGCCCGAAGCAAGGTGGCCCCTACTGTTATGGCCAGCACAAACAATTCAGCTCGGCCCAATGCGGCATCTCCGAATTTCCGGGCCACCAGCAATGAGAATAGAAACCCTCCAAAAGCGCCGAGAACTTTGATGATCATCACCGTTCCGGAACCGCTCAACAACCGGCGCCAAGAACCGTCAAGGCGCGGGGAGGTATTGGAGGTGTTCGTCAATGTGGCCTCGTTTGGTGGACACTTTGGCACAATGCCTAAGCAGCCCCGCCAGGAATCGAACCTGGATCAAACGTTTAGGAAACGCTTATTCTATCCGTTGAACTACGGGGCCGTGCGGCAAAGAAACATCGCCCAACGCGAAGCTGCAGAAAAAAGCCCCGCGTCCTCATGGGAGCGGGGCCGGGGCCTTCTTGGGGGTAAGGCCCCTTGGGCGGGGTGGGCAATACTGGGCTCGAACCAGTGACCTCTCGCGTGTGAGGCGAACGCTCTGAACCAACTGAGCTAATTGCCCGGAAACGGGGGGCAAAGATAGTCAAGTCTTTCGCACTGACACTTGGATTGGACCGTGATTCTAAACGAGGTTGAGCCTCATTTCAGGCGTACTAATTCATTATTCGTGTATCATTATACCCTGTTTGTCGAATAATGTGTATCTTTGCATTGCAGATTTCAAATGTGATGCGACACAGTGTTGCAACACCCAAGGACGTTCTGCTCTCAATCATACACGCCATGACAATGAGCGATCTACTTCTACTGTTGGCCAACTTCATGCAGCCCGTGACAAAGGACAATGTCATGTATGACCTGAACGGAGATGGCATCATCTCCACAACTGACCTCATCATTCTACTCAGTCAACTCCTGTGAGTCGACCATTGAGTGCGCCCTGCAGGACTTGAACCCGCGACCCAGGGATTATGAGTCCCCTGCTCTAACCAACTGAGCTAAGAGCGCATTGACCGCCATGGGCGGCAGCGCAAAAATACGCATTGACCGCCGGCCAACCGTTAGACTGTACCCAGCCAATCAAACTCCAGCTCCCTGCGTTGCATGTCGGCGCGCACCACCTGGATTCTCACTTCCTGCCCCATTTGAATGAGCTGTCCAGTGTGCAGTCCCACCAGGCATTGCCGCTCAGGGTCGATAGAAAAACGATCCGTGGACATGCCCTTGATGTCCACGTAGCCCTCGCACTTGTTGCCTTCCAACTCGATGTAGACCGCTTTGGAGGAAAGGCCATTGACCACCCCTGTGAATTCAGCGCCCAATTGGGTGCCCATAAACTCCACCTGCTTGTATTTGATGCTCGCGCGTTCCGCATCTGCTGCCCGCTTCTCGCGCTCGCTGCTGTGGGCGCAAGGGCCGTCCAAATTCCCCGTATCAATGGGTGCCCCGCCGTCCAAATAATGCTGCAAGCTGCGGTGCACCATCATGTCTGGATAGCGCCGGATGGGAGAGGTAAAGTGGGTGTAATGCTCGAATGCGAGGCCATAGTGTCCGATGTTGTCGGTGCTGTATTCAGCCTTGGCCATGGACCGGATGGCCATTTGTTTGACAATGCGCTCTTCGGGTTTGCCGTCGGCCATTTTGAGCAACTGGCTGATGGCTTTGTGCGCGTTGCCCGGTTCTGTTTCGGGCATTTTGTAGCCGAATTGGGCCACAAACATCCGGAGCGACTTGAGCTTGGTGGGGTCGGGTGAGTCGTGCACCCGGTAAACGCCACCCGGTGGGCGGTTGCCTTTGCAGCCAGCAATCCACTTGGCCACCCGCACATTGGCCAGAAGCATGTAGTCCTCGATGAGCCGGTTGGCATCCAACATTCGTTTGATGAGGACTTCTATGGGCTTGCCGTCTTTGTCGAGGCGAAACCGCACCTCCTCTGTGTCAAAGTCGATGGCTCCGGCCTTGTAGCGGCGGGCACGCATTTGGAGGGCCAACTCTTGGAGCTGCTTCACCTCATCTGCGAGGTCTCCCTCGCCGGTCTCCAGCCTTTCCTGTGCCTCGGCATATGTGAACCTCCGGTCAGAGTGGATCACCGTTCGGCCAAACCATTCCTTGACCACCTCTCCCTTGGTGTCGAGCTCAAAAACCGCACTAAATGCAAAACGGTCTTCATTGGGCCGCAACGAACAAAGGTTGTTGGAGAGCACCTCAGGGAGCATGGGTATGGTCCTGTCCACCAGGTAGACACTCGTGGCCCGCTCCACCGCCTCTTCTTCGATCCGGCTTCCCGGACGCACATAATGGCTGACGTCCGCAATGTGAACGCCCACTTCGAGGTTGCCGTTTTTGAGGGTCTGCACACTCAATGCATCGTCGAAATCCTTGGCGTCCTCTGGGTCGATGGTAAATGTGGTGACCTTGCGGAAGTCCCTTCGGCGTGCGACCTCAGCCGCTGGGAGCTCCTGCGGAATTGCCGCGGCTTCGGCCTCGACATCCTCCGGAAAATGGTAAGGCAACCCGTACTCGAGCAAGATGGCGTGCATCTCGGCTTCGTGGACCCCAGGAGCCCCGAGTACTTCGACGACCTCAGCGATGGGGGGGTCGTCGGGAGACGCCCAGTCCACCAGTCGCACTGCCACTTTCACATCCTGTGGCGCGTCGTTTAAGAAGCGTGCGGGCACCAAAAAGTCGCGGTGCATGCGCTTGTCGGTGGGGATTCCAAACGCGTAATCCTTGACGTGATCGAGCATGACGACATACAAGTCCCGCGCCCGCTTGACCACCTCGGAGACATAGGGCACTTCTTTTCTGCCCCTGCGCATCCATCCCAGTTCTACTGTGTCTCCCCAGAAAGCCGTTCCAGTGTGTCCTTTGGGAACCATGATGTCGTCCGTCTGGCCAGGTACACTCACAAAACCTTTGCCATAAGCGGTGATCTGAATCGTGCCTTGCACCGCGGCTTTGCGGCCACCAGACGCAGCACCCTGGTCTCTGTTGCGGTTTCCCCGCCTGTCGTCGCGCTGGCCCCTCTCCTCTGGCATCATGAACCGCCCTTTGCCCACTTCTTTGAGTTTGCCCTTCCCAGCTTCTTGACGCATGAGAACGTGGAGCATTTCTTGGATGTCTTTGTCGGAAATCCCCATGGTGCTCGCCACTTGCCGGGCGTTCATGGGCCGACCTGGCAATCCTCGAAACACGGCCATCACGTCCTCCAAGTACTTGCTGGCACCGCTGAGCCTCTGACCCCCGGCCAATGCAGGGCCCATGTCTCCCACGGAGGGTCGCTTTTTGCGGCCCTTACCGGCAGCGCCTTGCTTGCGCTTGCCTCCTTTTTTTCCTCCTTCTTTCCGCTTGCCGGCCATCTCAGATGCTCGATTTACCGCAAGGTCGCACCTTGCCATTGCGATTCGACGGCCCAAAACAAAGGTTGTGACGCTCGCATTGCGAACTTCCCCCCCGAATGTCACCCGACGCCTCCCGCACTTCCATGAACAGTCCGTCCCCACTCCACCGTTGGTTTCCTGAACGTTGGCAAGACCACGAATTGCTTGATTGTGGCGGTGGCGCGCGTTTGGAGCGCTTTGGAGAGCTCGTGCTCATTCGGCCCGAACCCCGCGCGATTTGGGAACGGGGCATGGACGAGTCGCAGTGGCGGCGTTTGTCTGCCGCTGAATTCGTGCCCACGGGCCGCACCAAAGGCCAATGGGTGCCCCACCAGAGCGTGCCCGATACATGGGAGATTCAATACCCCCTTGACTTGGGCAAAAGCCTTCATTTTTCGCTGGAATTGACGCGCTTCAAACACGTTGGGGTTTTTCCTGAGCAGGGGGCCAACTGGGATTGGATCGCCCGCCGAATGGGTTCGGGAAAGCGCATGCTCAATCTGTTTGCCTACACGGGTGGGGCGTCTCTGGCTGGACGGGCGGCAGGGGCCGAAGTCACCCATGTGGACGCCATCAAACAGGTGGTTTCTTGGACGCGCACCAACCAAGAATTGAGTGGCTTGGACGGCATCCGATGGTGTGTTGAAGATGCGCTGAAGTTTTCTGAACGCGAGGGACGGCGCGGCAACCAATACGACCTGGTGATCATGGACCCTCCTTCGTGGGGCTTGGGTCCGAAAGGCGAAAAATGGAAATTGGAAGAACAGGTGCTTCGGCTGGTATCGGCGACCTCCAAGCTTGTCGCACCCGGAGGGGCGGTGATCATGAACACCTACTCAGGCGTGAGCCCATCGGCGTTAGAGAACATGTGGCGCACCGCGCTTCCAGACGCCAAAATGGAGGCGGGAGAGTTGTGTCTGAGCAGTGGAACAGGACAAGTGCTGCCCACAGGTTCTCTGCTGAGGCTCGAGCGCCCGTAAGGCTCCTTAACTTCGGGGTTCATGTTGCGCTACGCCCCCCTTTCCGCCGAGAACTATATCCGAAACCGCAAGGCGTTTGCCGATGCCCTTGTGCCCGGTGCCCTCGCCCTGTTTAGTTCAAACGACACCTACCCTACTGGCGCAGACGGCACCCTTCCGTTTCGACAGGACTCCAACATGCTCCACATGTGTGGGGTGGACCAAGAGGAAACGGTGCTGTTGGTTTTTCCCCATGCCCACAACCCCGCCGACAGGGAGATCCTGTTTGTCACAGAAACGAGCGCTGAAATCGCCATTTGGGAGGGGGCCAAATTGACCAAGGAAGAAGCCACGGCGCAAACTGGAATCAAGCATGTGCAATGGCTGTCCATGCTCGAGCGCACCATCCAACGTCTTGTGACCGAAAGCAGCTGTTGCTATCTGCATCAAAACGAGCACACCCGGGCCAAAGTCGTGGTGGAAACGCGCGAAGCCCGATTCAACACGTGGTTTACCGATACCTATCCCCATGTGCGCATCGAACGCAGTGCGCCCATCTTGCACCGCTTGCGCAGCGTCAAGTCAGAAGAGGAAATTGAGCGGATGCGCCACGCCTGCAACATCACCCGCGATGGGTTCAACCGCGTGATGAAGTTTGTGAAGCCCGGGGTCACCGAGTTCGAGGTCGAAGCAGAATACCTGCATGAGTTCATCCGGAAGGGATCTCGAGGATTCGCCTACACCCCCATTGTGGCCAGTGGAGCCAACGCCTGTGTGCTGCACTACATTGAGAACAGCGCTGCATGTAAGGCCGGTGATGTCCTCCTCATGGATGTCGGTGCAGAATATGGCAACTACGCCAGCGACATGACCCGATGCTTGCCTGTATCAGGGCGCTTCACCGACCGACAGCGCAAAGTGTACGATGCGGTACTGAGTGTCATGCGCGACGCCATGAACCTCCTGCGACCCGGGGTAAGCTTGCATGAATACCACAAGGAAGTCGGCGATCTGATGACCGCACAACTCTTGGGTTTGGGGCTGATTGATCAGCATGACGTGGACAAGCAAAACCCCGCGTGGCCAGCCTACAAGAAGTACTTCATGCACGGCACTTCCCACTTTATCGGGTTGGACGTGCACGATGTGGGCCTCTGGCACGAGCCCATTCAAGCAGGGCACATTTTCACCGTTGAGCCCGGCATCTACATCCAAGAGGAAGGCCTTGGAATCCGACTCGAAAACGACATTGTCATCCGCGACAATGGCTTCGACGACCTGATGGGCGACATCCCCGTGGACGCTGAGGCCATTGAGGACGCGATGAACAGCTGAGACATGGGCAAAGAGGCTGCAGAGAAAGTCATGTTGGGCCTTCAACTTCCCACCGACCCGCGCTGGGTCGCATTGGTGGAGTCCAACATCTCGGAAGTGTTGACGGACCACGCTTGGTGCGAACAAAAGGCGGCGTCAAATGCCATCTCGACCATCGTCCGTTACCCCGAATTGACAGACCTCGTGGAGGAGTTGACCCGGATTGCCATGGAAGAGATGGAGCACTTCGGGATGGTGGTCGAAAAGATCAAGGCACGGGGTTGGACCCTCGGCCACGAGCGCAAAGACCCCTATATACACGACCTCGCTGCCTTCATCAAAAAAGGGGGGAGCCGAGAGGAACAGCTCGTTGACCGGCTGTTGTTGGCCGCCATGATTGAAGCCCGCAGCTGTGAGCGCTTCCGCATGCTGTCCGAACGCATTGGGGACGAAGACCTGCGCACTTTCTATCATGACCTCATGATCAGTGAGGCACAGCATTACACCACTTTCATCGGTTTTGCCCGCCAGTATGGTGGCCGTGTCGATGTCGACGCCCGGTGGACCGCCTTTCTCGCCCACGAGGCAGAGGTCATTCAGAATTATGGCCGAAAGGAGACCATGCACGGCTAAAGCCCATTACCCAAAAGACCTCACCATGTCCAACGCACCCAAACCTGTCGGTCTGTATCCCCTCACCCGCCGTGTCGGGGACTTGTTGTTTTTGAGCGGCGTAGGCCCTCGGATACCGGGAAGTGGTGTCCACGACGAAGGGGTGCCGGGCCTCAAACAAGACCACAACGGCAACTTCATTTCGTTTGACTTCGAAGCCCAAGCCCATGGGGTCTTGGCCAATGTCCGTGCCATCCTCGAAGCCGAAGGGGCGCGTTGGGAGGACCTGGTCGACATCACCGTGTTCCTGACCGATATGCAGCGTGACTTTCACGCCTTTAACCGCGTATACCGGGAGCATTTCGAAGCCGTGGATCCCGCTCTTCGCCCTTGTCGCACCACGGTCGAAGTGGGGGCATTGCCCACCCCCATCGCGGTGGAATTAAAGTGTGTGGCCCACTGCCCGCGCTAACGTTTGTATTCCGGCACCATTTTTGACATTGCATGGTCATGCGTGCTATGCTGTCCTTGCTTTTGCTTTCCCTTTTGGCCCAAACGGGCATGGCCGAGGCCCCTCCGGACTCTACTGTGGTCCCGGCCAAAGCTTGGAGGCCTGAGATCATCTCTGCCGACTCTGCAGCCACCTTGCCCAACCTCCCCTTGCGCGCGGTGGCTCCCCTTTCCCCCATTCAGAACGAAGAGCTCGTCTACACGGTCCGCTATGGTTTTATCGCTGCGGGTGAAGCCCGCTTGAGCACTGAGCCCGGACCTTCCTACGGTGGACGTCCAACGTTGCGCGTTGTGGGGACGGGGCGGAGCACGGGGGCCTTTGACTGGGTCTTCAAGGTCCGTGACCACTATGAATCCCACGTTGACCAAGAGGGTCTATTCCCCCACCGCTTCATCCGAAACGTCAAGGAAGGGGGCTACAACATGGAGAGGGAAATCATCTTTGATCCGCTGCGCCGCATTGCCTGCACCCAAGAAAAGGGTGCGGAGCGGTTCCAAGTCTTGCCTGAATTCTGTCAAGACCTTGTTTCAGCCTTTCACTACGCCCGCAACCTCCCACTGGACGCTCTGGGCATTGGAGATGTGATTGAAATTCCAACCTTCGTGGATGGCAAAGTCCATACCATCCGCGCCCGCAAAACCGGAGAGGAGCGCCTCGATGTCAAGGCTGGAAGTTTCAATTGTTGGTTGTTCAAGCCCTTAGTCAAGGAGGGCCGCATCTGGAAAGACGAAGACGATTTGACCGTTTATGTGAGTGCCGATTCGAGGCGGATTCCGGTGTTGGTGAAGTCCGAATTGCTCGTGGGTTCGGTCCGGCTGGAGTTGGTCGCACAAAATATCGCACCAACGGGCCGAGAACCGGAGTAAATTCGGACCATGCCCGAAGCCAACACCTTCGAGCCGGCCGTATTGGACCGGCTCGAGCAATTGAGGGATAAGTACGCCGCCATGGGTCAGGACCTCGTATCCTATCTCGACGGCTTGCTCCATGCAGACTTTCCCACCTACTGGGACTATATCAACCTTGATACGTTGTTGAGTCTGCAACACCCTGTGACCCCATTTCCCGACGAGGAAATCTTCATCATCTACCACCAGACCACAGAGCTTTACTTCAAGCTTTCCCTGCACGAGCTGCGCCAATTGCACCGCTCCGAGCAATTGTCTGGCAGCGAAATGCTCGAGCGGGTGCGCCGCGTGAACCGGTATTTCCAGGTGCTGGTAGACAGTTTTGATGTCATGGTAGACGGCCTTGACCGGCAGCAATTCTTGAAGTTCCGGATGTCACTGCTTCCCTCCAGTGGGTTTCAAAGTGTGCAGTACCGACTGATTGAATTGGCGTGTACCTCCATGGACAGTCTGGTCCACATAGAATTGAGGACCAACCGCTTGAACCACAACTTTGAGGACGTAGAAGCAATGTTCGATGAGCTCTATTGGCGGAGAGGAGCCACAGAGTTGGCCACGGGCAAACCCACATTGACCCTCAAACAGTTCGAGGCGAAATACCGCCACAGCATCATTGCTTTTGCCGAAGAGCGCTTTCATTCCAACCTCCGCCGCAGGTGGCAGGACCTTCCCGAATCGGACCAGACCCCGGAACTCCGAGAGGCCCTGCGCGCACTGGATGAATTGGTCAATGTGCACTGGCCCCTCTCCCATTACCGCAGTGCGGTGCGGCACTTGCAAAAAGACCCCGTCGACATTGCTGCCACTGGCGGAACGAATTGGCAGAAGTACCTGCCTCCTCGCTTTCAGAAGCTCATTTTCTTCCCCGGGCTCTGGAGCCCTGAGGAAACGGCCGACTGGGGCAAAAAATGGGTGCTTGAGAACATCGGCCACAAGTGAGAACGCCCAAGCGTTAAAAGCGGACAAAGGCAAAACTTTTTATGCTGTCCTTCGTTCAAGGACTGCTGCACGTCAAGTTTGCAGTGCTCTTCACAATGCGGTATCTCTCTTCTCACAGCATCCTCATAAACACCGTCCTTCTGGTTTGGATCGGGATTCTGATGACGGGATGTGGGGACCAACACGCGGCGGCCGACAACAGTCCCTTGCTCGCGTTTGGCCGCTCAGCCATAGAGGCCAAACCCCCGCTGACAGCGGAAGAAAGCCTCGCCGAACAGTTTGAATTGTACAGCGACTCTGTGGCATGGACCACTGAGTACGGCGAGGTCCGTTCTGGACAGAGCCTTTCGCACATTTTGTCTCCTTTCGGGGTGTCCAATGCGACGCTGCATCACATTGCAACCGAGCACAGGGATTTGTTTGATGTCCGGCGCATGCGCCAGGGGAGAGACTGGTGGTTGTTCCAATCGGCAGAGGACTCCATCGCCCGTCAATTCGTCTATGGCATTGACGACCGCGAGTATGTGGTCTTTGAACTGACAGGAGAAAAAGCGGCGCGACGCGGAAGCTACCCATCGGAGACCCGACGCAGTTATGTTCAAGGTGAAGTCAGGGGCAGTTTGTATCAGAGCCTCGAAGACGCCGGCCACACCACCACCCTGGCCTATGCCATGTCCGGAGTGTACGCCTGGACCATCGACTTCAGCCGCATCCAACCCGGTGACCAATTCCGCATCATCTACGAGCGAGACTGGGTCAATGAAAAACCCGCTGGTCTTCCACGCATTATCGCCTCTGAATTCATGCACCGGGGAAGAAACTTTCCTGCTTTTGCCTTTGACCAAGGCGAAGGGTTGGATTATTTCGATGAAACGGGCGCCAGTTTGCGCAAGGCTTTTCTCAAGGCTCCAGTATCGTTTTCTCGGATTTCAAGCCGGTTCAACAAGCGTCGATTCCACCCGGTTCTCAAAAAGGTCAAGGCCCATCTCGGCACGGATTATGCTGCGCCTCGGGGCACCGAAATCGTTGCAGTAGGCGATGGAGTCGTCACCAAGGCGAGTTACACCAAGGGCAATGGCAAATACGTCAAGATCCGCCACAATGGAACCTACACCACACAATACCTGCACATGAGCCGCAGGAACGTGAAAGAAGGACAGGCAGTCCGTCAGGGCGATGTCATCGGCTATGTCGGGAGCACGGGCCTGGCGACCGGTCCTCACGTTTGCTTTCGGTTCTGGAAAAATGGACGGCAAGTGGACCACCTGAAGGAGGACTTTCCCCCATCCACTCCCATCAAGGCCGAAGCCGAAGCGCCTTTTGAAGAGGCTTGTCGTGCCTTGCTTTCCGAAATGGCCCAGCAAGAAGCAGCAGAAGGTCCCCGACTCGCCGCTTTGGATCAGTGATCCATCGGTTGGTCAAGGCATGGCCGCCTTGAGCAACGCCAATCCCAACCCATCTGACAAAGGCTCACCGGAACGCGACCGTTCTGGGTGCCATTGAACGCCCACAAGGAATGGCAGGTTCAACGTGTCTTTGTGGCGTATCGCTTCGGTCAAACCATTGGGGCCCTCTGCCCAAGACAAGTATTGATCAGAAAGGCGGTCTATGCCCTGGTGGTGGTGGCTCACATAGCTGCCCGCCTCACCCCGATTGAACGCTACCCGACCTGCAGACCATGGCTGCACAATCCGCACCCCATGCAAGGTGTCCTGTGTATGGCCTGGGAACCCTCCCCTGTGGCCTTCATATCCTACGTCGGGGAGGTGTGGGTGCAGGCTGCCACCACCGTGCACATTCATGACTTGAAGGCCCCTGCAAACGCCCAAACAAGGCAGTCCGAGCTCCACAACCCGGTCCAACAAAAGGTGCTCAACGCGGTCCCGCTCAGCGTCGATTCGTCCACACCGGACGGTGTCTTCAGCTTGGCCATAACGGGCGGGATGGATGTCTTCTCCTCCAGTCAGAATCACGGCACCAGCCGCGCGTATTTCTTGCTCCAAAGCCAATGAATCCGCGCCATATGCTTGGACAAACCTCAATGGACCTCGCTGCTCAGCATCGGCCAATCGGCCCAACCATTTCCTGTAATTCTGGCTGTTGTAGAACTTGGACAGCACCACCGTAGTGCTGTCCCCGGTGCCAACGAGCTCTGCGCTAGTAGCGTCTGAACGGTCAGGCGAGGCGCAGCCCGTCCATATGAGGGCAGTGGCCAAGCACCCGATCGAGACAAGGCGGAGAGTGGCGATCATGAGCCTGTCCAAGCCTCTACTTCTTCCAGTTGCAAAGCGGGCAAGTCGAGCTTGTTCTTTTTGCGAAAACCGTTGAGTTTTTCGCGCAAGGCCGCAGGCTTGGACTCCTGGATCGCCTCTGGGGTATCGAAACCCGCCGCCGCCACATGGGGAGCCCAATCTGAAGGGACGCCCATCGCCTCCAAAGCGCTGAGGTCGGGACCTGTGCGAAACACTTCAGGCCTCATTTGTGGGAAGAAGAGCACCTCCTGAATGGAGGTTTGGTCGGTCAACATCATCACCAACCGGTCGATGCCGATGCCCACACCACTTGTCGGGGGCATGCCATATTCCAAGGCGCGCAGGAAGTCCTGGTCGATGAACATGGCTTCGTCATCGCCGCGTTCCGAAAGCGCTACCTGCTCCTCGAAGCGCTCGCGCTGGTCGATGGGATCGTTGAGCTCAGAGTAGGCGTTGGCGATCTCCGTGCCATTGATGAAGAGCTCGAACCGCTCGGTGTACCCAGGCTTGTCCCGGTGCACTTTGGTAAGCGGCGACATCTCAACGGGGTAGTCCGTGATGAAGGTGGGCTGCACATAGTGCTCCTCGCAACACTCGCCAAACATCTCGTCGATCAACTTGCCTTTGCCCATGGTTTCGTCTACCTCAATGTCGAGGTTGGCGCAGGCCTGCCGCAAGCCTTTCTCGTCCATTCCGTCGATGTCGACGCCGGTGTGCTCCAAAATCGCATCGCGCATGGTCACTTTGCGGTACGGAGGGGTAAAGTCGATTTCCTTGCCGGCCAGCGCGGTCTTCGTAGACCCGTGTACCGCCTTGCAAACGCGGCCCAGCAAATTTTCAATCGTCTCCATCATCCAGTGGTAATCCTGGTAGGCGACGTACAACTCCATGATGGTGAACTCGGGGTTGTGCGTGCGGTCCATGCCCTCGTTTCGGAAATTCCGAGAGAACTCGAAGACCCCATCGAACCCTCCGACGATGAGCCGCTTGAGGTAAAGCTCATTGGCAATCCGCAAGTACAGCGGAATGTCCAAGGCATTGTGGTGGGTCATGAAGGGGCGCGCCGCTGCACCACCGGGAATGGCCTGGAGCACCGGGGTGTCCACTTCGAGCCATCCCTTTTCCATGAAGGTTTCCCGAATAGCCTGAATGACCTTGGTTCTGGCCTCGAAGGTCTTCTTTACATGGGGGTTCACGAGCAGGTCCACATAGCGCATGCGGTAGCGCAACTCAGGGTCGGTGAAGGCGTCGTGAACATTGCCTGCGTCATCGGTCTTGACGGAAGGCAGCGGCCGAATGGACTTGCTCAAAACGGTGAGCTCCTTGACCAAAACGCTGGGCTCGCCCGTTTGGGTGGTGAAGGTGGTGCCCTTGATTCCCACCACGTCGCCGCGGTCGAGCAACTTCTTGAAGACGGTGTTGTAGAGGGTCTTGTCCTCGCCTGGACACAGCTCATCCCGGTTCAGGTAAATCTGCATGCGGCCGCTTGAGTCTTGAAGCTCGGCAAACGAGGCTTTTCCCATGATGCGGCGGGAGAGAATGCGGCCTGCAAGGCAGACTTCGCGGTCATCGGCGAAGTCCGCTGCCAATGCTGCAGCATGGGTGTCCACGGGGTATGCCGCGGCAGGGTAGGGGTCAATTCCCAATTGACGGAGCTGCTGGAGACTCTCCAGTCTGATGCGTTCCTGTTCCGATCGGATCATGTTGGCTTGATTCACAGCGAAATTAGGTTGTCGCGGGACGTCTTCCCGGAAGTAAATTAGCGGAGAACACCGGCACCATGCGCACACTCATCGATTCCTTTCCAGATCAGCTCTCTGCGGCAGCCTCCTCGATGGCGGCCCAGCCGTTGATGATGGACATACCTGAGCACGACAACATCCTCGTTTTGGGCATGGGGGGATCGGGCATTGGCGGCCGATTTTTGGCCGGCTTGTTGGGTGACGCCGCCCGGGTGCCCATCGCATCTGGACACGACTACCGCATCCCTTCTTGGGTCGGACCAAAAACCGTCGTGCTGGCTTGCAGCTACAGCGGAAATACAGAGGAAACCCTCACCGCCCTGCACGCAGCCATCCAAAAGGGAGCCCACATTCGGGCGCTGACATCGGGAGGCCAACTCGCTGAGCTGGCCGCTGAGCATGGCTGGCCTGTGCTCACTGTTCCAGGAGGACACCCGCCCCGCTCACAATTTGGATGGGCCGTGACCGGATTGTTGCACCACTTCGCCGCATTGGGGCACACCCCCAATGATGCCGCGCAGGTTTTAGAAGACGTGCAGGCTTCTGCCGACGCCCTGCGCCACCACCGCGAATCCATTGTGAAGTTGGCTGGCCAATGGGCGGACGTATTGAACACCAAAAGCCCCATGCTCTATGGAGATGCCGCCTTGGAGCCGGTCTTGATCCGCTGGCGTCAGCAGCTCAATGAAAACGCCAAACGGCTTTGCAATCACCACGTTTTTCCGGAAATGAACCACAACGAACTGGTGGGCTGGGAAAGCGGAGACGACAGCATCGCGGCCCTCTTCCTTCACACCGAGGAGGACCACCCCCGTACCGCCGAAAGAATGCGCTTGTGCAAGGACATCTTTGCCCAGGCCGGCGCCGCGGTTGAAGAAACCCGTGCTGTTGGCACCACGCGCTTGCAGCGCTGGATGCACCTGGTCCACCTCGGAGACTGGCTGTCATTGCTCATGGCCGAGAAAACAGGTGTGGACCCCGTTGACATCCGACACATCGATTACCTCAAAGGGGAATTGGCCAAAATGGGATGAGGCCTCAAGTCCACGTTCAAGACCTGGGCCATGCGGCCTATAAGCCCACATGGGACCTTCAGGAACGCCTACTCAAAGAGGCGGTGGACCGCAAAATTGCGAGGCGAAGGGCCGGCTTGAGCGAGTCTGGCAGACAGCCCGAGGAGGTCGATCCCGATCACCCTTGGCCCGAACACCACCTGCTGTTTGTAGAGCACCCTCACGTTTTGACTTTGGGCAAGAGCGGTGATGCGAACCATGTGATCGCCTCCCCTGAGCGCCTTGAGGCCCTCGGTGTGGAATACCATGAAATCAACCGCGGTGGAGACATCACTTACCACGGTCCCGGGCAGTTGGTGGCCTATCCCATCCTGGACCTCGACCAATTCCGAACCGACATTGGGTGGTACCTGCGACAACTGGAAGAGGCGGTGATCCGGACTTGCGCTGACTGGGGGGTGGATTCTGGCCGTGTGGATGGCCTGACTGGGGTCTGGATTGATCCAGAAGCCGGCCTCGCCGCCCGCAAGATTTGCGCCATTGGCGTCAAGTGCAGCAGGTGGGTGACCATGCATGGCCTGGCTTTCAATCTGGACCCGGACCTCGACTTTTTCAACCTGATTGTTCCGTGTGGAATCCAAGACCGGGGTGTAACGAGCTTGGCCGCCGAGGCGAGCAGAAAAGTTGTGAGCAGCGAAGTGCGCCATGCCCTTGAAATGCACCTTTTGGACGTTCTTGGAGCAGATTCAGTTGCCACACGATCATGAAACGCATTTTATTCTGGCTGGTCTCTTTGGGGATTGGTGTTTACGCATTGAGCGTCATTACGGACAATGATCACCTTTGGACCGGTCTGAGGCAATGCTATATGCGGGGTTATAAGACCGCCCAAATCGACGACATGCGGTTTCAATCGTTGCGGAGCATCCCGGCTTCAGAGTCCCCACGCCCTTGGCCCCTGCACAGCCAATATGATCAGGTCACCCTGCCGGCGGCGATGGTCGACTCCACCCACCGCTGGAACACGACCGCACTGACCGTCATACTTCAGGACTCTTTGCTGCTGGACTGGAAGTCGGACCGCATCCCAGGAGCAGACACGATGCGGACGAACTCCTTCTCCGTGGCCAAGAGTTTGACTGCGATGGCCATCGGTGCCGCCGAAAAAGAAGGGTTGCTCGATGTGACTGAGCCGGTGTCCCGCTACTTGCCTCGTTTTACCGACGGACTAGCATCGGCATTGACCATAGAGCAGGTGTTGCAAATGCGATCGGGCATTCCTTTTGGTGAGAACTACAAAGACCCGTTTGGCTTCATGTCCAAGTGCACCTACGGCGACAACATCATCGACCGACTCCAAGACTATACCGTTGAAGGTGCAGCGGGCACACCGTGGAAATATCAAGGGGGCAATACCCTGTTGCTGCAGGAGGTCCTTTTGGCCGTCATCGATGTGCCTCTCGGAACGTGGTTCGCCGAAAAGATTTGGAATCCCATCGGCGCGACTGCTGAGGCCATGTGGGCTGTGGACAATGCCGGCAATGAGCGCAATTACGCTTGCTTCTACACCACAAGTACCGAATTTGCCCGGCTGGGCCAGCTCTTACTGGATTCCGGTCAGGTGGCGGGAACCACCGTCTTAGAGCGTGACTTCGTGCGCAGGATGACCACCCCCATTGGCCCCCTTCCAGACGGGACCAACATCCAACATTACGGCTATCAAATGTGGATGGGGACCTACAACGGAATGGCCTTTAAAAGCATGCAGGGGTTGCGCGGCCAATACGTGGTCGTGGTCCCTGAGCTGGATTTGGTCGCTGTGCGCACAGGGTTTTTCCGGCCCAAGGGCAAACTGAGGCAAATTGACCTGGACGTTTATCGAACCATTGACATGGCAAAAGCCGCGGCCAGACTGTAGAAGACAGTTACAAACTAAATTCTACCATCTGCGAATTTGCATTTTATCGGGTCGAATGCGTATATTTGGTTTTGTAGCGTTGCAAGAAACTCTTGCCATGCGACAACCAAATCGTCCGCCAATGAATGCCCAGCTCGATGCCATCATCGTTGATGATGAAGCGCCCGCTCGTGAGGTACTGCACAGTCAGCTTGAACGCCACTGTCCGTTTATCCGAGTCATAGACCAAGCTCCCAATGCCCGCATTGGATATGATGCCATTCGAAGTGGGCGCCCCCACATCGTCTTTGTGGACATCCGCATGCCTTTCGAATCAGGCCTTGACCTGGTGGACCGCTTCGACGATCGAGACTTCTATGTAGTCTTCTACACCACTTATCAGGATTATGCCATTGATGCCATTCGCCGTCAAGCATTTGACTACTTGCTCAAGCCCATTGACCCTGTAGATCTCCAAGCCTGTGCCGAGCGAATTCGCGAGCATTATCGCATCAAAATGATTGAAAATGGTGACTTCCACCGCAAACTGGAAATCACGACGTCAGGACAGCGTCATTTCATCCGCCATTCGGAAATCTTGCATGTTGAAGCCAGTGGCAGTTACGCTTGCATCTACAAAACCGATGGCGGTCGCCTGATGGTTTCCAAGAACTTGAAATACGTGGAAAGCCTGATCAACAACAGCAAGTTTGTCAGGGTGCACAACAGCCAGCTCGTTCACTTGAACAAGATTCGCCAGTGCAATTACCGGACGAATTCCATAACGCTGGTCAACGGCAAGGAAATCGCTTTGGCTGTCAGAAAGCGCGAAGACTTGCGCCGCCGCATGGCTGAGTTGCTTTCCAACGAAAACGACGGCGGGTTCAATGCCGCCGTCGCTTGAATCAGCCCTTGACAGCAGGACACCGAGGATGAAGCGTGGGTAGGCCTCTACCTTTGCGCCACCATGGCTTCTTCTCCAACCGACATTCGCACACTCGACATCGAGGGCCTCAAAGCTGTGGCTGTCCAACTTGGTCAGCCCGCTTTTCGGGGCAAGCAAATCGCAGAATGGCTTTGGACCAAAGGCGCCCTTCGGTTTGAGGACATGACCAATTTGCCACAGGCGTTTAGAACCTCGCTGGCCGCAGAATACCTGCTCTCTCCCATCCGCGCAGAAGAGGAACAAGTCAGCCGAGACGGCACCGTCAAATGCGCTTTTCCAATCGAAACCGGCAAGGTGGTCGAGGGTGTATTGATTCCCGCCAAAGAGAGGATGACGGCCTGCATCAGCAGCCAAGTGGGATGCAGCTTGTCTTGTGCCTTCTGCGCCACCGGGAAATTGAAGCTCATGCGCAACCTCACGGCAGGAGAAATTGTGGACCAGGTGCGCCACATCGCGGAACTTGCCGAACGTCACCACGATCACCGGCTGACAAACATTGTCTACATGGGCATGGGTGAGCCCTTGCTCAACTACCGCAATGTGCTGGAATCTGTGGAGCGCATCACAGGCACTCCTGGTTTGGGCATGAGCCCCAAGCGCATCACGGTTTCTACCGCGGGCATCTCCAAAATGATTCGAAAGCTGGGGGACGACGAGGTGCGCTTCAACCTCGCTCTGAGCCTCCACGCCGCCCAAGACGAAAAGCGGAACCAAATCATGGAGATCAACGAAACCAATGACCTCGCGTCATTGCGGGACGCCTTGATGTATTTCCATGAAAAAACAGGAAGCCGCGTCACGTTTGAATACATCCTGCTCGGTGGTTTCAACGACGACATTGAAGATGCGCGCGACCTTGCCAGGTTTGCTTCTTGCGTGCCTTGCAAGGTGAACCTCATCGAGTACAACCCCATCGATGGCGGCACTTTTGAGAAAGCCGACCCCGAGCGCACCGATGCTTTTGCTTCTTTCTTGGAGGAGAAATTCAATATGGTGGTCAATGTCCGCCGATCGCGTGGTGAAGACATCGATGCTGCATGCGGACAGTTGGCCAACAAAAACAAGCTGGCAACGGGCGCGGCATAACCGGACCCACCGAAAGTGATGCAGTGAGGGGCACGCTGACCGGGCCGCCAGCAGCAATCAGTCCAGCTTGAGCACGGCCAGGAAAGCCTCCTGAGGTACTTCTACTGAACCCACTTGACGCATGCGCTTCTTTCCCTTCTTCTGCTTCTCGAGCAGTTTGCGCTTCCGCGTGATGTCACCCCCGTAACACTTGGCCGTCACGTCCTTTCGGACCGGCTTGATGGTTTCTCGGGCAATGATCTTGGCCCCGATGGCCGCTTGAAGCGCGATCATGAACTGTTGACGTGGGATGAGCTCTTTGAGCTTGGCACAAATCCGTTTGCCTAAATCAAAGGCGTTTGACTGGTGCACCAACGCTGACAAAGCGTCCACTTGGTCTCCGTTGATGAGAATGTCCAGCTTGACCAACTTCGATGGTTTGTACTCGTCAGGGAAGTAGTCAAAAGAGGCATACCCGCGAGAAACGCTCTTCAACTTGTCGTAGAAGTCAAAGACAATCTCTCCAAGGGGCATGGAAAAGGTCAACTCCACGCGGTCCGAAGTGAGGTAAACCTGGTTTCCGAGCACACCGCGCTTCTCGATGCACAGATTCATGATCGACCCCACATACTCCGCCTTGGTGATGACCTGGGCCTTGATGAAGGGTTCCTCCACATGGGCCAACTTGCTGGGGTCTGGCAGCTCGGATGGGTTGTTGATGAAGATGGGCTCACCCTTTTTGGGATGGCAGATATAGCTCACGTTGGGCACCGTTGTGATGACCGTCATGTTGAACTCGCGTTCCAAACGTTCCTGCACGATTTCCATGTGAAGCATGCCCAAGAAACCACAGCGAAAACCGAATCCAAGGGCCGCGGAACTCTCTGGCTCAAACACCAGTGAAGCATCATTGAGCTGGAGCTTTTCCATGCTGTAGCGCAGCTCTTCATAGTCCTCGGTATCGACTGGATAAATGCCCGCAAAGACCATGGGCTTCACATCCTCGAATCCCTTGACTGCCACCTCGCAGGGGTCATTTGCGAGGGTGAGGGTGTCTCCCACCTTGACCTCTTTGGCGTTTTTAATGCCTGAAATGATGTACCCTACGTTTCCGGCTTTCACCGTTTTCTCAGGTTGAAGGTCCATTCCGAGAACGCCAATTTCATCGGCGTTGTATTCCTTGCCTGTATTGAAAAAACGCACCCTGTCCCCTTTCTTGATTTCTCCGTTGAGCACCCGGTAATAGGCGATGATGCCCCGAAAGGAGTTGAATACCGAGTCAAAAACCATGGCTTGTAGGGGCGCGTTGGCTTCTCCCTTGGGCGCTGGCACACGGTCCACGATGGCCTCCAATATCTTCTCCACCCCGAGTCCCGTCTTGCCGCTGGCCGGCAACACGTCTTCGGAGTCGCAACCGATCAGGTCCACAATTTGGTCGATCACCTCTTCAGGGTCGGCACTGGGCAGGTCCATCTTGTTGAGCACCGGAATGATCTCGAGGTCATGCTCGATGGCGAGGTAGAGGTTCGAAATGGTCTGGGCCTCTATGCCTTGGGTGGCATCCACAATCAGCAAGGCACCTTCACACGCCGCAATCGACCGGCTGACCTCATAGCTGAAGTCCACGTGTCCGGGGGTGTCGATGAGGTTGAGCACATAGTCCTGACCACCCTTTGAATACTTCATTTGGATGGCGTGGCTCTTGATGGTGATGCCCCGCTCACGCTCAATGTCCATGTCATCCAGCGTCTGCTCTTGGAGCTGTCTATCGTCGACAGTACCGGTCAGTTGAAGAAGACGGTCTGCCAAGGTGCTCTTCCCATGGTCGATATGGGCAATGATGCAGAAGTTTCGGATGTGTTCCATGCTCATGGCTAAAGTACGACCGACACCCTGCTATTGGTGCGCAACCAACGCCCCTCAATGGACGTTTGGTAGATGTCCAGCCTTCATCCCCGACCTAGGAAGGCAGAACCGGGGAAAAAGGACACAACGTGCGGTATATTGCACACCCGCGAGAATCAACACCATGAGAATTTTTACACTTCTCCTATCCTTTCTATGTGCCGTTCCGGCCTCATTGCAGGCTCAGGAAACCCTGCCTACTGAAATATCCGGTCTTTACAGCAAATACGGGGGGTTTGAGTATGCCGTCATGATGATGGACCGCAGTGAGTGGGAAGATTACCGCGCTTGGGAAGGGTACGATGAAGCTGCCGTCATTGCCGTCATCAAGCGGCACCAAAACACGCCAGAATACCTCGCAAAGAAGGAATTGCGCAAGCAAAAGCGTTTGATGCGTTCAGGCGAATGCGACTGTTGGATCGAGCCTACGGAGTCCTACACGGAGATCACACCGGAGATGCAAGAGTTTACCGGTGGTGCTGGAATTGACGTGGACTACGCTCACGGCCCGCTTGCACTTCCCTTCACCTTCAACCTTTTCGGACAGGAGCACACAGACTTCTACATCAACTCGAAGGGTCTGATTTCCTTCACTGAACCGGTCATCGACTGGACACCAGAAGAGCTTCCTGACGCCAACTACAACATCATTGCCGGCTTCTGGGCAGATGCGGACTATCGCCTTTCTGGCGACATCTTTTACCGGATTACACCCGACGCTGTATACGTCAACTGGGTGGACGTGGGGTATTACAATAACCACGATGAGCGGACCAACAGCTATCAGATTGTGTTCTCTGCAGATGGTTCCATCGCCATTGGAGATGGCAACAACGTTCAGTTGTGTTTTGAGTCTATGGAGTGGGCCCACGGAGACGTGGGCGGAGAAGGCGGTTGTTGCGGAACAGACCCCGCCACCGTGGGTGTCGACCAGCAGAACAACGGAGCCAACTTCGTTCAATTCGGGCGATTCAACTTTCAAGACGACAGTTACAATGGGCCCTACGGTGGAGGACCAAACGATCAAGACGGTTGCTTTTGGTTGAACGGAAAAGACTTTTGCCTCAATGTTTCGGGTTTCGAACCGAACCAAGCGCCCATTCCGACCGAAACGCCAGGAAGCGGTTGTGACGATACGCTGTACGTCTGTTTGAATGACACGCTCAACCTCAACATTGGGTTCCTCGCTCCGGAAGACAACCAGACCGTGGACATCACGCTATCGGATGTCCCTGCGGTAACCAACAACGGTACTTATTCGGAGAACGGAATTACTTACTTGGACGCCTTCCTTGCTGGAACACCAGAAAACGTCGGGACCTACCTGCTTGAAATCACAGCAACCGACGACGGTACACCAACGGGCACCACGGAACTCAGCTATTGGGTCGAAGTCATCGACATAGAGCTGCCCTCTTTGGTCGTAGACGGCGACTTCAACATCTGCTCCGGCCAAGAGACCACCATTACATGCAACGACGACTTTGACAGTTACAGTTGGTCCTTGGGGTGCACGGGCCCTGAATGCACATATCCCTTTGGAGGTACGTTTACCGTCACCGCTTCCATCGATGAAGGGTGCGTGGCTTCACAGAGTTTCTTCATCAATCAGAGCCTGTACTTCCTCCCAGACGTGTGCATTGAGCCCAATCCCATCTGTGGAGATGACACGGCCATTGTTTCGGTGTGTGATGAAAACATGGACGAGTTCGTCGAATACCAATGGGATGGCGACTGGAATGGAGCTGGAGGAGAAATCGTGGTTCCCTCTACTGAGCTTGGGGACACTGCAGTCGGTGTTACTCCCGGCTCATACCGCATCCTCATCACCAACGACGCAGGTTGCCAAGGCCAGCGCGTATTCAACGTGGAACAGGTTACCCAGGTGATTCCAGAGGTGACGATTCCCCCTGTCTGCGACAGTTTGTACAGCGTTCAGTTCAGTGGCGGATACACCACACCCGATGCGGGACCGCTCCTCGTCTACATGACCGCATCTGACCCGTCGGGTTGGGGGGGTGACAACTATCTGGAGGTCACTGTAACCGATGACGATGGAAACGAAACTGTGTACATCCTGACGAGCTTCGATGTGTTTACAGCCCACACCGACATCGAGGTTTCTCTCGGGAACCTGGTCGAAATCGTACTCGTGACGGGTGCCAATGCCCCAGTGGATGACTTCTCCTTCACGGTGTACAACTGCACCACAGGCAACCCAGAGCCCGTTGGAGACCTCCCTGCTGAAGGTGGATTGGTCTACTCGGCAACGGCCAATTGTGAAGTGGACCCCGTCGGGGGAGTTTGGGGCGTCTCTGAAGGGTCCGGCTTCTTCTCCGCACCCACTGAATTCAACACCTTCTTCACGCCCACCAGTGGTTTCGGAGTCTATGAGATTTGCTTCACAGATGACAATTGTGGATACGCGGCTTGCTACCCCATGGAAGTCAGCACTACCCCTGTCGCCAATCTTGAAGGGCCCAGCGACAACCTGCAAGCGGACGGCAGCTATCTCCTGTGCGACGGAGAAAGTGCAAACTTCCAAGTCGACACGCTCTATGAAGGGGCAGTCTATCCGCTCGATTGGCCACAAGCTGAGAGCTCACAAGGGTTCTTTGCAGAGTACGAATTCAACAGCACGGGCACTTTTGAACTTTCAGTGGAGGTGAGCAATGCCTGCGGCACCATTGAATTGCCCTTTACCATCGTGACTTCAGAGTTGGTCGATCCCGAGCTCGAGGACGTCATCGTCTGTGAAGAAGGCATTGAAGTCGTGCTTGATCCAGGATTGGACCCCGGCAGCGACGTGGAGATTGAATGGACCTTGGACAACGCAAACTTGAACGAAGATGAGTTTGTCATCCTCGCCAATGCAGCAGGCGAATACTGCGTAGAAGCATCCAATGAATGCGGCGCGGCAGAGGCTTGTGCCGAGGTAGAGATTTTTGACCCCATCCCCAGCCCACTGCCGGATTACAGCCTGAACTGCGAGGGAGGAAATACGGTATTCATTGACCCATTGACGGACAATGAGTGGACTGTAACCTGGGAAGATGGCACCGTAGGCAACACCTATACGGCGACCTTCAACCCTCACCACGACAATTGGTTGTCTGCCACATTTGAAGACCCTCTGGGCTGCACCTCATTCGAAGACAGCACGTTTGTCTGGATGGGATACCCTGTTGAATTGGGCAATGCCGAGCCCAACCAAACCGACGACAACACCCCTATTTTCCTGTGCCCTGAGATTCCAAACACTTTCCAATTGAACAGCACCTTCGCTGTGGATTGGAACTGGTCATTGGAGTTCCAGTTCGGGACGCCCGATCCGTCCAACCTCAACTTCTTGCAAGAAGACGAAGTCACGTTTACCTCTGCGCAAGTCTTGGATACCGCATACTGGTACGCTCCTTTGGTGTTGACCGGAACGGCATTGAATCCTTGCACTCCAGCAGGACTCAGTCATCAATGGGAAGTGCAAATCGATGCCTGTGAGGTCAAGATCCCCAACATCTTCACCCCAGGTACTGCGGAGGGCTCCATCGGAAAGAACGACACCTTCGAAATTGAGGGCCTTTTGAAGTACGACGGCAGCATCCTGATGGTCTACGACCGCTGGGGCAACCTGGTCTTCCAAAGCGACAATTATGACAATCAGTGGGATGCCAGGGAGACCTCTTCAGGCACGCACTACTACCTGCTCACTTTGCCCAACGGCAAGGACTTCAGCGGGTCGGTCATGATCCAACGTTAAGGACCCCTCAGTGGCCAAGACAAGGACCCGTTTTGTCTGCAGCGATTGCGGGCATGTGACGGGCCAATGGGTGGGCAAATGCCCCAGCTGTAAGGCTTGGAATACCGTTACGGAATTCAAAGAGTCCGCCAACCCTCGCATGGAACGGGCCGCTGTAGCTGCCGGCGCCATCGAGGCCAGGCCCTTGGTGGATTACACCGAACACAAAACCGACCGCGCAGGTACGGGTGAGCCCGAATTCGACCGGGTTCTGGGCGGCGGCTTGGTGCCCGGTGCCCTCGTGCTTTTGGGTGGAGAACCCGGCATCGGAAAATCCACACTGAGCCTTCAAACTGCGATGAAAGCGGCGGGCAAAGTGCTGTATGTCTCTGGCGAGGAAAGCCCAGAGCAGGTGCGCTTGCGGGCGGACCGCCTCGGCGTGTTGGGTCAGGAATTGCTCATCCTTCCCGAAACCTCGACAGAGGGCATCGTCAGGGCCGTCAAAGAACACAAGCCTGACTTGTTGTTTGTGGACTCCATTCAAACCCTGCACACGCCTCGCGTCGAGAGCGCGCCCGGCAGTGTGGCCCAGGTGCGTGAATCCACCGCAGAGCTCATTCTCGCCGCGAAACCCCTTCAGTTGCCCGTGGTGCTCATCGGGCACATCACCAAAGAAGGGGCCATCGCCGGGCCCAAAGTCTTGGAACACATGGTGGACGTGGTGCTCACCTTTGAGGGCGACAGGCACCACGCATACCGCATCCTTCGCGCGGTCAAAAACCGCTTCGGTTCCACCCAAGAAATCGGCATTTTCGAAATGCGGGGCGATGGCCTCCATCCGGTCACCGATCCTTCCGGCGCCCTCGTCGGGAATGCAGACTCCAGGCTCAGCGGCACTGCACTTGCGGTCGCCATTGAAGGTGCGCGTCCACTGATGGTGGAGATTCAAGCCTTGGTAAGCAGTGCTGTTTATGGAACTCCACAGCGGTCCGCCACGGGTTATGAGCTCAAGCGGCTCAACATGCTGCTGGCAGTGCTCGAAAAAAGATGCGGCTTCAAATTGGGCGCCTCTGATGTCTTTCTAAACCTCGCTGGCGGCATCCGACTGGGGGACCCCGGAATTGACCTGGCCGTTGTGGCTGCCATTTTGAGCTCGACACTCGACCTGACACTCGACCCGAAAACCGCACTTTGTGGTGAGGTGGGGTTGACAGGAGAAGTCCGGCCGGTAGCGCGTGTGGAACAGCGCATGATGGAAGCGGCAAAACTGGGCATGAAGCGCATTGTGGTCAGTGGACTCGTATCCAAAGGGCCCAAGCCTCCAAAGGGGCTGGAACTCGTGCGGGTGAACCGCGTGGGGGAGCTTCAGAAAGTGCTGTTCTAAGGCGAATCAGCCCTCTGCCCCACCGACCACGACTACGAACTCCCCTTTGGGTGGGTGGGCTTCAAAATGGGCCTGTAACTCGGCTACCGTTCCCCGCACAGTCTCCTCAAACTTCTTCGAGATTTCACGGCTGATGCTCAATGGTCGCTCGGGGCCGCAGAACTCTGACAGCTCTGACAACAACTTCAAAATCCGGTGGGGCGATTCATACAACACGGTCGTCCGCGCTTCTAAAGCCAAGGACTTCAACCGGGTCTGGCGGCCCTTCTTGTGCGGCAGGAAGCCTTCATAGACAAAGCGGTCACATGGCAGCCCACTGACGACCAATGCCGGCACAAATGCCGTGGCTCCAGGCAAGCACTGCACCTCGACACCTGCGGCTATGCAAGCGCGCACCAATAAAAAACCCGGGTCGCTGATCGCTGGTGTTCCCGCATCGCTGCACAAGCAGGCATTGACGCCCGCAGCCAGGTCAGAAACAATGTGGTCCAACACCTTGTGTTCGTTGTGGGCGTGGAAGGCCCTCAAGCGAGCCTCAAGGCCCTTTAGCCGGAACAATGACCCCGTGGTCCGGGTGTCTTCTGCCAAGACGATATCAGCCGCTTCTATGGCTTCAACAGCGCGGGGCGTGAAGTCTCCAAGGTTGCCAATGGGCGTGGGGACGACCGTCAGCATGTCAATGGTATCGGCGCTCAACCCTGTCGAGGAAGCGCATCACGACAGGGTCCTCCTTGTCCCAATCCTTGAACGCAGCGACTTGTTGATCCAACCAGTGCAAAGCCAGGTCAAAGTTTCCCGCTTCTTCCAACGCTTCGAGCACGCGGTTGAACTCTACAGCATCGTCGGCAAACAGCATCTTGATGCACTCGTATTTCTCTACCAAGCTGAAGGCCGTGCGCAGGTCCGAAATGGGCTGTCGCTCCATGTGCTCTGCCAGTGAAGGCGAGCCGTCTGGTTCGACCTTAGCCTTGGCCTCTGCTGGCTCTGTAGCAGCCTCGCTTGCAACAGCCAACTGGACCTCGGGAACTTCCACCGGGTCTGGCACCGGGGCAGAAGCGACCGGCTCTGTTGCTTCGGGCTCGTGAACGGGAGCATCAGCTGGCAAAGGTTCTGCTGGATCGGACAGCACCGGTTCAAAAAACAGGGGACTTGGTTGTTCCGCCTCAACTTCAGGCTTCTCTAAAGGCTCGTTGACAGGCTCTTGGGCCGGCGCATTGAACACCTCAGGTTCTGGAGCGGGCGCATCAAACAGCTCAGGCGTTCCTGCGTCCAGTCGCGCTTTCTCTGCTTGCTCAGCTTGCTCGCGGCTGACCTCCTCAATCGCATCGATCAGCGAGGTCTGGTAGGCCGCGCCAATTCGGAATGGACGAACAGGCTGGCGGTCTGCAGCCCCGCGGTCTACCCCACTCTCTGGAGCCTTTCTCCTCACCTCATATGAAAACTCATGCGCCTTGAACCTCAATAAAATAAGCCGGTCAGAAAGCTCTCTGGCATCCTCAACCAAGGGCGTGAGCTCCTCGGGCTCCAGCTCACCAGCGCGCAACTTGCGCAGTCCATCGCTGAGGTCAGCGACCAGGTCTTCCAAATTCTTGAATCCCGCCATTGTCTTGGCTAATCGTTTGTGTCGCTAAACTATCGGGGCAATCGGTCTGCGGAACCGGCTGTTCGGACCGTCATCAACGCGGCACGGTGAATCCGAGCACCACCTCGTGGCCTCCGCCCAAAACTTGGGCCAACATGCCCGTTGCCCAATTCCTATTGTAACTGAATGTCAGTTGGTTATTGACCCTGACGCCTGCACCAAAATGGCCTGCACCCGCGGACCGGTAACCGGCCATCGCCCAGAAATTCTGGCTTTTATCTACCCTCAGGGACGCCGACCATTCGGCAGGAATCGGCCTCAAATGCTGTGCTTGCAAAATGGGAGTCCACCCCCAATCGCCCCTCTCAAAACGGTAGGACAGCAGGGCGCGCAAATGAGACTCCAACCGGGAATCCCTTCCCGACCCCTCAAACACGGGCAATGCGGCTCCCAACACCTGACTGGCTGACACCGCGAACTTGAAGGTCCCGTCCGAAACCAGCACACCCGCTGACGCATCGGGAACGCCGATGGTTTGATACGTGTCGCCCAATACCGGATCACCGGCTTCCTCTAACTCTATTTGATTGCCATCGACCGAAAACTGCATCCAGCCCAAGCCCAAACCAAAAGACAATTTCCAACGCTCGGTCCACCGAGAAGTGTAGGCCAGTCCCATGTGCACTCCCGTCATCCGGGTCGGGCCGGCTATGTCGCTCCAGGCACGCGCACCCCATCCCACAGCCGAAGAGCCGGTGGGTGATGTCAGGGCCAGAGATGTCGTTCTCGGCGCCGAAGGAATGCCGGTCCATGGGCTCCGTTGCCAGAGGCTCACGTGGATCAAAGTGTCTGCACCAGCCGCAGCAGGGTGCGCATCAAAGGCATGGTCGAGCGGCAGCGTTGTGACCGGCAGTTGTTGTGCGCCCAGACCCATGGCCAGGACTGCGAACGCCACGGTCAAGGACCACCTCATGCGGGCGATGTTGTTGCTGAATGCCTTCATCGCATGATCGTAATGGGACCGGTCCACTCGGTCTGCAGCGCGGGCTCATCCACCCGAATGTGATAGTAGTAAGTCCCTACAGGAACAACAATGCCATTGACCCTGCCATCCCAAGGACCGTCATCGGCGCCTTGGGTAAAGAGGACGTCTCCCCACCGGTTAAAGACGGTGATTTCGGCAGAAGGATATTGATCCAATCCGTTCAAATTCCACCGGTCGTTTGTGCCATCATCGTTGGGGGTAAAGCCCGATGGAATGTCCAGCTCTTGCAACACCTCTACCACGACCGTGTCGGATCCCGTGCAGCCCTCAAGCGAGGTGGCCTCCAAGATGAAAGACGTGGTCTCGAGCAGCGGATTTGTGGGGGTCGATGACGCTTCCACGAAGACCACGTCGGCTGCCGGGGTCCAGGCATATTGCCATGTCTCGTCGGCACCGGCTACGCCCAAATTGACCGCGGCGCCCGAAACCACCAGCGCATCTTGTCCGGCGTCGGGGGTGGGCAGGATAAACCCAGTGACCAAGACGGAGTCCTCTTGAACACAACCCAAACGCGAGGCGGTGAACACCCAGTAATTCCCGCCCTCTTCAACGCCCTCCGAAGAAGCGCTCAACCCAACGCCGCCAGCGCCGCCATGAATCTCCCAAAACGCTTCTGTGGCACCAGTAGAAACCGCCTCCAACTGAAGCGGTGTCCCTCCGCAGAGGGCCGTGTCCGATGGAACCGTCAGGTTCACATCGCCTTGGGCCAAAAGTGGAATGGCTTCAATGCTTCCGGAGCAGCCTTGTGCGTCGGTGGCCTCTACCGCATAGAGCCCCTCTCCGATCGCCGCCTGAACGGGGCCACTGGACCAAGGCAAAGCGTCCAAAGACCAGTTGATGTCGTAGGGCGAACCCGCACCTCCAGTAACGGTTACCGACAAATAGCCGTCTTGGTCTCCCGAGCAACTGGGGCGGCCCAAACTGTCCAGCAGGACCACCACCGGTGGCGGTGCCCCCACGTCGACCAACAACACCGCGGGGCAACCCGCACTGTCCAAAGCGGTCACCTCATAGACGCCTGCGCCCACGCCAAGGACCGTGTCGCCTACAGCGACTGCCCCAAAGGGTCCAGAAAAGGTAAAGTCCACCCCTCCCGATCCATTTTCTGTCGTCAGCACCACTTGGCCATCTTCACTGTTGGCGCAGCTGGCTGAATCCACTTCTGCAAACAAGACAAAGTCGCTGGCGGGTTCAATGAGGACCGTGTCGAGGAAGGTGCATCCCAAAGCATCGGTCAAGGTCACCGGGTAGTCACCGGGCACCAAAAACGGCAAGAATGTGCTGTCAGCAGCCCCTTGCACCGCAATGGAATACGGCGGCATCCCACCGAGCAAGGTCAGTGTGGCCTCGCCTGCCAAAGCCCCCCCGCAGGTGGGCTGAACCAATTCCTGCTCCAATGACAATCCCGAGGACAAGGCCGCCACTTGAATGGCCGTGTCGAGGCTGCAGCCCGCCGCATCTGTGACGGTCCAGGTATACTGGCCCTCATTCAGATTCACGGGTCCAGCTCCTGTCCCTTCTGTGGTGTCGTTGGTCAACGTGATCCCCTGCCACGACACTTCCAAGGGCGCCTCGCCTCCATTGGGGTCAACCTCAACGCTGCCCATTCCGCCCTCACAAGAAGGCTGAACAACCGTTCCGAGAAACATCAATGGCGGTGGAAGCGACACCTCAATTTGACCTTGTGACGCGCAGCCCTCGCCTATGGATGCGCTCCACCCATAGGAACCGGCAGCCAGGTTCGACCACGTCCAAATTCCGGAGGTGGTGTTGTTCACGAATTCATCGGCCGGAAGGCCTCCCAGCAAAACTTCGAGCACCGCCACATTGCCGCTCACGGCGATGGACACCGCGCCATATGGCACCCCTTCGTCGCATGAAACCGGCAACACCTCGGCCAATGCGCTGAGGCTGCCTTCGGTGACGACCTCCAGTGTTCCCGTGGTGTCACATCCGTAAAAATCTACCGCTGTCCAGGTGTACTCCCCTGCACCCAAACCAGCCCAAGTATCGGCCTCGGGGCCCCCTGTCCATTGCACTGAAATCGGCGCTGTCCCTCCAGACACCATGGCTTGAACCATACCATCTAACGTTCCTGTGCACGACTCTGGCTGCACGTCAGTGACAACCTCCAAAGGTGCGGGCGAGAGGATTTCGACAATGGTATCCGCGGTGCAACCACGGGCATCGATCACCCCTGCCGTATAGATTCCTGGCAGCAGGTTCTCGAGCGGGACTTGCAAGGGACCTGTCTCTCCAACGGCCCCCAGCGTCAAGGGCTCAGCCCCGCCGGTTGCTTCTATTGCAATGCTTCCATCTTGGCTCCCCGAGCATTGGACGTCGTTGGCCAAGGCAGTCAGCGCAAGGGCCGGAAGCATTTCCACCTCAAATACCGTGTCGCGCAAGCATCCTGCATCATCCATGACAGACAGCGAATAGGCTCCTGCAGACAAACCCAGAGTATCGAGCGAAGACCATGTGGTCGTTCCGTCCGTTGATGCGCCCATCACCTCCAGAGGAAGGGTGCCCCCAGTGATGCTCACCTCCACGCCGCCAAGGGCTTCTTCACAGGCAAATGGGATGACCTCTACGCTCCATTCGAACAAGCTGACGCCAGTCATCTCGACCTCCTCGGTCACACTGCAAGTGCCATCCCCTACCGCAATGGTGTACGGGCCTTCTGGCACCGATTCCCAAACAGCGCCGCTTGTGGTCTGCGAAGAAGGTGCGCCCAAAGTGCCCGCGTCAAAGGTGACCTGGCCTGCAGGGTCGCCCCCAGTAAACTCCAAAGTGATCACCCCTCCGCCGTCGCAGCCAAATGGCACGACATCTGTGGTGACGACAATGGGTGGATCGAGCACCCAAGACGTGTCGGTCGTGCATCCGCGGTCATCGGTAGCCAATAGGGTGTATGTGCCTTCGGCGAGCAAGGTTCCTTCAGAAAACTCAAGAATGCCGCCATCCCCAGTGAGGACCAATGCAATGGGCTCTGCCCCTCCGGATGCTGACGCAGAGATGGGCGCCCCTCCAGTGACACAATCCACCGCGCCCAAAGACACCTCGATGTCCAATGGAGGAAGCGTCCCAACGGTCACTTCAGCAGACACCACACAACCCGCGCTGTCTGATACCGAAGCCGCATAGACTCCTGGCACCAAAGCTGAGGCCGCATCCACTTCTGAAACGAGGACCTCATCTTCATCGGTCCAGCTCCATTCATAGGGCGAAGAACCGCCCGTGACGGACCCGGTCGCCGCCCCATCATTGCCCGTACAGCCCACCGGTTCGGCAGACAACGTCAGCAAAAGCGGTGCTGGCTCTTCAATCAAAATCTCTTCGGTCGCTTGACAACCGTTGCCGTCGGTGAGCTCCACAGCATAAAGGCCTTCGCCCATGCCCCCAATGTCTGGACCCAGACTTGGAGCAGCTCCCCCCGTCCACACGAAGGAATATCCAAGCGTTCCTCCGGAGGCAGAAGCAGAGGCGCTTCCATTGCTGTCTCCTGAGCACAACGGCGGCATGACCACCACCTCCAAAACCAAGGGGTCTGGTGCTTCCAAAACAATGATGGTGTCCAAGATGCATCCAAGCAAGTCCATGACGCCCAGCCCGTAACCCCCTGAGCTCAGGTTGTCTGCAGAGAGCCCTGTGGCCACCACTTGGGCGGTTGAAGCATCGACCCAAACCGCATTGTATGGCGCCAATCCGCCAGTGACCGTGGCCTCTGCGCTGCCCGTTTCACTGAGCGGTCCTTGCGCACACAATGGCATTTCAAATGAGATGGACGCGGCCAGTGGCTCAGGATCCTCCAACATCGCGGTTCCCGCTGCACCACATCCGTTGGCGTCCTGAAGGGCGTAGTCATAGGAACCCGCTGTCACGTCGTTGAGGAAGGCACCTTCGGAAACCGATCCGTCTGCTAGGGTCCACTCCACGGTGTATTCGGGCGTTCCGCCTTCCACAATTGCACCCACAATTCCGTCTGAAAGACCGGGACAACTTGGAGCAGATAAGAAGGGCTCGGCCATCAAAGGATCGGGCGAAATGACTTCTATGCTGCCCGCACCCACGCACCCATCTGTCGCCGTCACCAGGACTTCATACACTCCGGGCAACAAAGAGAACAGCGAATCCGCATCGGGTCCCGATGTGGTGAACCCCTCAGGGCCAGACCAAGAATAGGACACGGCATTGTCAAAATAGGCCGATGCGGTGCCGTCAGCATCTCCAAAACAACTGACCCCAGTGGCCGACATGTCGACGTCTACAGGCGGCGGCGCTTGAAGGAAAACAGCTTCGGTTTGGGAACAGCCCCCTGAATCGGTGGCGGTGACCAGGTATCCTCCCGCCGCCAAGCCCGTCACTTCGGACCCGTCTCCAACTTGAGCGCCTTGGGCATCGTTCCATTCAAAATCAAACCCTCCTCCAAGCCCTCCTGTGGCTACGGCAGCTGCGGCGCCGTCTGAGAACCCAAAGCAACTGGGGTCTGTCGCGAATGTGAGGAGCTCCACGTCGGGAATCTCCACCACAATGATGTCCTGGTCCGAGCAACCGTTTTCGTCTACCGCAGAGACCAAAACCACCTGCTCACAAACGGTTTCACCGATGGGGCCAGATTCTGCGGCGTCATGCGACCAAGAGTATGTGACTTCGCCTTGACCAAAATTCGGGGTCACTGTGATCTCTCCCGAACAAGGGTCATCACAAGTGGGAAGCCGGGTGATGGCTGCGCTGATGAAAAAGGTAAACGGCTCGTTGAGGGTTGCCCCCAGCGGAGGGCAGCCTGGAATAAAAACGAGGTAACTGCCTGGGCCCAAATTGGACTGTGTCGCCCCAAAAAGCGTGTCGTTATTCTGGAGCCAGTAGACTTCATCCGGTTCGACGCCATCGGGAACCGCCACGGAAAGCACGCCGTCATCGGCGCCGCTGCAGGTGATGGGCTGCAACACATCGACCGCGTCTGGACAATCCGATTGTGACAGTGAAAGCAACGGAAAGGCCAGCAACAACATCAGACACCACTTGGCACCGACCGCGCCCCTCCCTTTGGTCGGGATTGCTCGGAGTCGGTATGCAGTGGGGCGTTTTGTCATTTGCGCGGTATGTTCTCTATACGTCCAAAGACGGTTTGGGTTGCGGCACGATCACTGGAATGCAGCACATGGGACATGTCCAGATTTAATGGGGCAAGCCAATACTCCAATGGTGATTTCGTGGGTGTTGGCCGATGCTTGACTCAAGGGACCAACATTCCAGTCGTATGCGTAGCCAATGGTCAGGTTTTCCATGAGGTTCAGGGTCATCATGGCTGCCAAAGCCGTTTCATTCCGATAGCCCAATCCAAAACGAACGGACTCGTCAAAGTCAAACATCGCCTGCACATCGACGGCCACAGGGGCGCCTGCGGCAAACCGAATTGATCCAGCTGGGTGGAAGCTCCAAGGCCCATCCAATCGGATCATAGATCCTCCTGTGAGGCTCACATGTCGCTGGAATCGGGTGTCCAAGCCCCATTGGTCCACAGACGGCTCAATGAGGTTCTGTATGGAGAGGCCCCAAAACGTGTACTTGTTGTAGGCCCAAACACCGAAATCCACCGTTGGGGCCAGCAACTGGTTGGCATTGGATGTTATGGCGGGATCATTGCCCGCCTGGAAGTCCGGGAGAACGATCTCGCCCAAGGACAACCGATACTGCATAAACCCAACTGCCGCGCCTGCTGCCAAGCGCCACCCCTGGGCCATTTTCATGTGATAAGCGTAAGCCAAGTCCAATTGGGTAAACCCATATGGTCCCGCTGAATCGTCTGTGACCCGGCCACCAAAACCGTGGACTCCCCCTCCTGCAGAACGCCCGAGTTCGCCTTGGACATTGGCAAATGCAGTCTGGGGCGCGCCGTCGAATCCAGCCCATTGTTGGCGGAAACCCGCCTTCAATTCCAGACAATCCGTGAATCCTGCAAAAGCGGGGTTCTCTTGAAAATAATTGAACTGCCAATTGGTCCGCAATGGCAGCTGTTGTGCGTGAACCTGCAGGGTTGCCCAAACAGACAACAGCAAGACCCCAATGGAAATGGTTAGGCTTCTCTGCTTCATCGAATGATGGCTACATGGCCCGTTTCAGGTGGGATTGGAAGGGACGCGTCATTGAGCTCAATGACGTAGTAGTAAGTGCCGGGGTTCAAGGGCTTTCCAGAGCGGCCTTTGCCATCCCATGGCTGGGTGTACCCCAGAGAGCGGTGCACCAATTGACCCCAACGGTTGAACACCTCGACTTTGGTTCCTGGGAAGGCCCCAATTCCGTCAATCCCCCAAAAATCGTTGATGCCATCGCCATTGGGCGTAAAGCTGTTGGGTACCCCAATGGGCGAGCCGACCGTCACTGTTACGGAACTGCTCACTTGGCAGTCGCCAATCACCCCGTCCACCTGGTAGCTGATCGTTTCGGCCGGGGTCACTGTGGTGATGCCCATGTTGGGGTCCGACAAATAAAACTCGGGCGTCCAGGTATACCCATACACAGGGTCACCTCCGGTCACCTCCAATTGTGCGGACTCGCCCGAAATCAGCGTGTGGTTGCAGCAAGCATCCATGGTCACGCCATCGCCTTCGAGCTCCACGAACATGGTGCACACCGTGTCTGATGGGTCGTGTTCCGTGCCAATCAAAAGGAAATACTCGCTGTTGTGGGTCAGGGTAGAAGACTCCCAAACGAGGTTGTCCACTCCCGAAATACAGGGGCCCATGGCCGTGAGTCCGGCGGGGTCACAGGGATCGCCTGAGGCAGAAACCACCACCGCAGACAACGTGTCTGGGCCACTGGCCCCTTCGCACGACACCTGTGTGATGCGAATGCGCGCATTTCCGGGGTTCTCAAAGTTGTGGTTGGACCGAAAACGCATCACAGCGACATGTGTCGCATCAATGCAATCGAAATTCAAAAAGGCCGGCTCGGTAATGAAAACCGACTGCGGTTCTTCTGGACAAACCGTCAATGGGTTGCTGCAAGACTGGGCACATAACTGTACCGAAGACGTCAACAACGACATAAGGAGCAGGGGAATCCCGATTCTGTGTGCGCGCATGGGTGTGGATTATCGAAGGTAGTGGCGCCAACGGGCCAGCCTGAGGCGCCGCCATGTATTATCCACAACGAAAGGTGACTAAGGGAAGTTGCTCCGATTTGTCAGTCTTCCATGCTGATCAAAACCGCCTCTTTCTCAACGGCTTTGCCTGCTTCCACCCCAATGGTCGACACCACTCCAGCAGCACCCGCGCGCAGCACGTTCTCCATTTTCATGGCTTCCAGCACCAGCATGGCGTCCCCTTCTTGGACCGTTTGGCCTTCTTCGACAAGGACTTCCAGCACCTTCCCGGGCATGGGCGCGCGCAGGTCTTTGGAGGCTGAATCGGCCCCTTCCTCAATCCCCATGCGCTCCATCAGCATCTCACGCAGACCGTGAACCGTCCATTGATCTGAAACGCCATCCAATCGGATGTCCCACCGTCCCCCTTCCAAGGCTTGGACAGAAACACGGTGGTTGCGGTGACCGATGCGCACCCACCAGCGGCCGCGGTCATCTTGATGCAACCGGGGCTCATCGGGGTTTCCGGGCATTTCTTGCCCCTGGGCATTGCGATATTGGGCCATGGCGGCAATTTACCCCCGTTCAGCACCGAAATTGCGCTCCATGGCAGGATTGTATGTGCACGTCC
>CBFHUP010000010.1:302-52267 GCA_965659115.1 uncultured Flavobacteriales bacterium | reverse complement strand
AAGATCTCAAATTCGAATCCGACTTCACCCCCACTGCGGTGAAGGGCTTGGACGTCTTTGGGGAAACAGCTTCCACCGTATCCGATTCCGGGAAACAGAAAGCGCGGCCCGATGCGGGTGTCCGTTCCAATGCCCCTCCTCACCTTGTCCACGTCGGCCCCCACCTTCTCGCAGAAATTGGCGATCTCATTCATGAAGGTGATCTTGGTGGCCAAGAAGGAGTTGGCTGCATATTTGGTCAGCTCAGCACTCCGCTCGTCCATGACAATCAAGGGGTTGCCCTGGCGAATGAACGGCTTGTACAAACGGGTCATGACCTCTTCGGCGCGTTTGCTGCCTACGCCAATGACCACACGGTCTGGCTTGAGAAAATCGTCCACTGCATATCCTTCCCGCAAAAATTCAGGGTTGGACACCACGTCGAACTCAACGCTAGCGTGGGCCGCAACTGCTGCAGTCACCTTCTCGGCAGTCCCCACGGGCACGGTGCTCTTGTCCACGATAACCTTGTACTCGGTCATCATCCGGCCCAATTGATCTGCCACACCCAAGACATAACTCAAGTCGGCGCTGCCATCTTCATCGGGAGGGGTGGGCAGGGCCAAGAAAATAACCTCAGCGGGCTCAATGGCTTCCGCCAAATCTGTGGTAAAGGTGAGCCTACCCGCCTTGATGTTCCGTTCAAACAAGACATCCAAGTGGGGCTCGTAGATGGGGACCTCCCCGTTGCGCATGCGTTCCACTTTGGCCGCATCGATGTCAACGCAAATGACATCGTTTCCAGTTTCGGCGAAACATGTACCAGATACAAGGCCAACATAACCCGTTCCGACTACAGCAATCTTCATAGCAATAAGGTATAATAATAGAAGCGCAAAGTTACGAAATCAGGGCCTCCTGAACCGCTTTTGCAATCCTGAGTGTGTGAGCGTCAGAAAGCTCGGTATGCATGGGCAAGCTGATGACCCGGCGCGTCAAGTCTTCGGTCACCGGCAAATGAGGTTTGGCGAGTCCTAAGCCCATGAACGCACCTTGTTCGTGAATGGGTTTAGGATAATAAATACCAAACGGAATTCCCGACTGTTGAAGGTGCGCGGCCACTGCATCGCGACGCTCGGAACTGTCTCCAGGCGACCCCAACACAAGGGTATACTGGTGAAAAACGTGATGTGAACGCTGGTGGCGGGTGGGCGTCTGCACCAAGGCGTTGTCTGCGAACAGCGCATCATAGCGGTCGGCTGCAGCTCTGCGCGCCGCATTGTATCCGTGAAGGTGGGGGAGCTTGACGCCCAGTATGGCGGCTTGGATGCTGTCTAACCGGCTGTTCATGCCGATCATCTCGTGCTCATAGCGCTTTTGCGATCCGTGGTTGCAGATCATCCTCAACCGCTCGGCAAGGTCTGCATCCCGCGTAAAACAGGCTCCTCCATCGCCATATGCGCCGAGGTTCTTGGAAGGAAAAAAGCTCGTCGTGCCAATGGTGCCCATGGTCCCCGCCATGGTTCCTTCGCCATCTTCAGCCTTCATTTTCCAGTTTGAGCCAATCGCCTGCGCCGTGTCTTCAATCACGTAAAGTCCGTGGGCCTGCGCTATCCGATTCAATGCGGTCATATCGGCACATTGTCCATACAAATGGACCGGCATGATGGCCTTGGTGCGCGGTGTTATGGCGGCTTCGACGGCAAGGGGGTCAATGGTAAAGGTGTGGGGGTCAACGTCCACCATCACAGGCGTCAAACGCAGCAGTTGGATGACCTCAACGGTTGCGATGTAAGTGAAGGAAGGGGTGATGACCTCGTCTCCAGGTTGCAATCCCAATGCCATCAATGCGGCTTGCAGCGCATCGGTACCATTGGCACATGGGACAACATGCACAGGCTCTGCTTCCGATGATCCGAGCCATTCGGAAAGGGAGCGGGTAAAGCCTTTGACCGCAGGGCCTTGGATGAATGCTCCGGAACGTATGACATCCAAAACCGCTTGGTCGATGTCTTTTTGAATGTGGGCGTATTGGCCCTTGAGGTCCACCATGTGGAGTGGCGCGTCCTGTGGCATAGCGGGGTTGTTGACGCGAAGATAGCCGTGCACGACGCACATGGTTCGCTCGGTCAGCTGGTCCACGTGTTGTCAGCCCTGTGGCTGAGCCATTGGATTCAGCTGCTCTGTATAATATTTCGATAAAAATGAAGTATATTAGGGTAGATCGACCAAAATGCCGCCTTTTCACCTTTTCCACCTTCGTGTGGCTGTTGTCTTTTTTGCACTTTCTATGGTGGCTCCTGCCCATGCGCAGGCCTTCAATCCGGACGCCAACAACGATGGAGCTGTGGGCGCAGGCGACGTGATCGCCGTTCTGGCAGTCTATGGCTTGCCATTTGAATTGCCTGCTCCGGCCCCAAGCGTACTCCACTTCGATCCTGACACCATTGGCGTCCTTCCCTTGGGTTATGACATCTACATCGCGGAGGATTTCACCTTCCCGTATCTCTATGTCACGGTTCCCGATGGAGAATACCCCGGTCAATCTTTTAAGCTCGCCGTAGAGAAGCAACCTGATATGGACGACCAGCAGGTGTATCTCCAGGATACGGATGGAAATTGGCTGTCCATCGCCCGGCAATACGAAACCAATGGCCGGTTTGCTGAGATGGTTTGGACGGGTACACGTTGGGTCTCTAGCCACTTGGAGTGACCACAGAAGTATTCTGAGCACTTCTTGACCTCTTTTCCATCTTCCTTTTCGAACTTCGCGGCTCTGCCCGGATGGTGGAATTGGTAGACACGACGGACTTAAAATCCGTTGGCCCGTAGGGCCGTGCGGGTTCAAGTCCCGCTCCGGGTACAAACAAAAAGCCCCGCAATGCGGGGCTTTTTGGTGTTAATTGGGGTGAGGCCTTAGTTGCACAATTCTCCAAAGGCGCCCAAAAAGAGCAGCATGTCGGAGGTGGTGACTTGCCCATCTCCGTTGAGGTCGGCGCTGCAATTTGCAAGGCAGCCGAAATCACCGAGCAAAATGAGGGCGTCCGAGACGGTGACCGCGCCATCCCCATCGAAGTCCGGCGGGCAATCGGAGGGACCGGGATCTCCGCCTCCGTCAGCATTGCACAGGCCTGAAATGGACCATGTAGCATTGAATTGGGCTCCTGTGGAACTGCTGTACCCATTAAAAAGGTACACCTGCCATGAGCCGATTCCAGAGAGTCCATTGCCTGACAGGTCTACTGTGGCCGTGTAGGTGCCCTCGGTAGAACTCTGCCAGTCGGCGGGCCACAGCGTGTAATTGCCCAAGCTGTTGCATCCCGCAGGAGAGGAGTTGTACCCTCCAATGGCGGCGCAGCTTCCGTCGGGTGCCGTGATGGCCATGACCAAATCAGCAGGCCAGTTGGTGCCTCCGCCGGTATTGGTCCACGTCAGAGAAAGGTCCAAGGCTTCAGGTTCGCCTGCAGCATCAAAACTGTAGATCGCAGAGGCGGCGTTTCCCGTCAATGTCGCATCGAGGCTTCCTTCTGCATCGCAGTCGCAAGGCTCGCCAGCGGGCGGGTAGAGGCAGCTGCCATCGTCAATGGTCGCGCCACCCTCGTAATTGCAAGCTTCATCGTCTGTGCATCCCGTGCAACTGGTGCCGTTTCCGCCGCAAACACCGCATGCGTCATTGATGAGGCAGGAGCCATCGTCTTCTATGGCTTCGGGGTCGTAGTTGCAAGCAGAAGGCAAGGTGCAGCCTGTGTTGGCGTTTGAATTCGTGGGGTAACTGTCCATGGTGAGCTGCCCGGTATTCAACGGGTCCAAATAGCCAGACACCCCCAATCCCCAGCTGACGTTCATGCGCCCGTAGTAGTCATAGGCGCCGTTGTTGTTGGATCCACTGCAGGCTGCAGCGCCCCCGTACAGCTGTCCGATGATGCGTTGGTTTTGATCGAACAACGGCGATCCAGACGATCCCGGCTCGGTCACCCCGGACTCCCATTGATCGATCCACCACACCTGTGCGCCTGCTGCGGTGGAGGTGTAAGGGGAGTTGTTCTCGAAACAGATCTTCTTGACATCGCCACTGGGGTGGTGGATGCCTACTGCAGACGAAGGTGATGCGCCGCTTGCATCCCATCCCGCATACTCTACGTTGTAGCTGCTCGGAGGGGTGGAGCTCAATTGAATCAAGGCCACATCACTGCTGCCGCTGTTCACGAGCAGGGTGCCGCCGGAAACACTTTGGTTGGTCGGTCCCGTTGATCCCGAACAGCTGCTGCTCTCGTGGTTGAAATAGTACACCCAGGTGTTGGGGTTGCCCAAACAGTGGTTGGCTGTCAGAAAATAGGGCGTTCCATTTTCTGCGGTGTTGTTGACCAAAGCTCCTGTGCAGACGGCGAAGCCTCCATTGGTGATCAAGGCCACAGATCTTTTGGCCACCTGCCAGTCAGAACCCGACGGGCAATTGACGTTGATGTTGCATGCTCCGGACGAACCAAAGGGGCCCATGCTGGACTCCTGTTCGGGATTGTCCGGATGGGACAGCAAGTTGCGGTAGCCATGCACAACCTGGGAAACCCGCAGGTTCCCCTGTCCATGGACCGACAATGGCTCTTGGTATTCCAACACCACGTGGTCCGCGTCGAGTAGCCCGAGCGGCAAGGCCCCCCATTCCTTCTCGTTGGCTGCTGTAAAGCCGCCCAGAAAGCGGGTTCGGTTTCCATCCCAGACATACAGAACCGCTCCAACAGGCAAATCGAAACTGCTGAGGTGAAGACCGATGCCTGTGGCACCAGGACAGTGGATGCCCAATCGCCAGATCCAACGGTCTTTCTCAAGCGTCCAGACCCCTGCATCGTCCAAACCGAGGTCAACTTCTCTTTCCACCCCAAACCGCCATGGGGCCTCTTTGAACAGGTCGGTCACTTCATCCTCAGCGGCCAAGGCATCCAGGTCCAATTCAGCTGTGGTCAGTTGCGGATAATCGGCTTGAAAGTCAATCTGGCCCCATTTCCAAGGAGCACCTCCTTGCGAAACCTGAGCGGACAGAGTTCCACTCAGGATCGCAAGGGCGATGAAAGAGAAAAAGCGGGACATCATTCGCAGCTGGTGCCGAAGATGGCGAGCATGACCAACATATCGGAAGTGGTGACACCCCCATCGCCGTTCATGTCGTAGCTGCATCCCACAGGACACCCAAAGTCACCCAGCAGCATGAGCAGGTCGGCGATGCCGATCAGTCCGTCGCTGTTAAAGTCACCAAAGCACTCATAAACTTCTTGGAAGATGAGGCTTTGCTGCAGCACTTGTGGGTTCTCTCCATCAGACGTCCGTGTTTGGAGGTTCACCGTCAGGTTCACTTCTCCATCGGTGGTCAACTGTGCGAGCAACACTTGTCCATTGGCATCGGGGAAGGCTGCGGGTTCCAAATCGGGGTAAATGAAGACCGAGCCTCCATTGACATCGTCTGCAACCAAGGCGCCACCTGATCCTTCAAACGCTGCGAAGTCCAGGCCAATGGTGCTGACATCGGCGGTGTTGTCTTCTCCGCCTACAGTAACCCAACTGTCGAAGGCCAGCAATGAATCGACGCTCAACAAGAGGGGGTTGTAGTCCACGCCCAAAGCGCCACCCAATGGGTTTTGATAGAACGTGGTAGAAGTGCTGATGGACAAGGGCTCAGAATCAAAGCCATACACCGCCACCAACTGCTCAGTGGGGTCAGCAAACTCTGCCCAAACCCGGTAAGTGGTCATCCCATTTACTGTGTTCTGTCCCACCACATCATAACCGAGTTGCACAAAGCTGCTCAGTGCGACTTCATCTTCATCGCAGATGCCGTTTCCGTCTTGGTCATTCAGGCAGTTTCCGTCACAGTCCAGGTTGTCTGCCAATGGATACGTGCATGAACCATCATCCTCGGTAGCAGCGGGGTTGTAGTTGCAGGCGTCCGGATCGGTGCAGCCGCCGCAGGTGCTGTTGTCTCCACCGCACACGCCACAGCTGTCATCGAAGAGGCAGGACCCATCGTCGATGGTGGCATCGGGGTCGTAGTTGCAAGCCGCTGGCAGTGTACATCCGGAGCAACTGAAGTCGCAAGTCCCGTTGTCTATGCCGGCCTCTGGATCATAGTTGCAAGCAACAGGGTCGGTACAACCGAAGTTGAGGTTGTCTGAACAGAAAGATGTGGTTTCACCACTGCCATATGCCGCTCCAGAAGCAACCAAAACACCGTCGACTGTGAGCGTATATCCGCCTGGGTCAAAGATGCCGTCTCCAAAACTGTCGGCAATGATGAACGTGTAGCAACCTTCACCCACACAGATGGTCTCATCTATCGTGGTAAGGGCATCCGAATAGGGGCCTCCAGAAGCCAGCAACGTTCCGGCATCGTCGGTCAACGTCCAGGTGATTTCAGTGGGGTAGAGGTCCGTCGTAATGCTGATGGCAACGCTGACGCCGTCACCCACACAACTTCCGTCGTCAATGGTAGCGTCAGCATCATAGTTGCAGCTCTCAGGGTCCGTACACCCGTAACAGCCAAAGTCACAACTTCCACTGTCAATCAAAGCATCGGGGTCATAGTTGCATGCTGTAGCATCGGTGCATCCAAAGTCACCGCCGATGCAGAACGATGTGGCATCTGCCTCATCGTAATTTCCGCCCGAAGCGATCGTACTTCCATCTGCAGTCAGCTCATACGAGCCACTGCCATATGCGCAGCAAATGCCGTCGCCAAAGCTGTCCAGCATGGTAAACGTGTAGCAGCCGTCTGCCGCACAAAAGGTTTCGACAACAGTGGATCCAGCTCCTGCATAGGGGCCGCCAGAGGCAATGATCGCGCCCGAACTGTCGGTAAAAGTCCACGTTGTTTCACCAGGCCAACTGTCCAAGACGATGGTCAATTCCAATGGATTGCCATCGGCAATGCAGGAGCCGTCATCGATGACGGCAGCAGGGTCATAGTTGCAGGCCGTGCTGTCCGTGCAGCCACCACAGGTACTGTCGTCACCGGCGCACACGCCACAAAGGTCGAAGTCCGCGCAAGAGCCGTCATCGATGACGGCGGCAGGGTCATAGTTGCAGGCCGTGCTGTCCGTGCAGCCACCACAGGTGCTGTTGTCTCCGGCGCACACGCCACAGAGGTCAAAGTCTGCGCAGGAGCCATCGTCTTCGGTGGCATCGGCGTCGTAATTGCATGAAGCCGGGTCTGTACACCCGTCGATCACGCCGCCGACACAAACATCTTGAACGGTGATGTCGGCCACATATGAAACGGTGCCCGCTGCTGAGTAGCCATTGATCAATTGAACGCTCCAAGCGCCATCTCCCGACAATTCTGCAGCACTCAAGTCGAGCGATGCGGAATAGACTCCCGAAGAATCGATGGCCCAATCTTCAGGCCACAATGTATAGTTTCCGAGGTCAGAGCAGCCAGCACTGATGGCCGCTGTAAAGCCACCAAACTCGATGCATTCTCCGGAGGGCGCAGTGATGACCACCAACAAATCGGCGGGCCAACTGCCCACACTCGTGGTGTAGTCAAGAACGATGTCCAGCCCAGCCACCTCTCCAGTGCCGTCGAAAGTGACGGCAGTGCCAGCGGCACCGCCTGAGAGGGACTCCGTGATGTTCAATTGAGTGAAACAGTCACAGATTCCTCCATCGGGGGCGAAATAGCATGTTCCATCGTCTAGTGTGGCCGCGGGATCATAGTTGCACGCAGTGGAGTCGGTGCAGCCTGAGCAGCTCGATCCGTCTCCCGCACACACTCCACAAACATCAACGTCGGCGCAGGTTCCATCGTCGACGGTGGCGTCCGGATTGTAGTTGCAGAAACTGCTGTCAGTGCAACCCAAGCATGAGTAATCGCAGGTACCATCGTCAGCAATGGCATCGGGATTGTAATTACAGGCATCGGCATCGGTGCATCCCAAAACGACGTCCCCTACGCACACATCCGAAGATTCACTGGAACCGAAATCACCTCCTGAGGCCAAGATCAAGCCGCCAATCCCGAATTCATACCCTCCAGCTCCATAGGCGCAGCACATCCCGTCACCAAAGCTGTCAAACACGTTGAGCGTGTAGCAACCTTCGGCTACACACCCGGTTTCCACAATCACACCTGCACCTGAATAAGGCCCTCCTGAAAGAACGGTATTGCCATCGGCGTCAACCAATGTCCAAGTCGTCTCTCCGGGATAATTGTCCAAGGTCAAGGACATGGTCACATCAATGCCTTGAGAGTCCAATGAAAAGCTGCTGCTCCCGCTGTCGTTCGACGCATTCTCATCGACACCTCCATTGGGATCTGAGACCGCAACGTTGAAAGCATGAGCGCCATCTCCCGGCGTTTGTGCCGGCAGGATGATGTCATCTGTTTGACCAAAATCCAAAGAGCCTGTCCATGCATACGTGGCAGGTGCGCCGCCGTCAATGTTATAAGTGATGGTCGCAGATGTCAGTACGTTCGCGCCATTGTTGAAGAGTGTGATGGAAGGCGTAACCTCTGTGCTGCATGAAAACCCGCTGGGTTCATTGACGCTCAGGATGGACGCATCGAGGTCAAAATCGGGAACTGCAGGAAGACATCCATTGGAGGTCAATATGCTGCTACGCAATCCACCTGGTGCAAAGAGGGCCTGCATGCGGTCGCCTTGTCCCTGTGAGAAGACGTTCATGCATCCGTCGTCAGAGTAGTCCATGTAATTCTGAACCATGTCCTCAGAGCTGCAACTGACACTTCCCAACGCGCATCCGTAATTGGCGCCGTCGGATTCTGGCGTGTCTGCCACGAAGTCATCAGCACCGCAGGGGCCATCGCCCCAAATGTGGCGAAGGTTTAGCCAGTGGCCCACTTCGTGTGTGGCCGTTCGACCCAAGTTGTAGGCGCCAGCTCCAGGGCCATCTATTCCCACAAATTGGTAACCACATACGATGCCGTCTGTGGCCGCATTGCCGCCTGGGAATTGAGCATATCCGAGGAGTCCACCTCCCAAGTTGCAGACCCAGAAGTTCATGTATTCGTCAGCAGGCCATGCGTCGGAGCCGCCTTGGCTGGTGAACTTGACAGCATCACTCGACCCAAATGATCCGGAAGTCGTGGGCACGCGAAGGATGCCTGATGAAGGGGCTCCGTTAGGGTCGCGGGTCGCCAAACAGAATTCGATCTCGGTATCGGCGGCTTGTGGCCAAATGTTGTCTTGGTCCGCATTGAGTCTTCGGAAGTCGTCATTGAGGACCTGCAGCTGCTCCAAGAGTTGAGCATCCGAAATGTTTTCTGTGCTGTTGGCGTATACCACATGGAAGACCACGGGGACCGTGACCACCACAGGTTGCATTTGTGCCCCACTGGCGCGTGCTTCCTCGCGAGATTGCACGAACTGAGTGGTGTGACGCTCGAGATCAGCTTGCCTCTTGGCATAAACAGCATCCAAGCCCATCATTTGGACGTGCTTTTCATGGGCTGCACATTGACGCTCAGCAGGAGCTTGAGGGGTCTTGCTTTGGCCCAAAACAGAGGTGATGCCCAACGTCAAGGCAAGGAAAACAGAGAGGAGTCTCATGGTTTAGAAGTGGTTTTGCTGGCAAACAGGTCTTGCCCTCAATATGCGACATTAACTAAAGACCGCCCTAAAAATTATATCAGATGTTCTTCAGGCTTTTGTTGTTGCGGGGGTTGTAGACATGATGATTTGGTGTAAATTTGCCCCCCCTGCGAGAATAGCTCAGTTGGTAGAGCACAACCTTGCCAAGGTTGGGGTCGCGAGTTCGAGTCTCGTTTCTCGCTCAAGAAAAGGGCACCTGTAACAGGTGCCCTTTTTCGTTTTTAAGCCCCCTCTGATCGAGCGGATTCCAAGGCGTTTGCAATGCGCGCTGTCGCGCCCCTTTGCTGAACGACCCAAGCTGCGGCGGCATCACCGGCTCTTTCGCGGTCTCGGTCGGATTCAATCCATTGACTGCATTTGTCCAACAGTTCTGCTGTGGTGCGACAGACCTGCAATGCCCCGGCTTTTTTCAAAGCTTCGATTTCTCTAAAACCCTCCACTTTGGGGCCGCACAAAACCGGTGCACCAAAGGCTGCAGGCTCCAAAACGTTGTGGACGCCCCGGCCCCAACCACCGCCGACCACCGCGAAGTCAGCCAAGCCGTAAGCAAAGCGCAACAGTCCCACTTCGTCTGCGATGAGCATGGCGGGATCGCCGGGTCTATGTTCATAGGCCTTGTCTGATCCAAGGCCGGCGGTGAAGCCTGTCCAACACGACAGGCAATCGGTGTCTTCACGCGAGGCCCACTGCTGGATATCGGGGTGCTCAACTTCGTGAGGGGCCCAAAGCACCACCCAGTCTTCGTGGCCTCGGAGGACCTCCTCCAGGGCTTGCCATTCAGCGGGCCAGGCGCTGCCAATGACCAACAACTTGCGGTTTCCCTTCCACTGGCGAATGCGGTCCAAGCGTGCTTGAATCGGTGCAGCAACCGGCTCTTGCGTTGCAGAAAAAACCCGATCTACACGCGGATCTCCAGTGACCTGGGCCATCAATCCAAAAGTGCTGAGGGCATCGGCTGAGGGCGGGTCTTGCACTTGGAGCGTGGTCAACAGCCGAAGGTGTTTTCGAATCCAATGGCCCCCATTGTTCAGCGGGTGTCTGCCCCGATCGAAACGGGCCGCCACCAGGTGCAGGCGGGTCCCGTTCCTGTGAAGGGCCCGCATCATTTCAGGCCAGAGTTCGTATTTGACCAGCACCGTATCAGAGAGGTCGATGGCCTGCGCAAATGCCCGCATAGAACCCGCGGTATCAAATGGCAAATAATCGATGTGATCGACCCCTTCTACCGACGCTCCTTCAATTCCTGAAGGAGAGAAAAACGTCAATAAGATGGGCGTTTTGGGGTGCTGCTTACGCCACAGCCGAATCAAAGGGGCGCCTTGCTCAAATTCGCCCAAGGACGCGCAGTGAAAGTGAATCCAAGGTCCGGACCTCCCGTTGCTCCGGGCGGTGGACTCAGCTTGCTCCAGCCTGTAAAGCCACCCTCTTCTTCCGTGCCATGCTGCCTTGGCCTTGCGGTGACCGCCCGCAGCTGCGAGCCACAGGCCCAAGCGCAACAGGTGGATGATCAGGCGGTAGAGTAACACAGGGGTGGGCCGATGTTAATGGTAATAGTCGACGTCGGTTGAGCGCGCCTTGAGCCGGAGAATCCAAGCAGCAAAGAGTCCGAATGTGCGGTCATTTCTTGGCCCGGCATCGGCCGTCATGGTATCGGAGTTCCAGGCCCTGTTCGGTTGCAACCGTCCCAGCATCGCTTCTACTCCGAATTGAAAGCGAACCAGGCCATTTTCCGAGTCGTGCACATATCCCACACGGGGCATGAGCATCATCCCTCCTGTCAGGCGGTCGTATCCTTTGATGTGCGGCTCATCGAGTTGCGTCAAGCGATTGCCGCGGTTTTGGAAGTGGAGTTTGTGCTCCCAGAACCCCGCAAAGAGTTCGAGCGCCAATCCCGAGCCTTTGGATATAAAATCCACAGGGAAGAGGCGTCCTGCTGAGAGGGACAAAATGGTGCCGCGCTGCTGTGCAGTGACCAATGCAATGCGGCCTTCATTGTCGATGATGTGCCCATTCGGGTCGCGCAAGTTGTCCAAAAGGCCGGGTTCTTTCACCTGAGATCCCGTTTGAAAACGGTAATGGATTCCCCAACGCCAGCCGGCCGAAGCCAGCCGGTAAACGGAAAGTCCGACAGTATTCGATGGTCCAAAACGCTCCGATAAGGGACCGTCTGGTACCTGTCCTCCGACATGAATGGCCGCTTGAAAACCGGGGTCAAAGCCACCTTGCTTCTGCCCCTGCGGGTCTCCTTGTGACCAGGCCACCCCATGCAAAAGGGCCCCTGCTATGATCAACGTTGTGCAAGGGAGCTTCATTTGAGCGGGATTGACAGACCAACGGTAAACTCGTTCATCAGAGAGCCCCCGGTCAGTTGTCCAAAGAGGGTCCAATCTTGATAGGTGTATCGGCCGCCGATGTGCGCGGCAAGTTGAGAACGGCCATTGACATTGCCCGTGGTCGTGCTCGGCGGGTCTGGACCGCCTGCCCACTTGTAGCTTTCTTTGAAGAAGGCCAAGGTTAAGCCCGCAAAAAAGTCGAATGGAGGGGGCGCCAGGTCGATGAAGTGGTAGTGTCCTTGAACCCCCAGGCCCAGGATCTGATGACGCCAGTTCCCTGTCGCTCCGTTTTCGTTGTAACCCCTGTAACTTGCCATCAAACCCGCTGATATGTTGGCGTCAAGCGACTTTTCCAATTCCACAAAAATGGGAATGCCCCTGTTGCTGATTCCGGCCCCCACATTGACCACATCAAAGCGATCTGCACTGCTTTTCCAAAATTGTGCTTGCGCCGCTGAAGGAATCCACACCGCACCCAGCAGCACAACGAGAGCCACACTACAGTGCAACAGGTCAAGTGGTGTTTTTGATGGTCTAATAGGTGTATTTATTCGATGTAATTTCGTATATTGTAGATGAGTAGGATTTGACTCCATGAGACTGCCTTCGATATTGACCACTTTCATCCCCATGAGGCAATTTGCATCCGGCTGTCCATCCTTTGGCGGTGGCTTGAAAATTTTGTGTGGACGTTGGTGTTGGATGGCATGCATTGTGGCGTGCTGGTCTGTTTTCCCCCGCATGGCCCAAGCTCAAAGCCAAGAGTCGGTGGACTTGGAAGTGGTCCTCGAGCAGGGCGAAACATTTGCGCAGGGATGGATCATTGCCTCTCCCAGGTTCAGTTCAAACCTGACCTATCCCATTGTGGTCGATCCATCGGGCAATGACCTTCACAATGACCTCAATCCCTACCGGGGCTTCAGCTTTGAGCATCATCCCGATGGGCGGCTGTCCTGGTTTTCTAGCCTGGACGCGTACTGGGAAGTTTTGGACAGTTCACTGCAGACCACAAAAGTCATTGACTTTGACGGCGCCAATTCTGATTTTCATGACTTGGAGCTTCAAGCCAATGGGAATGCCCTCGTTTTGGGGCAGGAAATCATTGCGGTCAATGTTGCCGACAGCGTGCCCGACCCATCGGACCCCAATCGGTCCATCATTGACTGCTTGATTCAAGAACAAGACAGCGCGGGCGTCATCCTTTGGTCTTGGCGCGGCTCAGAGCACATTCCTCCCACATGGTGCACCCATTGCAATTGGAATTCCAACCTGCTGGATCCCTACCACCACAATGCCTTCCAAGTGTTGGACAATGGCGACATCCTCTTGTGCCTGCGCAACATGGATCTGATTGTGCGCATCGACAAAGTCACCAGCGATATCGTTTGGGCGATCGGCGGACCCTTTTCCGATTTCACTTTTAGTGCCGGTTCTGACGTCTTTCGGCATCCCCACGATGCGCAGTTGATCGAAGGTGACCACCTTTTGCTGTTCGACAATGGAACAGGAAAGCCTTCTCCGATCACCCGCGGGGTAGAGTATGTCCTTGATGTCAACCAAGGAGAGCTGACCCAATTGCAGGAGTGGGTCCATCCGGATGGCAATTATGCCTCCTCTCAAGGGAGCATTCAAAGGCTGGAAACCGGCGGAACACTCATCAGCTGGGGCACGGCGAGCTCCGATGAATACGGCGGAGGCATGATCACCGAATATGCACCCGATGGCAACCTGTGTGGGGGCATCTACTTCCCACCGAATCACTTTACATACCGGGCGCGGAAGGTGCCGTTGGATGAGTTGCCCTTGATTCAGGGGTGCCGGGAAGAATTGGCCTGCAACTACAATGCAGCTGCCGTTTTGGACGGCCTGTGCACCTTCGCTGGGATGGCTTGCGACGATGGTGACCCATGCACCGAAAACGATGTGCTCGACGGCGCCTGCGGTTGTCAAGGAACGGCTTTGGATTCGGAGTCGAATGCGGAATGCTCAGACCCATTGGCCCTAAATTTTAACCCGTGTACACCCTCAGGTTTAGACTTTGGAACCTGTCAATATGAGGTGGGTTTCAGGGCCGATGCGACAGCGATGGCCAGCCTGCCAGAGGCTGTCAACCTGATCATAGAAGGCAATCCCTATCCCCTGTTGGAAGGGGGTTTCGGTACATGGGTTGGATCACTTCTTCTGGGCAATGGTACTTGGAATTACCAGTTCATGGCCGACGGGGTGTTGGATCCCGTGCAACGCAGCTTTTCATTGCCGTGGCCCTTGCCCATTGGACTGGAAGAGCAGCGGGGGTGCATTGGCTTGCCTGAGGCATCATGTCCCGGCTGCACCGATCCCGACAATGCGGCGTTCAGTCCCTTTGCGACCACAGACGAGCTGTGCGCTGGCGGCCTCTCGGTCGGGTGTACTTCTGTAGAAGCAGAGAACTACAATGAGACGGCCATTTTTGATGACGGAAGTTGTGAGTTCGCGACGGGGTCGAGCTGCCCTCAGGATTTAGACGGAGATGGAATCGTAGGCGTGTCAGATGTCCTTGAACTCCTGACATATTTCGGGAGCTTCTGCCCTTGATTTCAATCCCCTTTGAGGGGACCATCCAAACGAAAGCCAACCCCGTGGAGGGTATGCAACTTCACTTGGGGGTCAGCTCTCAGGATTTTGCGCAGGCGGGTGATGTACACGTCCATGCTGCGCCCCACAAAATAACCGGACTCTCCCCAGACCATGCGGCAGATCAAGTCGCGCTCGGTCGTTCTTCCAGCGCGCTGCAGGAGGATTTTGAGCACATCACCTTCCTTGGGGGTCAGTCTGCGCTTTCCGTTGCTCCAAGCCAATTCATAGGATTCAGTATCGTAGCTGAACCCGCCGAGGGTGAGCAGTTTTGGACCATCATGGCCCTGTTGGTTGCGCTTGAGGACCGAGCGAAGGCGCAACAGCAGTTCTTCATTGTCAAAGGGTTTGATCACGTAATCATCGGCGCCGCACTTCAAGCCGTGCACGCGGTCTTCTACCCGGTCTCGCGCCGTCAGCAGCACAATGGGAAGGTGGGGTGCCACCGTGCGCAAGTCTTGGGTCAGTTCAAACCCATCCCGCCCGGGAAGCATGACATCGAGTAGCGCAAGGTCAAACCGGCCCGCGTGAAAAGTGGGCAACGCCTCCCTTCCGTCACGCACCAATGTGGCCTTGAATCCATCCAGGCGCAGCACGTCATGCAGCAGCAATCCCAAAGTGGGGTCGTCTTCAACCAACAGCACATGGGGAACGGATTGGCTCATGTTTGAGGAGCGGGAAGTTGAACCAAAAATGTACTTCCGACGCCGGGCTCACTGCTGCAGCTCACCTTGCCTCCGTGGGCCTGTACAATGGTGTTCACATAATGAAGGCCGAGACCGAAGCCTTTGACGTCGTGACGGTTACCAGTTGGGACGCGGTGGAACCGCTCAAAAATTCGCGTTTGGTGCGCTTTGGGAATGCCCATGCCACGGTCGGCGACGCTGATCTGCCACATGGGTTGAGGGCCCCCAGCATAATGCAACATCACGGCAATGTCCGGTGCCCCATTACCGGCGTAACGCACCGCGTTGTCAAGCAGGTTGCTTAACACACCATCGAGGTGGGTCCGGTCCCCCGTGATTGGTGGGTCTTGGCCCCATGACTCAGGCCAGCTTTGGGTGTCCACCTTGAGGGTGGCTTGGCCGCCATTCAATGCGATGGAGGGATGGAATGCAGCGATGCCAACTTCAGCCCAAGAAACCACGCCAAAGTCTTCCTTTTGGAGGCCTTGGGCTTGGCCATCAAGGGTGGCGATTTCCATCACTTTTTCGACCTGGCGGCGCATGCGGCGGTTTTCGGAAAGGATGAGGTCCAAGTACCGCTCCCTCGCCTTGGGATCTGAACCAATGTCCTTGCGCTGCAGCAGCTGGGCACCAGATTCGATGGAGGCAATGGGCGTTTTGAACTCGTGGGTCATGTTGTTGATGAAGTCGTCCCTGACTTCAGACAGCCGCTTTTGCTTCAACACAATCACCACGGTGTACACAAAAGTGCCCAAGACCAGCAACTGCAAGATGCTGGCGATCAGCCAACGGTCTAGAGACATGATCAAATCGGCGCGGCGCTCAGGAAACCGGATGCCGAAATAATGGCCGTCGCGGTCGAACCGTGGCGAGCCCCCCTGGTCTGCCAAGGTTTGGCCCACCCTACCACCGTAGAGAATGCTGTCGCTGAAGCAATCGTAAATGGCGTACTCAAAATCGGTAGAAAGGGCAGCACCTTCAAAGCTCTCGCGCAGCAGGGCCTCTAGAAGGAAAGGGTGGAGGGTATCGTTGAGGTTGGCCACAAAATAATTGGACGAAGCCTGTTGGACAGGCTCCACCACAGCGCTGTCTCCGCGCATGGATTGAATGCGGCCGACGACTTCTGTCATGGCCGTGACCACCCTGTCGCTGAATTCCCGTTCGCTCAAGTCTGCCGCCTGCTGGAGCCAAGTTAATTGCAGCAAAAGGGTCCCTCCAATGGAGACCAAGCCCGTGAGAATGAGGATGCGGATGCGCTGTCTGGACACAGTTGCAAGTTTAGGGGCATTCCCACATCTGCAGTTCTTGCACAGAGGCAAAGGAATTCATGCGGTTGCCTTAGCTTCGGACCATGGAACGCCTTTGGACACCGTATAGTGCAATTGCCCGCCAGTGTTGCGGGGTGGCCTTGATGGGAATGCTGTTGCTCTTTGCAATGGCTTCAAACGTGGCCCAAGCGCAGCAAACGTTGGAGTTGGGAGGGCTTTATCAAGGGGAGAACCTTTTGGTGGTCAACGACCCCAGCGCCGATGGCGTTGGATTTTGTTGTTATGAGGTCCGGGTCAATGGAATGTTGACGTCAGATGCCGTGAACTCACACGCTTTTGAGGTGGATTTAGGGGCGTTGGGTTTGACCCTCGGCAAAGGCCTTTCCGTGCGGTTGAAGCACCGCAGCGGGTGCATTCCAAGGGTGCTCAACCCCGAAGTCATCCAGCCCATTCCGGGCTTTCAGCTGGTCTCTTTCGACGCGGCGCCAAGCGGGGAGGTGTCATGGGTCACTGTGGATGAGCATGGCCGGATGCCCTTTGTACTCCAGCAGTTCAAGTGGGGCAAGTGGGTTGATGTGGTGCGGCTCGATGGACGGGGTGGACCGGAAGAGCGGGCCTATTCGACGGTCATTCAGCCCATTCAAGGCGAGAACCTGTTGCGGTTGACACACCTTGCACCAGATGGCACTTTGGAGGTCAAAGGCGAGGCGAGATTCGAAGGCGACGTGCCGGAGGTGACCATGACCTACAGCTCGCGTACTGAAGTGGTGACGTTCTCCAAGACCACCCAATATGAATTTGTCGATGAGTTTGGCACCGTGGTCCTTCGTGGCGTGGGAAACCAAGCGACATTGCGCTATCTTTCACGTGGCGATTACTTCGTCAATTTCGGCGCTGGGACTGAGGTCCTGAAAAAGCGCTGAATCTGCAAGGAGTCCAATTCCTTGCTGAAAAGCAGCAAACATGCCTGAACCCATTGCAACAGCCCACCAGGGGCTGACCTATAACAGCCGGAGGCCCGACATCGCGATTCCAGAATATGGACGCGTGGTGCACGAATTGATCGCACACTGTGTGACCATCGAAGACCGAGACGAACGCAACAAATGCGCCACGGCAATCGTGAGCGTCATGCGCACCCTCGTTCCCGGCTCCAAGGAGATGACCGATCACGAGGAGAAGTTGTGGGGCCACCTGCACGTCATGGCCAACTGGGAATTGGACATAGATGGTGCTTTTCCACCACCAGCAAAGCCAGAAGAGGACCCCGGTCCAGAGCGTTTGACTTACACCCAAATGGGCAAGCGTCCTTCCTTTTACGGAAGGTTGGTCGAGGAGCTCATCGAAAAAGCCAAAGCCATGCCCGAGGGCGAAGAGCGCAATGCTTTGTCGATGATGATCGCCAATTTGCTCAAGCGTCAATATTTGACTTGGAACAAAGGAGCAGTGGAAGACCCACTCATACGCGCCCAATTGCGCGAGATGTCCGGGGGCGCGTTGGATGTGCCTGCCGAGGTCGAATTGGTGTCTTCAAGTGAAATTCTGAAGAGCAAGCGCAAGACTTCCAATAATTTCCGCAACCGCGGAGGTGGGGGCAAGCGCAAGCGCTAATTCGGCTTCTTGACAAGGTCCCCGTTGCCTTGTCGAAAACAACTGTGATGGCCCCTCGGACCGATGGGGGTGTGGCCCAAATTGAAGGCCAAACCAATCCACCGTCATGGGCACTTTTGTTATCGAAGGGGGACACCCCCTCAATGGATCCATTACCCCACAAGGCGCCAAAAATGAGGCGCTACAAGTGGTGTGCGCCGTTCTGCTTTCTTCGGAGCCCGTCACCATTTCGAATTTGCCCGACATCGTGGATGTCAACAGGTTGATTGACCTGCTTTCATCCATGGGAGTCAAGGTCGAAAAGTTGGATGCGGGTGCATTCAAGTTTCAAGCTGATGACGTGAACCTCGGATACCTCGAGGGAGAGGAGTTTCGTCAGAAAGGAGGCGGTTTGCGCGGCAGCGTCATGATCATGGGGCCCCTGTTGTCCCGCTTTGGAAAGGGATACATCCCCAAACCCGGTGGCGACAAAATTGGCCGCCGCCGCATGGACACACACTTCATCGGGTTTGAGAATTTGGGCGCCAAATTCACCTACGATGCGGGGGAGACTTTCTATCGGGCCGAGGCACCCAATGGTCTGAAGGGGAGCGACATGTTGCTGGATGAAGCTTCGGTAACGGGTACGGCAAACATTGTGATGGCGGCCGCATTGGCCAAAGGGACGACGACCATCTACAATGCCGCTTGCGAGCCCTATTTGCAGCAGTTGTGCAAGATGATCAACCGCATGGGCGGTAAGATTTCAGGCGTAGGGTCCAACCTGTTGACCATTGAAGGCGTGGAATCATTGGGCGGTTGCGAGCACCGTTGCCTCCCAGACATGATTGAAATTGGCAGCTTCATCGGCATGGCGGCCATGACCCGCGGCGAGGTGACCATCAAGGACGTCAGTTGGGACGACCTCGGTCAGATTCCACGTGTGTTTGAACGCATGGGCATCGGAATCGAAAGGAGGGGCAACGATTTGCATGTGCCGTCCCAGGATCATTATGAAATCGACACCTTCATCGATGGCTCCATCTTGACGGTTGCCGATGCCCCTTGGCCCGGCTTTACACCTGATTTGCTGTCCATCTTGTTGGTGACCGCAACCCAAGCAAGGGGCAGCGTACTCGTTCACCAAAAGATGTTCGAGAGCCGCCTGTTCTTTGTAGACAAACTCATCGACATGGGGGCCCAAATCATCCTGTGTGATCCCCACCGGGCAACGGTGATAGGATTGGACCAAAAGACCCCGCTGCGGGGGGTAACCATGACCTCCCCGGACATCCGTGCCGGTGTCTCGCTGCTCATTGCGGCGTTGTCTGCAGAAGGGCGCTCTACCATCCACAACATTGGTCAAATCGACCGCGGATATCAGTACATCGAGCACCGATTGCGCGCTTTGGGTGCACATATAGAACGTTTGGCAGACTGAACACACATCAGGTCCCGTTACCTCCGTAACTTTATGCAACACATGCTCTCCCTTCGCTCTTCCCTTTCCTGTGCGGCCTTGATGGCGACGCTCCTGGTTTCATTTTCGGCTTCAGCCCAAGACCCTCGCATCGGTACTTCCGTTGGTGACTTGGCCCCAGAGCTTGTGCTCCAATCCTTGGAAGGGGACGAAATCAAACTCAGCGATCTGCGAGGTCAGTTGGTACTCATCGATTTCTGGGCGAGCTGGTGTGGCCCTTGCCGCCGCGAAAATCCCAATGTGGTCAACGCTTACAAGAAGTACCGCAAGTCCAAGTTCAAGTCCGCCGAAGGCTTTGCCATCGCGAGTGTGTCGTTGGACCGCAAGCAAGAAAGCTGGGAGCGCGCCGTAAAGCAGGACCAACTCGATTGGGATTGGCACGGCAGCGACCTCGCTGGATGGGAAAGCGAGGCAGCGGCACTGTATGGAGTCAGCAGCATTCCCATGAGCTTTCTCGTGGACGAAAAAGGGGTCATTGTCGCCAAGAACTTGCGCGGCATGGAGCTCCACATCCAGATTGACCAGCACGTCGAACGTCTCTGACAGTAATGGCAGGTCTCGGCCTGCCGTCCTGACAACTTTCACTTTTGCCTGACACGATGTCGGTCATCCTTGACATGGCATGTGGATTGCGTGGTGCAGTTCAAATTGCAGTCCTATGATTCAGCAACCGAAGAACGAGGAAGAGACCGTGCAAGCAGGCGATACTGCGGACCATGCCCAAGCCGCCGATGCGGGAGAAGCGAACGGCGAAGACAGCCAGAGCCAAGGGGAAGGTTCCGAAGAGTCCAGCCATACGGAGGAGGCATCTGAAGGAGGCGCACCAACCGAAAACGCAGAGGACCCTGCGGTTTGGCGTGACAAGTACCTCCGCCTTTATGCCGAGTTCGACAATTTCAGAAAGCGCACCATGCGAGAGCGAGGAGAACTCGTGCGCAGTGCAGGGCGCGATGTGACCGAGTCCCTGCTGCCCGTTCTGGACGATTTTGAGCGCGCCATGGCGGCTTCAGAAGGTCAAGATGCGGAGCAAATGCGCGAAGGTTACTTGCTGATTGGTCAGAAAATGCGCGGCATCTTGGAATCCAGAGGTTTGCAACGGATGGAAGCCAAGGGAGCCGAATTCGACACGGACTTGCACGAGGCCATCACCCAGATTCCGGCCCCTGAGCCTCAAATGAAGGGCAAAGTGGTCGACGTGGTCGAACCCGGATACAAACTTCACGACACCGTACTCCGCTTTGCCAAAGTGGTGGTGGGCAACTGATCGAACATCATGTCGAAGCGCGATTTTTATGAAATCCTCGGCATCGACCGGGGAGCCTCTGAGGCCGACATCAAGAAGGCTTATCGAAAGCTGGCCATCAAGTACCACCCCGATAAAAACCCGGATGACAGTTCGGCAGAGTCGCGGTTCAAGGAGGCGGCAGAGGCCTATGAAGTCCTGAGCGATCAGAACAAAAGGGCCAAGTATGACCGTTTCGGCCATGCTGGTGTTGGCGGTGCAGCTGGCGGCGGCGGCGGCATGAACATGGACGACATCTTCAGCCAGTTCGGAGACATCTTCGGCGGTGGTTTTGGCGATGCGTTTGGAGGGGGCAACCGCGGTCCGCGGCGCACCAAAGGCTCCAACCTTCGGATCAAGGTGCAGCTGACCTTGGAGGAAATTGCCGAAGGCGTGACCAAAAAGGTCAAGGTGTTTCGACTTGTGCAGGCCGAAGGGGTCGAATACGATACGTGCAAGACCTGCGGCGGAACAGGACAAGTCCGGCGGGTGACCAATACCATTTTGGGCCAAATGCAAACGGCTTCGACCTGTCCGGGTTGTGGAGGATTGGGCAAAGGCGTGAAGTCCAAGCCCAAGGATGCCGATGAACATGGCCTGCGCCGCGAGGAATCCGTAGTGGAAATTGAAATCCCAGCGGGCGTGGAAGATGGCATGCAGCTGAACCTCCGAGGAAAAGGCAATGCCGCTCCTGCTGGTGGCATCCCTGGTGACATGCATGTCCAAATCAGAGAGCTCGATCACGAACAGTTCACGCGCAACGGCCGAAACCTTCACTTGGACCATCACCTCTCTTTCATCGACGCAACGCTGGGGGCGGGGGTAGAAATCCCCTTGCTCAGTGGCAAAGCCAAAATCAAGGTGGAGCCCGGTACCCAAGGCGGCAAGATTGTGCGCCTCAAAGGCAAAGGCATGCCCTCTGTGGACAGTTATGGACGCGGGGACTTGCTGGTCAACCTCAATGTGTGGACGCCACAAGAATTGACGGCTGAAGAGCGTTCGACTCTGGAAAACTGGAGAGAAGCACCGAATTTTCAACCGTCGCCCGACCCCAGAGAAAAGGGATTCTTTGACCGGGTTCGCGACATGTTTAGCTGATTTATGAGCACCGCCCTATCCATCGCACAGCTCGAGAAGTCTTACGGGACACAACGCGTATTGGATGGGGTTTCATTTGAGGTGCCAAAAGGGGCCATTGTCGGATTGCTGGGACCCAATGGTGCGGGCAAGTCGACGCTGATCCGCAGCATCATGGGCATCGTGGAACCGGACGCGGGCAGCATTCACCTTGAAGGCCAGCCATGGAGCAGAGAGGCGGTGCGCAGCATAGGGTATCTCCCCGAAGAGCGCGGCCTGTACAAGGACATGCGTGTAGGAGATCAAGCCGTGTATTTCGCTCGGCTCAAGGGCATGGGCAAAGCCGAAGCCGTGAAGGCCCTGAGACATTGGTTCGAAAGGCTCGAAGTAGAGGGGTGGTGGGACAAAAAAGTATCCGACATCTCCAAGGGGATGGCACAGAAGATTCAATTTATCTGCACGGTGGTGCACGGCCCCGGGTTGCTCATCCTGGACGAGCCGCTCAGCGGGTTCGACCCCATCAATGCGCGCCGCATTGTCGATGAGGTCAAGGCATTGTCTGCGGCTGGAACGTCCATACTCTTGTCGACCCACGACATGCCGAGCGTAGAGCGTCTCTGCGACGAAGTGGTCATGTTAAACGGCGGAAAAGTGGTGCTGTCTGGCGGCGCTGATGCCCTGCGCGAAGCCGGTTGGTCCGGCCAACAAGAAGTCGTCTTCAAAGGCAATGACATCGCGTTTACCAATGCGCTGGGCACCTTGGGCCACCTCGATGGCATTGGGGTTGAACCCACCGCTGGTTTGCGCCGGGCTCAATTGCGGTTGCGAGATGGTGTGCCTCCTGGTGCGCTACTGCGGGCTCTGGGAGAGGCGGTAGAAGTTTGCGAATTCGTGAAGGTCCGCCCCACGATGGAATCTTTGTTCATTCAAGCGGTCGACCAGACCGCTACCGAAACTGTTGATCCATCATGAGAAGCGGCCTCATTGGAGCGGTCATCGCCAGAGAGTGGCGCACCCGAGTGGTCAAGAAGAGCTTTCTGATTGGGACGCTGCTCATGCCCATTTTGGCCGTTGGTTTTCTAGCGGTTACTGTGTTTATCACCGAAGCCACCGATACATCGAATGTGGTTTTGGTCGAAGATGCACCCGGGTTGATTTCCCGCGTGGATCCTGGATCGGGCCAGTTGGTGCCGCGCTGTCCGGGGTGTTTTCCCGAGCGCGATAAGCTCGCCTACCGGTTCACGCGAGAAGCGCCAGCGGACAGCATTTGGCTCGAAGAAGGGATCACCGTGCTCGTGGAGTACGACGGTTCTGTTTTGCAGAATCGGGCGGGCTATATGGTCTATGACAAGTCCCCGGGCATGACGGCCAAGCGCAACATCGAGCGCGACTTGAGCAAAGCCATGGAACACGCCCGTGTTTTGGAAAGCACAGAATTGAATTGGCAGGCTTACCAGCGGCTCAAATTCGAGTTGAAGTTGATTGACCGCGATGCCAATGGTGACGCTGCGCGGCTGGACGGCGGCGGCGAAGAAGTCAGGGGGATGATTGGTTTCCTTTTCAGTGCCTTGCTGTTCCTTGTTCTCGCCGTTTACGGGGGCATGATCCTGCGGAGTGTGGTGGAGGAAAAGTCCAACCGTGTGGTCGAGGTGCTCATCGCGGCTGTGCGTCCCGAAGAGCTGTTGCTGGGAAAGGTCATTGGCATGGGAGCGGTCGCGTTGACCCAACTCTTGGCCTGGTCTGCCCTTTCCACGTTGACCTTTTCTGCCTTCCAATGGGCCTTCGACAGCGGTGCGCTGGGGGCCTCCATACCCGGACAGAATGAGGTCCCCACAAATCTGCTCACCGCCATGGCAGAGAATGAAATCACTGCGATTCTGCTGGACATCAATTGGGGATTGATGGTCATCTCGACCATAGGTTACTTCATCGGTGGCTACTTGCTCTACGGCAGCCTCTACGCCGCTGTTGGTGGCTCGGTTCAATCTGAACAGGAGGGGCAAGGCATGGTGATTCCCGTCATCATGCCCCTGATGTTCGCCTACATCATTGGCAGTGGCTCCATGGCGAATCCAGAAATGGGCGCCTTGACTTGGCTCAGTTGGTTCCCCTTGACATCACCCGTCATCATGCTCGTACGAGTGGCGGTCGGTGTGGCTTGGTGGGAAGTGGTCTTGTCCTGGGCATTGCTCATGGTGAGCGCGAGGCTCGTATTGGGTCTGGCGGGACGGGCCTACCGATTTGGGGTATTGCATACAGGCAAGTCCTCGGGCTGGTCTCTGTTGCTCCAGTGGATTCGGGGCCATGGAAGCTGAGCAGCCCCTCCGACTCGGTGTGGTGGATTGTGGAACCAATACATTCACCCTGCACATTGCAGATGTGGCCGACAGCCAATGGAAGACCGTCTTTCGGCAGCGCCGCTTTGTGAGGTTGGGCCTGGACAGTTTTCGCAGTGGCCGTTTGTCGCCTCAGCGCATGAGGCGCGGCCTCGACGTGTTGGACGCTTTTACCGATACGGTGAGGAACTTCAATGTCGACCAAGTGCGGGCGTTTGGATGCAGTGCCTTGCGCGATGCTTCAAATGGCTCTCAATTTGTATCGGATGCTGCCGAGAAGGGCTGGCACATTGAAGTGGTGGATGGCGGGACGGAGGCAGAGTGGATCCACCTCGGTGTCAAGGACACCATGCGTCATACAGAGCCCGGCTCCGCGCCGATGCTGACAGTGGACATTGGCGGCGGAAGTGTGGAACTGATTCATTGGACAGAGGACCGCATCCTTGGTCGATGGAGTTTGGATTTAGGGGTGGCCCGGCTTACAGATTGGATCAAGCCAAAGGATCCATTGAGCCAGCAGGACATGTCGTCCATCCGGAGCATCATTGACGGTGCCATTGCCCCCGCATTACAGTCGGTGAGCGCCATGCCCCCGCAATGCATGGTGGGGACTTCGGGAGCGTTCAATACCCTGATGGCACTGCAAGACCGGTCCGCTCAATGGAAAGACCCCCGCATGGCAGACCCGTTCAAAATGCAGGTTCTCCGTGCTCGGTGCCAGGCATTGGCAGGGGTTTCCAAGGCGGAGCTTCAAGAAATAGAAGGGATGCATCCGGACCGTGTTCCATATATGGGTGTGGCGTGTGTCTTGATTGACCACCTGTTGGAACGCTTCAATTCGATCACCGAAGTGTACCGGTCGCGCCATACACTGGCAGAGGGGGCATTGGTAGACGCCACTGCTTCAGCCGCAAGTCCATCCGCAGAGCCGCTCCACAGGCCCGATACAGACGTCTCAGATGGCTGGCGGCCGCTCTTGGGTTGAGCAAAGGGGCGGTGGTAGCCCTCGCACTACCGATATTCGCTTCATGGCCCGCATTCTCATCATTGACGACGAGCGTCTCATCCGACACGCCCTCCGCGACATCCTCGAATACGAGCAGCATGTGGTCGAAGAAGCTGAGGATGGTAACGCAGGCCTCAAGGCCGTGCTCACAGGAAAGTTCGACGCTGTTTTTTGCGACGTAAAAATGCCGGGTAAAGACGGCATTGAAGTCGTAGAAGCCATGTCATTGAAAGGAGTAGAGACCCCAGTGATCATCATGACAGGCCACGGTTCGGTGGAGTTGGCGGTCCAGGCCCTCAAGGCAGGAGCCTATGATTTTATCGAAAAGCCGCTGGACCTCAACCGCGTTTTGGTGGCCTTGCGTAATGCGACCGACCGGGAGGAGTTGCGCAAGGAGACCGTGGTCTTGCGCCAGCGCCAACGCAAAAAAGGAGGCGTCGACATGATTGGGCAAAGCCCTGCTTTGGAGGAAATCAGGGCGGTTGTGGCCAAGGTGGCACCCACCGATGCACGCGTGCTGATTACGGGCGCCAATGGCACCGGAAAAGAGGTGGTAGCCCGGAAGATCCACGCTATGAGTGACCGCAGCGCAGCCGCTTTTGTGGAGGTGAACTGCGCTGCCATTCCATCGGAACTCATCGAATCAGAGCTTTTTGGTCACGAGAAAGGAGCCTTTACCAGCGCAGTGAAACAACGCAAGGGTCGCTTTGAGCAGGCCCAAGGTGGCACGCTGTTTCTGGATGAAATAGGCGACATGGCACTTTCGGCACAGGCCAAGATGTTGAGGGCGCTTCAGGAAAAGGTGATCCAGCGCGTTGGCGGTGACAAGAACATCAAAGTGGATGTGAGGGTGCTGGCGGCGACCAACAAAGACCTGGCTGCAGAGATCGCAGCGGGCCGGTTCCGAGAAGATTTATTTCACAGGCTCAATGTCATCCCCATTAGGGTGCCGGCGTTGGCTGAGCGCAGCAGCGATGTGCCGCTGTTGGTGGAGTATTTCTTGGGAGGAGTGGCCGATGAATTGGGAGTCGCTGCACCAGAATTCACCAAAGAGGCCCTTCAAACCTTGGCAAAAGCGCCATGGACGGGCAACATCAGAGAGTTGCGCAATGTGGTCGAGCGGCTGGTCATTCTGTGCGGAGATGAGGTCGGTGCCGACGATGTCAAGCGGCACGTTTCGGGCCTCTGAACCTTTCAGTATTGGGCCTTCATTAAGGTCAAGTTGTTGATGAGGAGTTGGTTGGAGGCAACCATGTCCTAAGTACACCGTCTATGTTGCAAGAGCAACCTTCCTTCTTATGGATATCAATCAACGCGCCGTCCTTATTGTCTTCCTCGGTATGATCGCCGCATCAGGTGCTGCACGTCTTTATGACAAGGCAGGTCAACCTTTCTGGCATGCCCTTGTTCCAGGTTTAAATTTGGTCGCATTGATGCGCATTGTGGGCCGTCCAGATGCCCATGCACTGTGGATTTTGGTCCCGGGCGCGAACGTGTACTTCGTGGCCAAGTGGTTCATTGAGCTCGCGCAGAGCTTTGGCAAAACCCATTGGTTGGACTACGTTCTGGTGGTGCTCTTCAATGCCTTCTACGTGCTGAACTTGGGGCTTGCCTACAGCGAGGAGTACGAAGGGCCTGTCTATGAGAAGAACGCCCGCACAGCATTTGCTTGAGCACAAAAGAGGCGAAGTCTCAGGGATTCACCCCGGGCTCTATCCTTTAAATATGTCCCTGGCAGCCGCCAAGGCAGCATCCATTCCTTCTTGTTTCTTGCCCCCAGCGGTGGCAAAGAAAGGTTGACCTCCCCCTCCGCCTTGGATGTGGCGGGCCAGCTCGCGGATCAATTGTCCTGCGTTCCAGTCTTTTTCTTGGGCCAGTTCCTCTGTAATCAGACAGGTCAGGGTCGGCTTCCCCCCAGCTTTACTGCCCAAAACGGCAAACAATGGAGCGGCTTCCGCCTTGAGTTGGAAGGCGATGTCTTTTACGGCTCCAGCATCCAAGGGCACTTCCTGGATCAGCATGCCGGGGGTACCAGGGCCGCCAGGCCGCTCGATTTCTCCAATGAGGGTCTTTTTGAGTGCCCCCGCTTGTGCTTTGCGGTGCCCTTCGACTTCCTTTTGCAACCCGGCCACGGTGGCCTTGAGTTCCTCAACAGCCTTGACCAAGTCGGCAGGCTGTTTGAGGGCGTCTCCAGCACGACGCAAGGTCTCCCTGTCTTCTGTGATGCCGGCGTATGCCCGTTGTCCTGTTTCGGCTTCAATGCGTCGGATGCCGGCAGCAACAGCACTTTCTGAGGTGATGCGGAACAATCCGATTTCGCCAGTGGCCCCCACATGGGTTCCACCGCACAATTCCACGCTCGGTCCAAACCCGATCATCCGCACAGTATCGCCATACTTTTCTCCAAAGAGCATCATGGCACCGGCTTTGCGCGCCTCTTCAAGGGGGACGTTGCGCCGCTCGTCGCGGTCCCGGTTTTCTCGGATGGCAGCATTGACGCGGCGTTCTACCTCTTGAATCTCATCGTCTGAGACCTTCGCAAAATGGCTGAAGTCGAAACGCAGCGCAGCGTCTTTGACCAAGGAGCCTTTTTGCTCAACATGGGTGCCAAGGACATCCCGCAGCGCTTCGTGTAAGAGGTGGGTCGCCGAATGGTTGAGCGTAGTATCCCTCCGTTTGGTGACATTGACCTTAGCGGTGAACGGTACCTGTAAATCGACAGGCAGACGGTCTGTAATGTGCAGAATGAGTTCGTTTTCCTTGCGGGTGGTCAAAATGGGAGTCTGCCCACCGTTGGCATCATCCAACGTGCCAACATCGCCGACTTGTCCGCCGCCTTCGGGGTAGAATGGCGTCAGGTTGAATACAAGTTGGTAGCGGGTCTTGTCCTTCACCTTGACCTCGCGGTATCGCGTGATGCGCACTTGGGCTTCGGTGTGATCGTAGCCCACAAACTCTTCGATTTTGTCGTCTTCCAATACCGTCCAATCGCCGGCATCTACCTTTCCGGCGGCCCGCGAGCGTTCTTTCTGCTGGGCCAATGCGGCCTCAAATCCAGCGTGGTCTACCTCGACGCCTTTCTCACCGCAAATCAAAGCTGTGAGGTCAATGGGGAAGCCGAACGTATCGTACAACTCAAAGGCGTCGGTTCCGGACAGGTTGGTGCCGTTTCCAATGCGTTCATCGAGCAGGCCGATGCCTTTGTCGAGCGTGCGCAAGAAGCCCTCTTCCTCTTCGCGGATGACCGTTGCAATGAGGCCGCCTTGTTGTTTGAGCTCCGGAAAAAAGTCTCCCATCTGTTCGGCGAGCACAGGAACCAAGGTGTGCATGAACGGGGTGTCCAGCGCCAAGAAGCTGTAGCCGTAACGCACCGCCCTGCGCAGAATCCGTCGGATAACGTATCCCGCACCGGCATTCGATGGCAGCTGGCCATCGGCGATGGAAAACGCCACAGCACGAACGTGGTCTGCACAAACACGCAAGGCCACGTTCACTTTGTCATCGCCTCCGGTGTAGGGCTTGCCTGATGCTTTGGACAGCGCTCCGATGAGCGGCTGAAAAACATCGGTGTCGTAGTTGGACTGCTTGCCTTGAAGGACGGCTGCCAAGCGTTCAAATCCCATGCCCGTATCGATGTGCTTGGCGGGGAGTGGCTCGAGTGTCTGATCGGCCTTGCGCATGAACTGCATGAACACCAGGTTCCAGATTTCGATGACCTGCGGGTGGTCCTGGTTGACCAAAGCTGCTCCGGGGACAGCGGCGCGTTCCGCATCAGAGCGAATGTCGACGTGCACTTCGGAACATGGCCCGCATGGCCCAGTCTCTCCCATTTCCCAGAAGTTGTCCTTCTTGTCGGCCTTCAAAATGCGTTCGGCCGGCAGGTGCTTGAGCCAAATGTCCAGGGCCTCTTGGTCCAGTGGGAGTCCGTCTTTTTCATCGCCTTCAAAAACGGTGATGTACAGACGGTCCTTGTCGATGCCATAGCGGTCGGTCAAGAGCTCCCAGGCCCAGTCTATGGCCTCTTGCTTGAAATAATCACCAAACGACCAATTGCCGAGCATCTCGAACATGGTGTGGTGATAGGTGTCCACGCCGACCTCTTCAAGGTCGTTGTGTTTGCCGCTCACACGAAGGCATTTTTGGGTGTCCGCCACACGAGGCGCCTTGGCTGGGCGGTTGCCCAGGAAGACGTCTTTGAACGGGTTCATTCCCGCATTGGTGAACATCAGGGTGGGGTCGTCCTTGAGAATCATAGGGGCGGAAGGCACGATTTCGTGCGCCTTTTCGCGGAAGAAGTCAAGGAAGGTCTTGCGGATGGCAACGGCGTCCATGGGTCGTGTTCAGGAGCGTTATTCACACGCTCTTGTTGGTGGTGATGATTGTGAAACCCGCGTCATTAGCGGGTTTCCGATTGTGAAAGTAGCAACTTTCGACTACTTTCGCGTCGCTATTTTTCACATGAAGAAGCATCATATCCGTTTCAACAAGGCCCAGCTCCGTACGGAAGCCATTCCGTACACGGCCACGGATTACGCGCTGTGGCTGCTCAAACGCAGCATCATGGTGGCTGGAATAGCCATAGGAGCGGTGATGGTTTTCGATCAGTATTTCGAAAGCCCCAAGGTGCGGAGGCAGCAGCGGCAGATCGCCTTTTTGGAGGCCCAAGTGGACCTGATGGAAGGCAAAGTCGAGGGCATGACGGGTGCCTTGGCAGAGTTGACCGACCGCGATGAGGCGATTTACCGCAACATCTTTGGTGCAGAGCCTTATCCAGAGCATTTGCGCAACCCCGGCATCGGCGGTGCAGACCGTTACCGTGAATTGAGGGGGCTCGACCAAAGCGAACAGGTCATCGCCCTCAGGGCCGAGATTTCAGAGTTGGAACGGCGCATGTTGGCGCAAGGAGAGAGTTTCAATCAACTGGTGAGCCTCAGTGAAAACAGGGAGGACCTGCTGAACAGCATTCCGGCGATTCAGCCTGTAAGAAACAGCGATCTGAAGCGCATGGCCAGTGGCTACGGTTGGAGGATCCACCCGATTTATAAGGTGCGAAAAATGCACTGGGGCATGGATTTTTCTGCGCCAACAGGCACCGAAATTTTCGCGACGGGCGACGGGGAGGTCGTAGAAGTGAAGAAGAAATACAACGGATACGGCCACCATGTCCGCATCCGGCATGGTTTCGGATACGAAACTTTGTACGCGCACATGTCCAAAATTTTGGTGCGTCGGGGCCAGCGTATTGAGCGCGGCGAAGTCATCGGCTTGGTGGGCTCCACCGGCACATCTGTGGCGCCACACCTGCATTACGAGGTGTTTAAGGAGGGCAAGCGGGTCAATCCTGCGCACTATTATTTCAACGATTTGTCGCCCGAGCAATACGAGCAATTGCTGGCGGCATCGGAAAATGCCAACCAAAGCTTCGACTGAAGTCTCGGTTTTTTTGGTGCGCCACATTGGCTTGCGCATCTTGCAATGCCATGGCAACCAAGCGGTATTGGACAATTTCGGAAGTCGCCGGTAAATTCGGCGTCAATCAGTCCCTGCTTCGCTATTGGGAGAAGGAGTTTCCTGCTTTGGATCCCAAAAAGCAGGGGAGTGGCAAACGCGCCTATACCGTTCGGGACATTGAGATTGTCGCCGTCCTGCATGACCTCCTCAAAGAAAAAGGCTACACCATAGACGGTGCCAAGCGCCAATTGCGCCAAGCTTTGCAAGAGCGTCAACGCATGGAAGAGCTCAAAAACCGCCTTGAGCATGCCAAGGAGGAGCTCCTGAGCATGGCAAAAGACCTCGACCCCAAGGATTGATTTAGAGGACGGCGTCCTTGAGCAAGTATTCTTGAACGTATTCGGTTACCCCGGCTTCAAGTGGAGTCATGTCGCGGTCGTACCCAATGCTGCGCAGTTTGCTGAGGTCTGCTTCCGTGAAATACTGATAAGTGTCACGGATGTCAGCTGGGGTGTCAATGAATCCAATGTTGTGCGGTGCGCTGAGGGCGTCGAAAGTGGCGCGTGTGAGGTCCAAGAATGACCTGGCCTTGCCTGATCCCAAGTTGTAGAGGCCGCTGTCTTTGCGGTGGTGCATGAGCCATTGGCACACATCGACCACATCTCGGACATAGACGAAGTCGCGCAACTGCTCACCATCTGCGTAGCCTTCACGGTGGCTGCGAAACAACTTCATTCCTCCTGTTTCGCGGACTTGGTTGAAAGCGTGATAAACCACAGAGGCCATCCTGCCCTTGTGGTATTCTCCTGGACCGTACACGTTGAAGAACTTTAACCCGGCCCAGAAATAGGGCGCGCGCCCCGCTTCTGCTTCACCCAAGGCCCAGAGGTCAAATTGCTGTTTGCTGTCGCCATAGGGGTTCAGGGGCTTGAGGCGCCCGACACCTGCGTGGTCATCGGAGTACCCATGCTCCCCACCACCATAGGTAGCGGCACTCGAAGCATAGACCATGGGCAAACCAAATTCGTGACACAGACGCCAGATTTCCTGGCTGTAGGACAGGTTCAGTTGGTCAAAAATGCCGCGGTCTTGTTCCGTGGTGTCTGTCCTTGCTCCCAAGTGAAAAACAAACTGCACCTGTCCCTCATTGGCGCGCAGCCATTGTGGAAAATCTTGACGGTCTACACGGGCGGTGCACGGGCGGTTTTCGTGGTTCCGCGCCTTATCTGGTCTGGCCTTGAAGTCGTCCACGAGGACAAGGTCATTGAATCCATCCGCATGAAGACGGGCCACAAGTGCACTTCCAATGAACCCAGCGGCCCCTGTAATGGTAATCATGGTGCGAAGGTACCTTCGCGCCCCACGCTATGAAATACGTTTACGTCACCCGCCGCGCCCGATTCAATGCTGCCCACAAACTGTGGAACGACGATTGGTCCAAGGAACGGAACCTCGAAACCTTCGGGAAATGTGCCAACCCCAATTGGCATGGCCACAACTACGAAATGCACGTTACCATCAAAGGTGTGCCTGCCGCAGAAACCGGCTATTGTATGGACCTCAAGGATTTGCGGGACATCATCAAGGAGCATGTAGAGGAGCCTTTGGATCACCGCAATCTGAACTTGGATGTGCCTTGGATGAAGGGTGTCCTCACTTCTACAGAGAATTTGATCATGGCGATTTGGGAGCAATTGGAGGAGCCCATCAATCAAACAGGCTGCAAGCTGCACCACATCCGTTTGTATGAAACGGAAAACAACTACGCGGACTACTACGGAGGCGAGTAAGGCGCTCCCCGAGCGTACCTTGCAGGCCATGCCGTTGTACCGAAGAGAGGACATTTATGACGAGCGCGCCATTGGAGACATGGCGGCGCATTACCGTGCCATATTGACCGCCACAGGTGAAGACGCAGACCGCGAAGGATTGCAGAAGACACCGGAGAGGGCCGCCAAGGCGTTGGCTTTCTTGACCCAAGGCAAGGGACAAGACCCTGCAGCCATTTTGCGGTCGGCCCTGTTTCAAGAAGACTGTGAAGAGATGGTCATCGTTCGGGACATTGAGGTGTTCTCGCTGTGTGAGCACCACATGTTGCCCTTCTTGGGGAAGGCCCATGTGGCCTATCTGCCACAAGGCCGCATCACCGGTTTAAGCAAAATCCCGCGCGTTGTAGATGTCTTTGCCCGTCGCCTGCAAGTCCAAGAAAGGCTGACCCGCCAGATCAGGGATTGCATCCAGGACACCCTCCAACCCAAGGGGGTTGCAGTGGTCATTGAGGCCCGTCATTTGTGCATGCAAATGCGGGGTGTTGAGAAGCAACACAGCCTGACGACGACCAGCGCTTTTACAGGGTCATTTCTCAACGATTCCAAAACGCGCAAGGAATTCATGCGATTGATCGACACCAAGGGCGCCTGATTCCATCGGAATTGCGCAATTTGCGTGCATGTCGAATCAAGACCCTCCCCGCATTTTTGGCGGGAACAACAACACTTCCGGTTTTTCGGGCACTGCCCCCATCGTTTCCGATGAGCGCGCCTTCATGAATGGCGTCTTCGGGTGGATGGCAGGTGGGCTTGCCATCACGGCGGCTATGGCTTGGTATTTCGCCAGCAGTGGCGCCATCACCTTGCTCTACAATGAAATGGGAGGCATGAGCATGTTGGGATGGGTGGTCACCTTGGCCCCCCTCGGTTTCATCTTGGCCATGAATTTTGGATTGCAGCGCTTGAGCGCCGCTTCACTCGCGATGTTGTTTGTGGCCTTCAGCGCCACCATGGGGGCATCGCTGAGCAGTGTGTTCATCGTCTATAGCATGGGCAGCCTCGCGCAGGTCTTTGGCATCACCGCAGGCACCTTTCTGGTGATGTCCATCATTGGGTACACCACCTCTACAGACCTCAGCCGTTTCGGCAGCATCTTGATGATGGCGGTTGTGGGCATTTTAATGGCCATGGTGGTCAATTGGTTCTTGGGATCATCGGCCCTTGACTTTGGCATTTCCGTTTTGGGCGTATTGATCTTTACTGGCCTCATCGCTTACGATACCCAGAAGCTCAAGCGGATTGCAGCCGGGGTCGAATACGGAAGTGAGCACGGCAAGAAGCTGGCCCTGTTGGGCGCCACGAGCCTCTACTTGGATTTCATCAACCTCTTTCTCTTTTTGCTGCGCCTGCTGGGGCGCCGAGACTGAGTCCGAAATAACCCTCATTGAAAAAGGCGGCCTTATCGGGCCGCCTTTTTCATGCGCTGCGGGTGCTGAATCAGCGGACCATCAGCCGTTGGGACCAGGTGCCCCGTCCCTCGAGTTCGAGGTGCAGAACGTAAGCGCCTGCAGGCAATGGAGCGGCATCCAAAAAGTGCTTGGACAGACCGCTGGGGAGCTGGCCTTCGAACAGTGTGGAAATCAACCGTCCTGAGGCATCCCGGAGGACCAACCGGCCTACAGCGGCAGCTTTGAGCTCCACTGGCACACACGTGATGGCCGATGCGGGGTTTGGGAAAGCGGGTTGAAAACCAGCGAAGCTGGGTGGCCCAACGATGCCATTCACAGCAATTTCACCCACCCTGAATTGCCAGTAGCCTTCGGGAGCGGGCATGGGGCGGTCCTGCACCTTGCCGCTGACCGAAGTGCCTTCGATGTAGTACTGCACGACAGTGCCCTCCGGTTGCGCTGGAATGTCGGCGTTCCACATGTCGTCCATAGCAGCTGTCATGGCCACTTCGCTGTAGTCTGTCTCACCGGCGACCCGCCAGAAAAGCTTGGCATTGTCAATGCCGGAGCGGTGCTGAACCAAGGCCTCAACAGGGTAGGGGTTCACAGTGTCCTCCGTGTCATCGAGCGGCTGATGGCTGATGAGCATGGGGTCTTCCACCCCCACACTGTGGGTGATGCAGTGGATGGCACCACTGGCCGAGATGATCTGGTTGCAGTCGATGCCCACCACGTTGTATCCAGGAAGCTCACGCTCATATATGGCGATGGCAGTGGTGTCATACTCTTCGTAATAGGTAGGGAGTAAGATGGTGTTGTTGACGAACACCGAGTTGGTGTAGGTCATGTAATCGCCTCCTTCATCGGGGAAGCCACCTCCCCATCCGGGCTCCGGCGGTGAGGGGATGCGCACCACGTCAAAGGGGGTGCCCCATTTGCTGGTGTGGTTGGACAGCACATACTCGAGGTTGGCCTCGATCTGTGGGCCGTCGGCCAGACCTTCGGGATACTCGGCCATCAAGATCGTCTCCTCATCGAGCAACTTCATGTGCATGTCGATGTGGTGAATGCCATCGAAGGGGAGGTTTTCCATGCGGACATAGGTATGCAGTCCCATGAAATCAGCGAGAATGTCTTCAATCTCTTCGGCACTTTGATCGGGAAATTGGGTGCCCCACCAGGTAGAGCCGCCTGAGTTTTCGTCCCCGATGAGGTCGGATGCAAAGCCCATTCCAAAACCGTCGCTCATAAAGTTGCCCCCCGTGTTCATCAACTCGTAAGGCTCGGCTGTGGTTTCATAGACGTCGATGCCCATGTGGTCGGCGATGACTTGTGGTGCAACATCGTCGTCTGGGCGTGGACGGTTGTACAGCCAGTCTACGATGATGCGGTCATCAACTCCGTTGCCGTAAACGGTATTGGGGCCATAGTCGCGGATCCAAACGGTGTTCAGAGGGACTTCCAAGAGCGTGATGTTGTCCATCGACGCAGCTGCACCCCCATTGTTGCTGGAGGTGATGTAGTCTTCCACGTAGCCTGCATCCTCGGTCAGGACGATGACCTCACATTGCTGCGCCGCGTTGACGACGATCTGTTTTTCGATGGCACTGTAGCCCTCCCATCCAACGCACAAGATTTCGATCTCTTCCCACTCAGCCATGGTGCGGAGGTTGTCAAATTCCGGCGGGGTGGTTTCTCCCCGCGAAGTCAAGGCGGGGTAAGGGTTGGCTTCATAAAAAGCCGCCTCTCGCGGATCGATGCCGTGAGAGAGGGGGGTGTCAAACCTCTGGGCTGAGGCAGAACAAACCAAGAGCACTGCAGATGCAGCAAAGCCTTGGCGCAACGAGGGGAAGAAATCTTGCAAGATCATTTGTACAGGTTTCAGGGCAGGAAGTTAACGCGGCCCCCAATGAAAAGGTGGCCCAAGGACACAAGATCCAAGGGCCACCTTTTGTTACAGGCGTATCGTTCTTACAGCCGGAACATCACGGGGAGCGTGATGGTGGTAGCAATGGCCTTTCCTTCCTTGGTGGCTGGGGCCCAGTTTGGCATGGCCATAGCAGCGGCTACGGCAGCACTGTCCAATGCAGGGTGCAAGGGCTCGATGACATGGGCGTTGGTCACGGCTCCATTTTCGTCGATGGTAAACTCAACAAATACTTTGCCTTCGACGGCGTCTTCCCGAGCGGATTCGGGATAGGTGACTTCTCCAGCGATGAAGTTCATGACTTCGGCAGCGCCGCCGGGGAATTCTGCTGAGACCACCTCAGAGGTGGTGTCCAGCACGTCGTCTTGAGCGGCCTCTGTTTCTGCGCCGCCAGCGCAGCTGACAAGCGAGGCGGTAAACATGGCACCAACTACAAGGCTGGTGAGGGAACGGGTGAATCGGATCATGGGCCGAAATTAAGTGAATCACAGCGTTTTGCGGATGTGGGCCAGGACTTCCTGAACCGCATCTGCATCTACAGTGTGACCGCCGGGAAAGGTGTGGTGGGTCACTTGGTTGGCCTGACCTCCAGAATCCAGCCATCCCTGCATGGAGGAGCGGAACCCTGCTTCGGGGTCCAAGATGTAAGGGTCCTCTGTTCCGGCAACCAGATGAAGGTGCGGGGCGTCTAAAAAGGCCGGGTTGCCCTTGGGCAGGTCAGGGGGAAGGACACCACTGTGGGCGACAACACCATGCCAAGAGTGGATCGGTCTTTGGCCCAATGCCAGCCACCGCAGCGCCGTGGCCACACCTTGAGAGAACCCGAGCAGCACCTGGCGCCCTTGGGGCTCATCACCATCAGTGCGTGCGCGTAAGGCGTCTAGAAAGGCCACGTAGTCTGCGATGTCGGACAGCCGGTCTTCCTTGGTCATCCAGCTTGCTCCGACCCGCCCAGAAGTTCCCTTGAGGTAGAACCGGTGCCCGCCCTCGGGGGCTACAATGTGCCAACCCGCATCGGCAGCACGCTGAAATTTGCGCACAAAGAACTCTGCCAGCTGGCCATAGCCATGCAAGACATACAGCGTGCCCACGGCTTCTGCTGGCGGGGGGCCAGCCGTCCAGTAGCGCGCAGTGCGCGGTGTGACCAAGTGGTGGGCTTCTGCCGACATCACCAATTGAGGATTAATTCGGCTGAACCGAAGGCAGGACAGAACACGGAGTCCACAAAGAGGCCGTCTGGTTGCCCGATCAAAGCCACATCAAGATCGGCGCCATAGGTCATCCAATGGTCGCCGTACATCAGGCACTGCCACGTTGTATCGGCACCGATTCCTTCGAGCACGACCTGATCGGTGGGGCAGCAGTCGCAGGCAAAGTCTTCACCCAAGTTGAAACGGACATTGTCTGTGGAGTCTTCCGGGGCAACACTGGCGAGCTGAACGTGCAGGGTGCACACTGCATACAGTCCCACTGTCAGGTCAAAAGGCACGTTGGGATAAAGTTCCTCCGGGTCCAGGGTGCCGGCGGCGGGAAAGTGATCTTGGGCCACTGCGGTCCAACGCAGACTGTAACTGCTCTTGCGAGGGAAGGTCACCTCAAAGGCCCCAAGATCATCTGATGTTGATTCCCCAATGACAGTTTCGGCTTGGAGTGCACCGTCTTGCACTGACCGCTCAAAGAGGGCAAAGTCGCATCCGGTCAAGGGCGATTGAACAGGCAGTGTCTCAGATTGTCCGGTAATGTGCAGCTCCATGGCTCCATTGTTGCGCTCACAGCCCATGAGCAAAAAGGGCAGCACCCACCATATCCCCCGATTGATCATTTGATGATTTCCAGTTTGGCAAATTTCAGCAAGAGTTGCTTTTGTCCAGCCGAAGGGAAGAAGACGGTGGCCTTGACATTGGGGGCATTTCCTTCCAGCTTAAGCACCTTGCCCTTGCCAAATCGGACGTGTTTAACCTCGGTTCCGGGTTGGATTTCACCCGTGTCCGCGGAAGGAGGTGCAGCGGGACCGCCATCTTTGACTTTGCGCATGCCGGGCCGAGGAGGGGTGCTTGCGGCAGGGGCGCTGGATGCGGGTTTGCGTCCAGATGGCATGGGTTTGTAGAAGGAGTTGCGGGCCGAATTGAAGTCAAAGGGCTCAGAACGACGGGCATCCACCTTGGGCAGGTTCAAGTAGCGCTCATCCACCTCTTCTATAAAGCGTGACGGCTCATTCTGTTGGAGTTGACCCCAGCGGTAGCGCGTAATGGCATAACTCAGGGTCGCTTTCTTTTCGGCCCGGGTAAGGGCCACATAAAAAAGCCGCCGTTCCTCCTCGAGCTCCTCGCGGGTATTCAAAGCCATCTGGCTGGGAAAAAGGTTCTCTTCAAGTCCTACGATGTAGACGTGGGGGAACTCCAAACCTTTGGCAGCATGGATGGTCATCATAGAGACTTTGTTGTCGTCGCCGTCGTCCTGGTCAGCATCGGTGAGCAGCGCAACGTCCACGAGGAAATCGGCCATGGTGTTCACAGCGTCCGGATTGGCGGGATCCACTTGATCTGAGAACTCCTTCATTCCCGCGAGCAATTCCTCCACGTTTTCATAGCGGGCCACGCCTTCGGGCGTTTTGTCCTTGTGCAACTCCCTCAGCAATCCAGTGTGCTGGGCAATGTGGTGGCCGAGGTCAAAAGCAGTGGCCGTTTCCAACTTTGTCGCAAAGCCTTCAATCATCGTGGCGAAGTCTTGGAGTTTGCCCCAAGCGGCACCCTTGAGATCGTCAGGTTTGCGCAAAGGGTTACTCACCACCTCCCACAACGCGCAATCGTGGTTGGCCGCCGCAACCGTCAGGCGGTCCATGGATGTTTTGCCAATGCCACGGGCCGGATAATTGACCACGCGCTTGAAGCCTTCGTCGTCGGTGGGGTTGGCCACCAATCTGAAATAGGAGATGAGGTCTTTGATTTCCTTGCGCTGATAGAAACTCAGGCCGCCATAGATGCGGTAGGGCACGTTTCGTTTCCGAAGCTGTTCCTCAAAGGCGCGCGACTGAGCATTGGTGCGGTAGAGGATGGCGAAGTCTTTGTTCTCGGCTTGCTCCCGCGAACGCGTCGTCAGAATGGCGTCGGCGACGAAACTGCCCTCGTCGTTGTCACTCAATGCGCGGTGTACATCGATTTTGTCGCCTTCGTCGTTGCCGGTCCAAACGTCCTTTTGGATTTGGTCTTGGTTTTTGGCAATGACGGTGTTGGCCGCTTCCACAATGTTCTTGGTGCTGCGGTAGTTCTGCTCAAGTTTGTAGACCACACAATCGGGGTAGTCTCTCTTGAAGTTGAGGATGTTCTGGATGTTGGCCCCCCGAAAGCTGTAGATGCTCTGCGCATCGTCTCCCACCACACAAACGTTTTCCCGCGCTGCGCCGAGCTGGCGGATAATCATGTACTGGGCGAAGTTGGTGTCTTGATACTCGTCGACCAGGATGAAGCCAAATTTCTGCTGGTACTTGTGCAGCAGGTCCGGGAAGTCCCGCAACAGGACATTGGTCTTGAAGAGCAGATCGTCAAAATCCATGGCTCCAGACCGCTTCAACCTCGCATCGTACCCTGCATAGACTTCGGAGATTCTGGGTCGTCCAGCTTGATGGTCTTCTCCGGTGATGTCGGGATTCTGCGCATAATCCGCTGGGCCGATCAAATTGTTTTTGGCCCCAGAAATTCGGTTGTGGATGGAATTGGGCTTGTACAGTTTGTCGTCGAGCCCCAATCCTTTGATGACGTCTTTGAGAACGCTGCGGCTGTCCTGCGTGTCATATATGGTGAAGTTGGAGGGGTAATTGATGCGCTCGCTCTCAATGCGCAGGATGCGGGCAAAGACGCTGTGAAAAGTGCCCATCCAGATGTTGCGCGCTTCGGAGTCTCCCACAATACGGCCGATGCGGTCTTTCATCTCGCGGGCCGCCTTATTCGTAAAAGTGAGCGACAAGATGGAGAATGGATCCACCCCTTGGTCGATGAGGTGCGCGATGCGGTGCGTCAATACACGGGTCTTTCCGGAACCTGCTCCCGCGACAACCATCATGGGTCCTTCTACTTGTCCTGCTGCGGCCTTTTGCGCCTCATTCAATCCTTCCAACATCTCCATTATTCAAATGTAGCGGGATTGGCTTCCAACACATTGTCGCTCTCCACGCCATGAAGTGAAATGAACTGCACAATTCAGTGTTGGAATTCCCGGCATTTCCCGTAGTTTTGCACCCCCGTTTAAAAATGGGGCAGTGGGCTATTTGTCCCTGAATGATTTAAAACGACGCCATTAACAAGCAATGCCGACGATCCAACAGTTGATCCGCAAAGGCCGTACGGACAAGGTGTATACCTCTAAGTCCGCAGCGCTCGACTCATGCCCCCAACGGAGGGGCGTGTGCGTCAGGGTTTACACGACCACACCTAAGAAGCCGAATTCCGCAATGCGTAAAGTCGCCCGTGTGCGCCTTACCAACGGAAATGAGGTCAATGCCTACATCGGTGGAGAAGGCCACAACCTCCAAGAGCACAGCATTGTGCTCGTTCGCGGAGGACGTGTGAAAGACTTGCCGGGTGTTCGCTATCACATTGTACGTGGTGCGCTGGACACGGCAGGAGTAGAAGGCCGCAACCAGCGCCGCTCCAAGTACGGAACCAAGCGACCTAAGAAGTAATCTGCCATGCGCCGTAGACAAGCAAAAAAGCATCCGCTGATCCCGGATCCGAGGTTCAACGATACTGACGTAACGTATTTCGTGAACAATCTCATGCTCCAAGGCAAGAAGAGCACTGCCTTTGACATCTTCTATACCGCCATTGACAAAGTCACTGAGCGCACAGGAGAAGAAGGCCTGGAGCAATGGAAGACAGCTGTAGATGCTGTTACTCCTAATGTAGAGGTGCGCAGCCGCCGTGTTGGTGGAGCGACCTTCCAGATCCCACATCCCATCCGTGACAGCCGCAAGCGCAGCATGGCCGTGAAGTGGATTATCAGTTACGCACGACTTCGCAACGAAAAGACAATGGCAGACCGCCTCGCGGCCGAGATCATTGCAGCCAACAAAGGAGAGGGGGCCACTTTCAAAAAGAAGGAAGACACCCACCGGATGGCTGAGGCGAACAAGGCGTTCTCCCACTTCCGTTTCTGACCCGACCCACCACTACACCATCTCCGAAATCATGTCCAAAAGGGACCTCAATTTCACGCGCAACATCGGCATTATGGCCCACGTCGACGCTGGTAAGACCACCACGACGGAGCGCATTCTGTACTACACGGGTATTTCTCACAAGATTGGTGAGGTACACGATGGAGCAGCCACCATGGACTGGATGGAGCAAGAGCAGGAGCGTGGCATCACGATCACGTCTGCGGCTACCACTTGTTTCTGGAAGTTCGAGGATCAGGACTACCGAATCAACATCATTGATACTCCAGGCCACGTAGACTTTACTGTGGAGGTGGAGCGTTCATTGCGTGTTTTGGACGGTGCTGTCGGTCTGTTCTGTGCAGTTTCTGGTGTAGAGCCGCAGTCAGAGACCAACTGGGGTCTGGCAGACAAGTACAAGGTGCCCCGCATCGGTTTCGTCAACAAGATGGACCGTTCAGGAGCTGACTTCTTCAACGTGTTGGAGCAGATCCGCGAGATGTTGGGCGCGAACCCTGTCCCACTTCAGGTGCCCATTGGCGCAGAAGACGACTTCACGGGCGTTGTGGACTTGCTGACAGGCAAGGCCATGGTCTGGAACGAGGACGACAAGGGCATGACCTTCACTGAAATCCCGGTTCCCGAGGATTTGGTCGACGTAGTCGAAGAGTACCGTGGAAAGCTCGTCGAAGCAGTGGCAGAGCAGGACGATACTCTGATGGAGAAGTATTTCGAAGATCCTGACAGCATTACTGAGGGTGAGATGGTTTCTGCGATCCGCAAGGCGACCATCGCTATGGACATTACCCCGATGATGTGCGGCAGCGCCTTCAAAAACAAGGGTGTCCAAACCATGCTTGACGGCGTGATGCGCTACTTGCCCTCACCATACGACATTGGTGACATCGTCGGTATGAACCCCGACAACGAGGAAGAGCAGGTGGTTCGCCACAGCGATCCAGAGGAGCCATTCTCAGGATTGGCGTTCAAAATTGCGACAGACCCCTTCGTAGGTCGTTTGTGCTTCGTTCGGGCCTACTCCGGAATTCTTCCTGCCGGCTCCTACGTCAAGAACACCCGTTCCGACAAGAAAGAGCGGATCAGCCGCATCTTTCAGATGCACTCCAATAAGCAGAACCCCATTGACCGGCTCGAAGCTGGAGACATTGGTGCTGTGGTTGGTTTCAAAGACATTCGCACGGGAGACACCTTGTGTTCAGAAGGTCACCCCATCACGTTGGAGAGCATGACGTTCCCCGACCCAGTAATCGGTATCGCCATTGAGCCAAAGTCTCAGGCAGACATCGACAAGTTGGGCAATGGCCTCGCCAAGCTTTCTGAGGAGGATCCCACCTTCCGCGTGCACACAGACGAAGACAGCGGTCAAACCGTCATCTCCGGTATGGGTGAGCTGCACCTCGACGTTCTCGTAGACCGCTTGCGCCGCGAGTTCAAGGTGGAGTGCAACCAGGGTCAGCCTCAAGTAGCATACAAGGAGGCCATCTTCGGTGAAGTTCGTCACCGTGAGGTCTACAAAAAGCAGTCAGGTGGTCGCGGTAAGTTCGCCGACATCATCATCAACATTGGACCATCACCTACTCCAGAGGAGGAAGGTTTGGTGTTCAAGAACTCTGTAAAAGGCGGAAACGTCCCCAAGGAGTTCGTTCCTTCCGTCGAGAAGGGATTCAAGGACGCTATGGTAACAGGTGTTCTCGCTGGATATCCCATGGACAGCATGGCAGTGGAGTTGCTCGATGGTTCATTCCACGCAGTGGACTCGGACCAACTCTCTTTCGAGCTTGCAGCCAAGATGGCTTACCGCAACGCCATGAAGAGTTGCAATCCTAAAATTCTTGAGCCCATCATGGCCCTGGAGGTTCGCACCCCAGAAGCCAACATGGGTGATGTTATTGGCGACTTGAATAAGCGCCGAGGCATGGTCGAAGGCACCGACGAGCGCGGTGGAAAGACCGTCATTAAGGCAAAAGTGCCACTGAGTGAAATGTTTGGATACGTGACGGACCTGCGGACGCTGACTTCAGGTCGCGCCGACAGCAGCATGACGTTCAGTCACTATTCAGAAGCCCCGAACAGCGTGTCCGAGGCGGTAATCGCAGAAGCTCAAGGCAAGTAATTAGAGTATCAGATGGCCCAGAAGATTCGCATCAAGCTGAAGAGCTACGACCACAACCTGGTCGACAAGTCCGCCGAGAAGATCGTCAAGACGGTCAAGTCGACAGGCGCTGTCGTCAGTGGTCCCATTCCGCTGCCTACGCACCAGCGCATCTACACCGTGTTGCGCTCGCCGCACGTGAATAAGAAGTCGCGTGAACAGTTCGAGCTGAGTGCTTACAAGCGCTTGCTCGACATCTACAGCAATTCTTCCGCTACGGTCGACGCGTTGATGCGCCTCGAGTTGCCGAGCGGTGTTGAAGTTGAAATCAAAGTCTGACGGATATGCCCGGATTGATTGGAAAGAAAGTTGGTATGACCAGCATGTACAGTGAGAATGGCAAGAATCTGCCATGCACTGTACTTGAAGTGGGGCCCTGCGTGGTCACCCAGGTGAAGACCGCAGACAAGGACGGCTATGACGCTGTGCAGGTGGGATTCGGTGACCGCAAGGATAACCGGACTTCAAAAGCCATGGCAGGTCACTTCAAAAAGGCCAAAGTCAATGCCAAGCAGCACCTCGCAGAGTTTGCTGGTTATGGACAGGACTACAACCCCGGAGACGAGGTGAAGCTTGAGGATGTTTTCGAAGAAGGCGAGTTCGTCTCAGTCGTAGGCACCAGCAAGGGTCGCGGTTTCCAAGGTGTTGTGCGCAGGCACGGTTTTGCGGGTGTGGGTCAAGCGACGCACGGTCAGCACAACCGGATGCGAGCCCCTGGTTCGATTGGTGCTGCGTCTACCCCAGCCCGTGTCTACAAAGGCATGCGCATGGCAGGACAGATGGGCAACGGTCAAGTGACGATGGAGAACCTTCAGGTATTGAAGGTCATGTCTGAAGAAGGACTCCTCGTCGTTAAAGGTGCTGTTCCCGGTCACAAGGGAGCCACTGTCATCGTTCGAAAGCCTCAAGGATAAAGCCATGAAAGTCGACGTATACAACCTCGAAGGCAAGAAGACTTCCAAAGCTGATCTCAGCGATGACGTCTTCTCTATTGAGCCCAACGATCACGCCATTTACTTGGACGTGAAGCGTTACCTCGCCGCCCAGCGTCAGGGTACGCACAAGTCCAAGGAGCGCGCAGAGATTCAAGGTTCTACCAAGAAGATCAAGAAGCAGAAGGGTACCGGAGGCGCCCGTGCTGGTTCAATCAAGAACCCACTCTTTGTTGGTGGAGGTACCATTTTCGGTCCCCGTCCCCGCAAGTATGATCTCAAGCTGAACAAGAAGGTCCGCCAGTTGGCGCGCAAGAGCGCCTTGGCATACAAGGCCAAGGAGGACGGTGGAATCCGTGTGGTCAAGGGATTGGCCATGGAAACTCCGAAGACCAAGGAGCTTTTGGGCACCTTTGGGAAGTTGGGATTGGAGAACCAAAAGACTTTGGTTGTCGTTCCCGAGCAGAACAAGGGTTTGTACCTGAGCAGCCGCAATTTGCCCAAGCACCGTGTCATGACGGCCGGCGACTTGAGCACTTATGATATCATGAACTGTCAGAACATCGTCTTCGTGGACAACGCACACGAAGTCATCACTGGCATCCTCACCGCCTGAGCCATGAAGAACATTCTCATCAAGCCGTTGATCACCGAGAAGATGACCGCCGAGAGCGAGCGCATCAATGCCTACGGGTTCGTGGTGAACGACGACGCGAACAAGTCCGAAATCAAGGACGCGGTCGAGAAGACCTACGGTGTGACCGTAGCCGGAGTCCGCACCATGCGGGTCGATGGCAAGGTGCGCAGCCGTTTCACACGCACAGGTGTCCTTCGCGGGCGCTCTGAGTGCTACAAGAAAGCCATCGTTCGACTCGCGGACGGTGAGACCATTGACTTCTACGAGAACATCTAAGGGAAAACATGGCAGTACGCAAGTTCAACCCGATTACGCCTGGAATGAGGCACAAGGTGTTGTCGAAGTTCGACAGCATCACGACCGACAAGCCGCACAAGCCGCTGTTGGAGCCGCTCAGGAAGAACGGTGGTCGTAACAATGATGGTAAGATGACCATGCGCTACCGTGGAGGTGGTCACAAGCGGATGTACCGCGTGATCGACTTCAAGCGGAACAAGCATGGCGTTGCCGCAGAGGTCATGACCATCGAGTACGATCCCAACCGCAGTGCGCGCATTGCATTGGTCAAGTATGCCGACGGAGAGAAGCGTTACATCGTTGCTCCAGAAGGCCTGCAGGTCGGACAAACCGTCATGAGCGGTGAGAAGGCAGCTCCAGAAGTGGGGAACACGCTCTTCTTGTCCGATATCCCTCTGGGTACCATGATCCACAACATTGAGCTCCACCCAGGACGCGGCGCGAACATCGCCCGCTCTGCTGGAGCATCAGCTCAACTGAAAGCCCGTGATGGCAAGTATGCGGTGATCGCATTGCCAAGCGGAGAGGTTCGCATGATCCTCACGACCTGCCTTGCGACCATTGGCAGTGTCGGCAACAGTGAGCACAACCAACAGGTTTCCGGTAAAGCCGGTCGCAGCCGTTGGTTGGGTCGCCGTCCGCGTGTCCGTGGTGTTGTGATGAACCCAGTCGATCACCCCATGGGTGGTGGTGAGGGCCGCAACGCAGGAGGACATCCTCGCAGCCGTAATGGCATTCCTGCGAAGGGTTTCAAGACCCGCGACAAGCAGAAGCATTCGTCTCAGTATATCATCGAACGCCGTAAGAAGTAAGCCATGGCACGTTCGCTCAAAAAACCCCCCTTCGTCCACTACAAGCTCGTGCAGCGTGTAGAGGCCATGCAGGAAAGCGGAAAGAAGTCTGTTATCAAGACTTGGAGTCGCTCCAGCATGATCACGCCGGATTTCGTCGGCTTGACCATCGCCGTTCACAACGGCCGCCAATTCATTCCGGTGTTTGTCACCGAGAACATGGTGGGTCACAAGCTCGGAGAATTCTCGCCGACCCGGACCTTCCGCGGTCACGCTGACAATAAAAAAGACAAGGGACGTCGTTGACGGCCGCCAATCATCAGAGCTATGGGAGCCCGTAAGAGAAACGCAGCAGCAGCCCGCAAGGAGGTGATGGATAAAACCGCCATTGCCAAGCTGAACGATTGCCCGACTTCACCTCGGAAGATGCGCCTTGTGGCGGATACCATCCGCGGCAAAGACGTCGTCAGTGCATTGAACATTTTGAAGTTTACCCAGAAGGAAGCTTCTGGTCGCCTGGAGAAGTTGCTCCGTTCGGCCATTGCCAACTGGGAAGCCAAGAACGAAGGTTCACGCCCGGAGGAAGCCGGTCTTTACATCAGTGAAGTCAAGGTGGACAGCGGTCGGATGCTCAAGCGCATTCAGCCAGCACCACAGGGCCGTGCGCACCGCATTCGCAAGCGCTCCAACCACGTCACGTTGATCGTAGATAGCCTCAAGAAGTAATGGGACAGAAGACACACCCCACCGGCAATCGCCTCGGTTTCATCAAGGGATGGGACTCCAATTGGTACGGAGGAAAGAGTTACGTCGACAAGATTGTCGAGGACGACAAAATCCGCAAGTACCTGCGTGCACGTTTGGTCAAGGCCAGCGTGTCCCGTGTTGTCATTGAGCGCACCATGAAGCTCGTGACCGTGACCATCCACACAGCCCGTCCAGGTGTCATCATTGGCAAGGGTGGCCAGGAGGTCGACAAGTTGCGCGAGGAGCTCAAGAAGCTCACCAAGAAAGAAATTCAGATCAACATCTTCGAGATCAAGCGTCCAGAATTGGATGCGCGTCTCGTGGCCGAGAGCGTGGCACGCCAGCTCGAAGCGCGGATCAGTTACCGCCGGGCCATCAAGATGTCCATTGCCAGCTCCATGCGTATGGGTGCTGAGGGCATCAAGATTGGCATCGCAGGTCGTTTGAACGGAGCAGAGATTGCACGTTCTGAGACCTTCATGGAAGGCCGAGTGCCCCTGCACACCTTCCGTGCTGACATCGATTACGCTCTGGTGGAAGCCCACACGACTTATGGCCGCATCGGCGTTAAGGTTTGGGTATTCCGTGGAGAGTTGTACGGCAAGCAGGACTTGAGTCCAGCGAACCCAACCAAAGACGACAAGCGTGGCCAACGCGGAGGCCGTGGAGGAGAGCGCCCTGAGCGCCGCCGTCGTCGTCGTGAACCCCGCAGCTAAACTTCGGAAGATATGCTTCAGCCGAAACGAACGAAATTCAGAAAGATGCAGAAAGGCCGCGTGCGCGGCCTTGCTCAGCGTGGCAGCTCCATCGCTTATGGCACTTATGCCATCAAGACGACGGATATGGGATTCATTTCCTCCCGCCAAATCGAGTCTGCACGTATTGCCATCAACCGCTACATGAAGCGTGAAGGCCAGGTATGGATCCGGATTTTCCCGGACAAGCCCATCACCTCAAAGCCCCTCGAAGTACGTATGGGTAAGGGTAAGGGTGCGGTGAGCCACTGGGTGGCTCCTGTGAAGCCTGGACGTGTACTCTTCGAAGTAGACGGGGTTCCAGCCAACGTAGCACAAGAGGCCTTGCGCCTCGGTGCTCAGAAGTTGTCGGTTCGCTGCCGCTTCGTTGCCCGTTACAACAACTGATAATTGAGGGAATCATGAAAATGAACGAAATCACCGGTTTGAGTGACCTCGACCTCAAGGAGCGTATCGCTGGAGAGCGTGAAGCCCTGCAGAAGTTGCGGTTCAATCACACCATCGCGGGACTTGAGAGCCCCTTTCAATTGCGTCAGAAGCGCCGCGACATTGCGCGCATGATGACGGAATTGTCCGCACGGAAGAACGCTAAAGCTGAAGAACAGAAGTCATGACCGCCGAGCAAACCGCAACTGAGCAGTCCACGGACAAGCGCAACCTTCGGAAGGTGCGTCAGGGCATCGTCACCTCGAACAAGATGGAGAAGACCATCACGGTGACGGTCGAGTACAAGGAGAAGCATCCTCAGTACTCCAAGTACGTGAAGCGTACCACGAAGTTCACCGCGCACGATGAGCAGAACACCTGCGGCATTGGTGACACGGTGCGCATCATGGAGACGCGTCCTTTGAGCAAGAACAAGCGCTGGCGCCTCGTAGAGGTGATCGAAAGGGCCAAGTAATAGAGGTCCTCTAATAAAGAAAACTGAAGAGCCATGATCCAGCAAGAATCCCGGATGGGTGTTGCCGACAACAGCGGAGCACGAGAAGTGTTGTGTATCCGTGTGCTCGGTGGTACACGTCGGCGCTACGCCAGCATCGGCGATAAGGTGGTCGTTACCGTGAAGGATGCGGCACCCAATGGCGGTGTGAAGAAGGGAACCGTCAGCAAGGCTGTCATCGTACGGACCAAAAAGGCGGTTCGCCGTCCAGATGGGTCTTATATCCGTTTCGATGACAATGCCTGTGTCCTTCTCAATGAGGGCGGCGACATCCGAGGTACTCGGATTTTTGGCCCAGTGGCCAGAGAGCTGCGCGAGAAGGATTTCATGAAAATTGTTTCGCTCGCACCTGAGGTGCTCTAACCCCTACGATGATGTACAAGCGAGTCAAAATCAAAAAGGGCGATACCGTAAAGGTGATCGCAGGCGGAAACAAGGGCAAGACCGGAACGGTGATGCAGGTGCTCCGCAAGGAAGACCGCGTCTTGGTCGAGAGTGTCAACGTGGTGACCAAGCACGTGAAGCCCAGCCCTGCCAATCCGCAAGGAGGCATCGAAAAGAAGGAGGCCCCCATCCACATTTCCAATGTGATGGTCATGGACGGAAACGGAGACACTACCCGTGTCGGACGCCGCCGTGGCGACGATGGGAAGTTGGTCCGCTACAGCAAGAAATCTGATCAAACGCTGAACTGATGAGCTACGTACCCCGACTCAAAGAGCAGTACGACGCAGATGTCGTACCCAAGCTCCAGGAACGCTTCGAATACAAGAGTTCCATGCAGGTCCCCAAGATTGAGAAGATCTGTCTCAATCAGGGCCTCGGAAAAGCCATTACCGATCGCAAGATTGTGGATGGTGCCATCGAAGAATTGAACCAGATCTGTGGTCAGAAGGCGGTATCTACTGTCTCTACCAAGGACGTTTCAAACTTCAAGTTGCGTAAAGGCATGCCCGTAGGTGCGCGCATCACGCTCCGTCGTGAGCGCATGTACGAGTTCCTCGATCGCCTGATCAATGTGGCTTTGCCACGTACCCGTGACTTCCAAGGCGTGAAAGCGACTGGATTTGATGGGCGAGGCAACTTTAGCTTCGGCATCCAAGAGCAAATTATTTTCCCGGAAATCGACCTTGACAAGGTGAAGCACCTCAACGGGATGCACATCACCATTGTCACAAATGCCCGGACCAACGAAGAGGCCAAAGAGCTTCTCGCCGCGTTCGGTTTCCCTTTCAAGAAGAACTGAATCCCCGATAACGACCAGATATGGCCAAGGAATCGATGAAAGCGCGTGAGCGCAAGCGCGAGCGACTTGTCGCCCGATACGCCGCAAAGCGTAAGGCGTTGAAGGACGCAGGTGATTGGGACGCATTGCAAAAGCTGCCGAAGAATTCTTCTCCGGTGCGTTTGCATAACCGTTGCCAACTCACTGGACGTCCACGTGGGTATATGCGTCAATTCGGCTTGAGCCGAGTGACTTTCCGTGAAATGGCACTCGAGGGCAAGATCCCGGGAGTGAAAAAAGCAAGCTGGTAAGCCATGCATTCAGATCCTATCGCCGATTTCCTGACGCGCATCCGTAACGGTCAAATGGCCGGCCACAAAGTGGTGGATATTCCCGCGTCCAACATGAAGAAGGAAATCACCAAAATCCTGTTTGACAAGGGATACATCCTGTCTTACAAGTTCGTGGAGGACGGTCCACAAGGCACCATTAAGATTGCCTTGAAGTACCATCCCAAGACACGCCGTCCCGCCATCACTGAGATGCAGCGGATGAGCAAGCCAGGTTTGCGCACCTATCGCGGTGCAAATGACCTGCCGCGTATCTTGAACGGATTGGGTGTTTCCATCCTGAGCACCTCACAAGGGGTGATGACGGACAAGGAGGCCAAGCACATGAACGTTGGAGGCGAAGTCCTCTGCTACGTCTATTAATCCGAGTAAAGAGAACGACCATGTCCAGAATTGGAAAAGCGCCCGTAGCCATCCCATCCGGAGTCACCGTAAGTGTTGACGCATCCGTGATCAAGGTGAAGGGTCCAAAAGGGGAGCTCAATACCCCGTTTGACCCTGTCATTGCGGTAGAGGTCAACGGCGACGAAGTGTTGTTTAGCCGCAGCTCCGACTTGCCAGACCACCGCGCCAAGCACGGTCTTTACCGTTCGCTGTGTGCAGGTATGGTAGAGGGCGTAACCAATGGTTACAAGAAGGAGCTCGAGTTGGTAGGTGTCGGTTTCCGTGCCCAAGCGTCTGGTCAGCAATTGACCTTGGCTTTGGGTTACAGCCACCCCATCATCATCGAGGTGCCCAAAGAAATCAAGTTGACCGCGGAGTCTCAGAAGGGTTCAAACCCCAAAGTGATCCTCGAGTCGCACGATAAGCAGCTGCTCGGAACAGTGGCTGCTAAAATCCGTTCACTGCGCAAGCCTGAGCCATACAAAGGCAAAGGTGTCCGCTTCACTGACGAGTACATCCGTCGCAAGGCCGGTAAGTCCGCTGCCAAGTAATTGCATTCGACATGTCTGTAGCCAGCAAGAAACTCAAGACCCGCATGCGCATCAAAGCGCGCATCCGAGGCAAAATCAGCGGAACGGCCGAGCGTCCCCGCTTGTCCGTATTCCGTTCCAACAAGCAGATCTACGCGCAAATCGTAGACGACCTGTCTGGAAAGACCCTCGCCAGTGCCAGCTCACGCACCATCCCGGAAGCCCAGGGTGTTGCAAAAGCAGAACAGGCGAAGTTGGTCGGTACCAAGATTGCAGAGGCCTCAAAGGCCGCTGGAATCGAGAATGTGGTGTTCGACCGCAACGGTTACCTGTACCACGGACGTGTGAAGAACCTCGCCGATGCTGCCCGCGAAGGCGGCCTCAAATTCTGAAGTCATTATGAGAGACAACAACAACCGTCGGCGTGACGACCGGAACAACCAACCGGAGAGCGACATCAAGGACCGTTTGGTCACGATCAACCGTTCGACCAAGACCACCAAGGGTGGCCGCACATTCACCTTTACAGGGATTGTCGTGGTCGGTGACGAGAAGGGCAAGGTGGGACATGGTTCCGGCCGCAGCCGTGAAGTCGTAACAGCGATTCAGAAGGGAATTGAGGACGCCAAGAAAAACATGGTGGACGTTCCCGTGATCAACGGAACTGTGCCCCACGCTCAGGAGGCCGTATTCGCCGGAGCGCGGGTATTGGTAAAGCCAGCTTCTCCAGGTACTGGAGTGATTGCGGGTGGTGCCATGCGTGCCGTGCTCGAGAGCGCAGGCATCAAGGACGTTCTGGCCAAGTCATTGGGATCCTCCAACACGCAGAACGTGGTGAAAGCCACTTTTAAGGCATTGACCATGATGCGCAGTGCATCAGACGTTGCTGACTTGCGTGGCATTTCCGTCAACCGCGTATTTAACGGATAAGCACCATGGCCAAGATCAAGATCACCCAGGTGCGCAGCGCCATCAACCGTCCAAAGCGCCAAAAGCTGACGCTTCAGGCACTCGGCATCAAGAAATTGCACAACCCTGTGGAGCACGAAGCCACCCCCCAGATTTTGGGCATGGTGCGCAAAGTGAACCACCTCGTCAAGGTTGAAGAACAATAATCCCCATCCAGCACAATCATGAATCTCAATAGCCTCAAACCGGCAAAGGGTTCCATCAAGCAGCGCAAGCGAGTTGGTCGTGGTGAGGGCTCC